>NZ_CP182486.1:1200000-1500000 GCF_052327305.1 Sphingobium sp. CR28 | reverse complement strand
CCCTGCGGCCGGATTTTCCCGCGCTTGCCCGTCATGGCGATGTTCTCACCATCGCTACCGCTCCTGGCCGGAAGACCGATGTGGTGAGCCGCGTCTTCGCGCCCGGCGCGGGGATCGACGAGGACCCCGTCACTGGCTCAGCTCATTGCCTGCTCACGCCTTACTGGGCGGATCGCCTCGGCCGTCCGCGCTTCACGGCCTGGCAGGCGAGCCCGCGCGGCGGCCATGTCGGCTGCCTGCTGGAGGGCGACCGCGCGATCCTTTCCGGCCAATGCCGCACGGTGATCAAGGGGCAGTATTTGCTATAAAGAGGGCATCGATTGACCGTCTAATATACAAAGCATATACGTTTCGTATATTTGACGGAGAACTGCCGATGGGCATCGTTAAAATCGATGAAGGGCTGCACGAGGAAGTTCGCAGGGCCAGCACGGTGATGTGCCGGTCGATCAACGCGCAGGCCGAGTTCTGGATGAAGATCGGCATGCTGGCCGAAGCCAATCCCGCGCTCACCTTCACCGAGATCGTGAAGAGAGAGCTTGCCGCCGCACCCGTGCCCCTCGTGGATACGGCGGCCGCCTGAGATGGTGAAAACTCCGGACGAACTGGCGCTCATGCGCATATCCGGCCGGCTGCTCGCGTCCGTCTTCGAGATGCTGGATGACGTGGCCCTCGCCGGCATGTCCACCATGGAGGTCAACGATCTGGTCGATCGCTTCATCACTGTGGACCTTGCCGCGCGCCCTGCGAGCAAGGGGCAGTATGGCTTTCAATACGTGCTCAATTGCTCGATCAATCATGTCGTCTGCCATGGCGTGCCCGACCCGAAGGAGATCATTCGCGAAGGGGACATCATCAATCTCGACATCACGCTCGAGAAAAGCGGCTTCATAGCCGATTCCAGCAAGACCTATCTTGTCGGCGATCCGCCTCCCGCCGCGCGACGCTTGGTGCGGGTCACGCGAGAGGCAATGTGGCGGGGCATCGCCAAGGTGCGGCCCGGCGCGCATCTGGGCGATATCGGCTTCGCAATCGAGAGCCACGCTAAGAAGAATGGCTACTCGGTGGTCCGGGATTATTGCGGCCACGGCATTGGTCGCGAGATGCACGAGGAACCGCAGGTGCTTCATTTTGGTCGGCCGGGTGCGGGTCTGAAGCTGCGCGAAGGCATGGTCTTCACGATCGAGCCAATGCTCAATCAGGGGAGCCGTCAGGTTTCGACGCAGGACGATGGCTGGACTGTCGTGACCCGCGATGGGAAACTCTCCGCCCAGTTCGAACATACCGTGGCCGTCACTTCAGCAGGGGTCGAGGTGCTCACCTTGCGTCAGGACGAGACGCCACCGCGCCGCGCGGCCTGATCCCCCTGTCCTACAGCCGCCGTCCCGATGCATGGCGGATGCGGTGAGAACCGTGAGGGCGGAGCAGCCAAGTGCGCGATTTTTTTGTTCCAAGAGGTGTAACCTTTAGAACCTTTCGCCGCGCTGTCGTGGCGCGGGGATCAGCTCGGGAAGCGCTGGACCAGCTTCGCCAGCGCGCTTTTCAGCGCCGGCATCTCCTCGTCGCGGGTCACGCCCAGCCGCACGATGACGAGGTTCTGGATAGGCGAGACGATGATATATTGCCCGCCAAAGCCCGCCGCCGCGTAAATGCGGGAGGAGGCCTCACCGGGGAACAGCGGCGATCCCTCGCCCGGCCGGTTGAGCCACAGCTGCCCGCCATAGGCGGCGTTGGTGGGGGAAGGCGCGGTCATGAAGCGCATCCAGCTTGTCGCGACGAGCTGGCGCCCGCCCGCTACGCCGCCGCGGCGCAGAAACTCGCCCAGCCGTGCATAGTCCCGCGCGGTCATGTGCATCATCGCCGCGCCCTGCAGCGTGCCCTGTGCGTCGAACTCGGGGACGAAGCTCTTGAGGCCGACCGGGTCGGTGAAGCGGGTGCGCATGAAGTTGGTCATCGCGTCGCGCCGTACTTGCGGATCGCGGCTCGCCGTCAGCTGCTCGGTAACGATCTCCGCAAGCAGCAGGGAGGTCGCGCTCGAATAGAGGAAGGCGCTGCCCGGCGGATCGGCCAGCGGCTTGGCAGCGGCATAGGCCGCCTGATCCTGCGCGCCGTCGCCCACCAGCATCCGCAGCGCGTCGGACTGCTCGATGGGATCGCCCTTCTCGACATGATGGAGGCCGGTGCGCATCTGCATCATCTGCCGCAGGGTGATCGCCGCGCGCGGATCGCCACGCTGGCTCCAGGCGGCGAGGGGCGCCGGCTCGTCGAGCGCCATGCGCCCGTCCGAGACCATGATGCCCACGAGAAGCCCGGTCACCGTCTTGGCCATGGACCAGCTCAGATGCCGCGTCTCAGGGCCGTAGCCCGGCGCATAGCGCTCCGCGATGATCTTGCCCGCCCGCATGATGACGAGGGCGCGCGTCTCACCGAGCGGCGCGTCGCTGTCTTGCGCAAACAGCGCGTCGATCGCCGGTGCGATGGCCTCGGACGGCACCTGCGCATCGCCGGTGATGCTCACAATGCCCGCTTGCTCTGCCGGTGCGGCGGCAAATATGGCGATGCCGGGCACGGCCGCGAGCGCCGCCGCGACAACGCCCCAGCGTCTTTTAAGGCCCCTTGGCCAAAGCCTTTTGATCTTGCCCCCCATGCGCAGTATCAGTCCGGCCGATGCAGGGGGTTGGGACAACTATGGGGCGCAGTTTGCGCTGGGCCGCGCTCGTGCTGGCAGTGGTCGGCGCGCTGTACTGCGCCTGGCACTGGTCGGCCTGGCGCTATCGCGCGGGCATGGCGGCGGGCTTCGGCGCGCGCATTGCCTGTTCGTGCCGCTATATCGAGGGGCGCGATCTCAAGAGTTGCAAGGCCGACTTCAGGGGTCTGGAAGGCATGTGGATGGTGCGCTTGTCCGACGATGGGGACGAACGCGCCGTCCATGCTTCGGTGCCGTTGCTGGCCGCGCGCAAGGCGAGCTATCGCCCCGGCTTCGGCTGCATGTCGGACGCCTTTTAGTCCTAGGCGCGACATCTCACGCCGTCTTCTTGCGGGGCAGCGCGTGAATCACCGCGACCACGATCGCGCCCACGATCAGCCCGAACACGCCGGAGAGGGCCGCGCTGACGATCCAGCTGACCGCGCCCTGCAGCACCGGCACGGCATGGCCCACGACCTCGCCGGCATGGTGGATGATGTGGGCTGGCGCGGAGAGGCCAAACTGCTCCAGCCCGTGCAATATGATCCCGCCGCCTACCCAGAGCATCGCTGCCATGCCGATGGTCGAGAGCGCAGCGAGAACGCGCGGCATCATCCGCACCAGCGACCGGCCGAACCCGGCCACTGCGCCGGAGCTTCCTTTGGCGAGATGCAGGCCGATGTCGTCCATCTTCACGATGAGCGCCACTACCCCATAGACTCCGGCCGTGACGAGCAGGCTGACGACGATGAGCGCGCCGGCCTGATTGAGGATCGGCGTCGCGGCGACGTCCGCGAGGGAGATTGCCATGATCTCCCCCGAGAGGATGAGATCGGTGCGGATCGCCCCGTTGATCTTCTCGGCTTCCAGATGAGCAGGGTCGCCGGTCATCTCTTCCTCGGTTCCATCCCCTTTGTGGAAGAGCGTCTCGATCAGTTTTTCCGCGCCTTCGAAGCAGAGGAATGTGCCGCCCAGCATCAGCAGCGGCGTGATTGCCCAGGGCAGGAAGGCGGACAGCAGGAGCGCGCCGGGCAGCAGGATGAGCAGCTTGTTGCGCAGGGAGCCGAGCGCGATTCGCCAGATGATCGGCAGTTCGCGGTCCGCCGTGAACCCAGTCACATAGGCTGGTGTGACGGCGGTATCGTCGATCACCACGCCGGCGGCCTTGGCACTGGCCTTGCCTGCGCTTGCGGTCACATCATCGAGCGAGGCGGCGGCGACTTTGGCGATGGCTGCGACATCATCGAGCAGAGCAGCAAGGCCGGACGACATGAACGTTTGTTTCCCCGAGGAAAGATTGTTGCCCGCCTTCTGCCGACTTTCGGCGGCGCGGGGAAGGGCGCGCGCGCTTATGCTTCAATTTGTGCGGGGAGGCTCCAGTCAATCTCGCCGCGGCCCGCATTGCGCAGGAAATTGTTCGCCTGTGAGAAATGCCGGCAGCCCAGAAAGCCGTTATGCGCCGAGAGGGGGGAGGGATGCGCGGCCTTCAGCACCAGATGCCTCCCGCCTTTTGATATGTCCTCGATGAAGGCACCCTTGCGTTGCGCATAAGCACCCCAGAGCAGAAAGGCGACCGGCGCTTCCTGCCGCGCGACGGCGGTGATGACGGCATCGGTGAAGCGCTCCCATCCGCGCCCCTGATGGGAGGCGGCGCGCGCCATCTCCACGGTCAGCACGCTGTTGAGCAGCAGTACGCCCTGCTTTGCCCAGCTTTCCAGGAAGCCATGGCGGGGAATGGTAAGGCCGAGGTCGCTCTGCAGTTCTTTGTAGATGTTGCCGAGGCTCGGGG
Organism: Sphingobium sp. CR28; assembly: GCF_052327305.1. Taxonomy (GTDB): domain Bacteria; phylum Pseudomonadota; class Alphaproteobacteria; order Sphingomonadales; family Sphingomonadaceae; genus Sphingobium. The sequence goes on along the minus strand of NZ_CP182486.1, from coordinate 1,495,525 downwards.
GTGGCCGCACGCCGGGTGGCACGCTAAAGCACAGGCCATGCGCCTGCCCCGGCCCATGATACGGGTCTTGCCCCAGAATCACGACCCGCACGCTTTCCAGCGGAGTCAGGGCGAGCGCGGCAAACCAGTTCTCCCCGCGCGGAAAGATGCGCTTGCCGCTCTGCTTCTCCTCCATGAGGAAGCGCTTGAGCGATGCCATATAGGGGGCGCCGAACTCACCGGAGAGCGCGGCGCGCCAGCCTTCGCCAAGCCCGGCTGGCATGGAAACGGCGGTATCGATCGTCGTCGGCGGTGTAGGGTCCATCACGCCCGGCTAGCGCGGATCGTCTGCCCCCGCCAGCCTGCAAATCAACGTATCTGTCTAGGCGATCTGGTCCCAGGCGCTGGCAATGTCCGCGATGAAGGCGCGGGCGCTTTCCATCGGCGCGGCGTCTTTCTCGCCAATGGCGCGAATCATGCGGCGGCGCGATTCGCGATAGATGGTGGCGAGGCTAAGGGCGATCTCGCCGCCCTTCTCGAAGTCAAGGCTGGATTCGAGCGCGTGAAGAATGGTGAGCGCGCGCGTCTGCCGCTCGGTCGCTTTCGCCATGTCCCCGCCCTTGAGCGCGAGGGTGGCGCTGTCCATGGCGCGCAGCAGCTCCTCGAAGAGGATGCGCACGAGCTGGTGAGGGGTGGCCCCTTCCACGCGGCTGCTGGTGTCGATCGCTGCATAGCGCCGGGCGGCGCTGGCATAGCCCTGGCTCGAAAACATCGGTCTGCGTCCCCTTGTTCGTTTATCTGTTGTCGCTGCTCCACACCTTGATCTGCTGCTCCATGTAGGACCGCACGCTCTGGAGCTGCGTCAGTCGCGCCTGCATGGCGGAGTAGGTCTTGGTGAGCTGCGCTTCATAGCTCTCCATGCTCGTGTCGAGCGCTTCGAGCTGCTTCTTCAGGCTGGCCTTGAGCTTGTCGTAGCTTGCCGCCGATGCCGCGAGCGGGCCGTCCGTGCCGTTCAGATAGTCGGTCACGGATTTGAGCGCGCCCGCGATACCGGGATTGTCTGCGTCCGCCACGGTCGGGTTCAGCATCGCGGTCACTGCTGCCGGGTCGGCTGCGATTGCCTTGTCGAGCACCGTCGTATTGAGCGTGAGCGTGCCGTCGCGGTTCGTGGTCACGCCGATGTCGCTGAGCGTACGGAAGGCACCCGATTCGGCCAGCGGCGTGCTGGTGAGGGCGGCCAGGCGGCGGGACATGTCGCGCACGCCCGGATCGGAGGAGAGTGCGCCGCCGCCCACGCCGTTGGTCCCGGTGGCGGTGGCGCTGTTCAGTGCTTTCTTCAGCTCGTTATAGGCCGAGACAAATTCCTGCACGAGATCGCGCATGGTTGTTGTCGGCTGCGTCGTCGCCAGCGTCACGATGGTGCCGGGCGCCGCACGATTGAGGTCGATGCGCAGATTGGGGATCGCGCCGGTCACCGTGTTCGAGGCGAACTGCATGTCGACATTGTCGATGCGAATCAGCGCATCCTGTGCCGTCTGGCTGCGCGTCATTGGCCCGGACGTTCCGTCGAAGGCGAAGCGTGCGAGGTCCGCGTCGGCGTCCGCCCCGGCGGTGATCGTGAAGGCGCTGTCCTGGCCGCTTGCGCCCTTGAGCACGAGCCGGGCGCCGTTCTTGTCCGAGACGACCGTGGCAGTGACGCCCGCATTGACACCGTTAATCGCGCTGGCGAGGTCGGCCAGCGTGTTGGCCGGGCTGGTGAGCGTCACGTCGACGCTGGTCGACCCGGTGGTGATGGTGAGCGTGCCGGTTCCCGCCGTTGCGGCGGAGTCGGTCAGGGCGGCAGACTGCAGCACCTGCGCGCTCGCCAGCTGGAGGATCTCGATCTGCGCGGGCAGACCCTTGGGCGTGCCACCGGGAATGGTTGCGACTGTGGCAATAGTCGCGTCGCTGGAGGCTGCTTGCCCGGAATAAGCGCTGGATTTGAGCAAGTCGGTGAGCGCGGTTGAGAAGGTCGAAAGCGAGCTTTTGGCCGAGGCCAGTGCCGAGATGCGCGCCTCGTTGGTGGAGACGCGGTCGCTGATGGCGTTCTGCTTGGGCGCACGGGCGGCAGAGACCAGGCTGGCGACCAGCTCGGTGGTGTTGATGCCGGTGCCCATGCCCAGCGCGCTTGCTATATCGACGGCCATTCTGGCGTTCCCCTTCGAGGGGTTAGAACGGCTGGCGGTCGTCGGCTTTTAGCGAAATCCGGAATGCGAGTTCATTTTTTGCCGCTGTCAGGCGACGAGGGCGTCGATCGTGCTGGCCGCGATACGGGCCTGCGCCGCATGGGTGCGGACGGCCTGCTGAGCGAGCGACTGCGCGACCTGCGCGACAAATGCGACCATGTCGGGATCCGTGGGTGGCATGGGCAGCACGACGACGGGCGTCGGCATGAGGTCGAGCATGGCGCGCTCGGCATTGCCAAGATCGTCATTGGAAGGCGCCGGCTGCCGATCCTGCACGGCCTTCAGCGCCTGTGCGATGTCGGCCTGGATGCGAGCATAGTTCGCCGTCGCGGTAGGCCGTTCGGGCGCCGCACTTGAGCCTGCATTGTCGCCCGACCCGGCTGCTGCCGCTGCAGGCACGGCGTTCACGCTGCGCGCCTGCACTTTCGCTACCGGGGCAACTGACTCAGTCCGGGTTACAGGTTGGTTCATGGCACACCACCATTAGACGTCCCCTGTGAACAAAGAACGGATGGAAGCGCCTAAGCTTTAATTCACGATGTTTTGGCCATCGGCGTCGAAGTGCATCGCGAGGGGAAGGTCGATGTGCGGCCGGTCCATTTCGCTGGCCATGCGGCTTTCGAGCCGGAAGACGAATGCGAGGATGGTGGCGACGGCGACGAAGAGCTGTTCGTCGATCATCTCCCCGGCGCGTGAGGTGTAGTAGATGGCGCGGGTCAGCTCGGGATATTGCAGCATCGGCACGCTCTTCTCTACGGCGGCGGCGCGCATCACTGCGGCGATTTCGTCGGCGCCTCGGGCGAGTACGATAGGCGCAGCGTCGCGACCGGCCTGATAACGCAGCGCGATGGCGAAGTGCGTCGGGTTGGTGAGGATCACCGATGCTTCCTCGACCGCCTTGCGCACTGACCCGCTGGCGGCGGCCATTTGTCTCTGGCGCATCGCGCCCTTGGCTTCGGGCGATCCCTCCGTTTGTTTGTGCTCTTCCTTGATTTCCTGCTTCGTCATGTTGAGACGCCGGGTGCGCTGGATGATCTGTGCCGGCACGTCGATCCCGGCGATCAGGAAGAGGCTGCCCGCCATGACTAGCGCGACGAGCGTGAAGATGGAGCCGAGCTGCGCCATGGCCGGAGCGATGCCTGTCTTGCCGATGGCGCTGATCGTGGGAAGCTGGCCCCAGATGAGATAGAAACCGATCGTGCCGATGAGGCCCACCTTGGCGAGCGACTTCACCAGTTCGATAAGCCCGTTCGGCCCGAAGATGCGCTTGAGGCCGGCGGTGGGGTTCAGCTTGGCTGGCTTGGGTGCGAATGCTCCCGGCCTGAAGCCCAGCGAACCGAGCATAGCGGGCGCGGCGATCGCGGCGGCGAGCGTGGCGATAAGGATGATCGCCACCGGCAGCGCAACGACGCCGATGAGATGGAGCGCGCGCTGGCCCGGCTCGAATGAGTCGATGTCGCCCATGTCGACGCGCAGGCCGTCGATTAGCATTTGCCGCAGCGCGCTCATGAAAGAGGGGCCAGTGATGGCGAGGCAGGCAATGCCCGCCATGACCACCATTGCCGTCGCGAGTTCGCGGGATTGAAGGATGTCGCCCTTTTCGGCGGCTTCGGAGAGCCGCTTGGCTGTCGGCTTTTCGGTCTTTTCGCCGCCGGCGGGGCTTTCCTGCGCCATGGCTCAGCCCCCTGCCAGTTGCGCCGCTAGATCGAGACTGGCGTTGAGTGAGGCGTGGATGGCATCGGCCATGGCGGGCGCGGCGATGGCAAGGAGCACGAGGCCGGCGAGCAGCGTCGCGGGCAGGCCCACGGCGAACAGATTGAGCGAGGGTGCGGAACGCGCCAGCATCGCCATCACGATCTGTACGAGGATGAGAGTGAAGGCGACGGGAAGCGCGATCGTCACGCCCGCGCCGAACATCGCGCCGCCGAAATCGACGATGGCCTGAAAGGCGCTGGCCGGCATCAGGCCGCCGCCGGGGGGCAGTGCCTGATAGCTGGCGACGATATAGCGGATGAGCATCAGGTGCCCGTCCATTGCGAGCAGCAGGAAGGTCGCGACGATCGACAGGAACTGGCCGACGACCGGTGTGGACTGGCCCGATTGCGGATCGACCATGGAGGAAAAGCCGAGGCCCATCGCATTGGCGATCGTCTCACCGCCGATGAAGGCCGCCGCGTAGCCGATCTGCAGCGCGAAACCGAGCGCGAGGCCGGCCAGCACTTCGCCGCCCACCAGCGCCACGCCCGCGATGCTGGCGACGCCGTCCGGTGGCAAGGTGATGTGCACGCTGTTGAGGGCGGCCATGCCGATGGCGAGGCTGAGGATGATCCGCAGCTGCATGGGCACTGCTGCCGCGCCGAAAATGGGTGCTGCGAGGAAGGCCGCGCCGGGGCGGATCATGGCGATAAGCCAGATCCAGAGCTGCGCCTCGACCCCCGCGAAGCCGGGTGCGATCATGTGCGGGCGCTTGTCAGGACGGCCGGCTTCATATGAGCAGGTCCGGTATCCGCTCGAACACTTCACGCGTGAAGTCAGCGATCAGCATCAGGATCGATGCGCCGAAGATGGCAAGCGTCGCGCCGACGATGATGAGCTTCGGCACGAAGCTGAGGGTTGCCTCGTTGATCGAGGTCGCCGCCTGGATCATGCCGATGAGCACGCCGGCCACGAGCGCGGGGATGAGGATCGGCGCGGTCGCGAGCGCGGCGACCCACAGCGCCTGCTGCGCCAGACCGACGAAGAAATCCGCGTTATCCATGATGGGCTGGCTCCCGCGTCATGTCGCGAAGGATCCCGCGAGGCTGCCCATGGTCAGCGCCCAGCCATCCACCAGCACGAAGAGCAACAGCTTGAACGGCATGGAGATGATCGTGGGAGAGAGCATCATCATGCCCAGCGCCATCAGTGTCGAGGCGACGACGAGATCGATGATGAGGAAGGGCAGGAAGATCATGAAGCCGATCTGGAAGGCGGTCTTGAGCTCGCTCGTCACGAAGGCGGGGAGGAGGATGGAAAAGGGAATGTCATTAGGCGACCGGAACGCCGGCGCCTTGGCTAGGCCCTGAAAGAGCGCGAGGTCGCTCTGCCGGGTCTGCTTGGACATAAAGCCATGGAACACCGTGGCCGAGCGGCTGATCGCCTCCTCGATGCTGATCTGGCCCGCGCCATAGGGCGTGTAGGCGCTGGCGGAGATCTGGTCGATCGCCGGGCGCATCACGAACATGGAGAGAAACAGCGCGAGGCCGACCAGCACCTGATTGGGCGGCGTCTGCTGCAGGCCGAGCGCTTGCCTCAGCAGCGAGAGCACGATGATGATGCGCGTGAAGCTGGTCATCATGAGCACCAGCGACGGCAGCACCGTCAGCAGGCTCATCAGGACGAGGATCTGGAGGCTGAGCGCAAGCGGGCGCCCGTCGCCCGAGACCTGATCGAGCGCACGCGTGAGCGCGCCGGAGCTGCTCACCGCGCCGGTTGCCGGGGCGGCCGGTGGCGCTGCCTGCGCGGCGGGTGCTGCCGTCGCCGCCTGCGTCGCCGCGGGCGCCTGCTGGGCCTGCGCGCTCGCCGGAGCGGCGGCAAGCAGGCTCGCGCTAAACGCCGCCAGCGCGATCAGGGCGCGAAAAGGCTTAGTCATGGATCGTCTTGCTTGATGCGAGCGTCTCGATCCGGCCGCGCGTGACGGAGAGCAGGATGCGCTCCCCCTCGAACTCGACGACGGCGAGCTTACCGAAGGTGCCCATCGGCAAGGCATCGATCAGTTTGACTGCGCGATTGCTCTGCCCTGCGATCATGCCGGGCTGATATTTGCGCCACAGCCACAGCGCGCCGAAGGCCATGCCGCCGACCATGGGCAACAGGATGAGAAGCTTGAGGAAGTACCAGACCATAGATGCGACCTGTCTTTATGAGTTCTGGTCAGGCGCGCCGTTCGATGCCGGCCATCCGCGCTTCCGCCGATGCGATCTCCACGACGCGGATGCCGTAGCGGCCGTTGACGGTGACCACTTCGCCGCGCGCGACGAGCGTGCCGTTGACCATGATGTCGAGAAGTTCGTCCGCTTGCCGGTCGAGCTCGACGACGCTGCCCTCGGCCAGATCCATGACCTGTGAGAGCTTGAGCTGCGTCGATCCCACCTCCACGGACATGCGAACGGGAATGTCCGCGAGAAGCTGGAAATTGCGGCCGGTTGCCGGTGCGGTCTGGGCTTTTTCCAGCTTCGGGGCTTCGCTCATGTCACTCATTGTCGGTTCTCGCTGCTGGGCCGCTCAGGCCAGTTTCTCGATCATGAAGGCGGCGCGGCCATCCTGCTCGCCGATGCTGCCATGGGCGAACACCCGATCGCCGATGAGCAGGGGCAGATGCCGCGCAATGTGAATGGGAATAACGTCGCCAGGCTGAAGGGCGACCAGTTCGGACATTTTGATATTGGGTCGTGCCAGGATGGTCTTGGCCGGCAGATGCACGTCCTCCATCCGCCGGGCCAGATGCGTCTGCCACACAGGGTCGGCAGCGCGGGTCGTGTCGGCCGACCGGGCATTGCCCAGCGGCTCCACGGCGTTCAGGCCATCCAGCGGATAGACGAACTCGACGACATATTTTTCCTTCTCGCCCAGGTCGATGTCGAACGCCTGACACAGCACGTCGCTCTCGCCGGCCATGATGTCCGCCTGCGTGACATTGGCCTCACGCGCCATGAGATGCGCCTCGAGCGGCACGAGATCGGCGGCGGTCTCTGCCAGTGCGCCCATGATCTGGGCGGAGAGGCGCGTGATGACGCGGTTCTCGGTCGGCGTGAACTCCTTGCGCTCGACACCGTGACGATGGCCCGTGCCTCCGTAGAAGCGGTCGACCAGCAGCGATACGAGCGCGGCATCGATCCGCAGCGTGGTCGTGCCCCGGATGGGGTGGAGACGGTAGAGGGAGAGGCTGGTGAGATTGGGGACGCAGGCGTCCCACATCATGAAGATCGTCTTGTCGATGGGGCGGGGCGTTATGCTTGGCCGCACACCGCTATAGGGCTCGATGATCCCGCGCAGTTTGCGGGCCAGCCGGTCGCCCAGCTTCTCCATCGCGCCGAGCATGGCGGACGGCTGCGCGCTTGTCCGCCCGAATGCATAGGGTTGTGCTTCAGTCATCGCCTTGGGTCCCCGTCCGACCCCCGTCGGACACGGCGCTACTGAATAACGAAATTGGTAAAATAAACGTTATCGATGCCGCCGTAGCCGGTTTTCGATTTGAGCGTATCATTCACAATTTTAAGCATTTTCCCCTGCAATCTTTCTTTGCCTTGGGGTGTAGAAAGATCGATTTCCTGCTCCTGGGCGAGCATCATGAGGATCGCCGAGCGAATCGCGAGTTCATGTGTTTGCACCGCCTGAATCACGCGATTGTCGTAATAGGTTGAGACCGCGACGGAGATTTGCGCGAAGGCTTCGCTATCCGACATGTTGGATGTGAACGGCGCGGGAATCTGGAAATAGGTGGCCTGATAGCCCGTCAGGTTGCTTGGGCGCGGCAGGTCCATGCCCTTGCCATGGCCCGGCTCGCCGAAATGCTCGCCGGCGCTTTCCGCTTCTTTGGCCTTGGCTTCCCATTTCGCCCCGATTTCCTCGGGGTTTTCACCCTTGAGGACGAGTTGCGGCTTATTGGGGTCTTCGATTGGCCCCGCCTTGCCGTGGTTGAGCGATCCCGCCACATAGAAGCCGCCGGCAGCGCCGCCCCCGCCGAGCAGCACGACCGCGCCGACGATCATGATCAGCTTTTTCTTGCCGCCTTTTTTGGCGGGTGCCTCGCCGGCATCGCTCATTATTCGGTCCCCTTAGGCAAAACGGACGCCGGGATTGGCCACCGACGCTGCGCGGCGGGCTTGTTCGGGCGCTTCTGAAAGATGATTAACGTCACGGCGCGCTGAAGTTTTACTCTCGCGTCCCAGCCCGCCCTGTCCGCCCGATTGCGATTGCGCACCGGCTTGTGCGCCACCGTCCGCACCCTGACGGGGTTGCCCGGTCCCGGCGCCACCGTCTCGCGTCGCCTGATCAAAGCTCTGCTGGCTTTTCTCGACCGTGATCGAGCCGATCGAGAGCGCGGAAAGTCGGGCATCAGCCTGCAGGTTGCCCTGCGCGGCACGGATGCGCTCTGCTGCCTCGTCCGTCTCCGTTGCGAAATGCACGGCGGTGCTGAGTTCGCTCTGGCTGAGGCTGATCTCGATCCGTCCCAGATGCGGCGGCATAAGCGTGAAGCGGCTATGGCCCGCTCCCTCAGCCAGCGTACTGATTTCCTGCGCCATGCGGTCGATCCACTGGCCGGAAACGCCCATGTCGATCACCTGCGCATCAAGGGCTTGTGCTGCGCTGGCTTGCTGGACGACAGCAATTGCGCTGGCGCCCGGCAGGCCGATCTGTGTCTGCACGATCGGCGGCAGCGATCCCACGATGTCGCTCAATGCCTGACCGATCCCGGCCGGTGCGCCCGGTGCGAAGCGACGTTCCCCGTCCTGCTTTCCTTCACCGGCGCCCTGCCGGCTGTTATCGTTTCTGGCGGCGTCCGCGAGAGTGGACAGAAGATTGGTGTTCGCTCCGCCAGTCCCCTGAGCGCCAGACCCGCCTTGCGCCGATGCCCCGCCGTTCGCGCGATGCGCGGTGCGCGGAGCTACCTCCGGGACGGTGAGAGCTGCCACGGCGCTCTTCAGGGCTTCGTCCTCCGATGTTGCGGCATTGCCTGCCATCGCCGGTTTGGCTTCGCCCGCCTGGTCCGTCCCGGTGCCGGTCAAAGCGCGCCGCGCGGCATCCGCATAGTCCTCGCTGAGCACGATCGTCGATGCGCGAGCCGCACGGGCTGGCGACAGGGCGGGACCCTCTTCGACCAAGCCGACGGCATCCGAGCTCTGCGAACCGGCATCCTGCACACCTATCGGCGCAGGGACCTGGGCCGCTACGAATCCAGCGATGCCCGCCAGCGCTCCATCTACCCTAAGTTCGGGCGTATGGGTTTCCAGAGTGCCGTCCGCCTTCTCCCTTACATCTGTCTCGCCCGTGAGATCGCCGATGAGAGCTGCGAAGTCACCGGCGCCAGCCACGCCCGCCTCGCTGGACAATATTCCGGTCAACGGATCGAGCGAGGCTCCGCCTTTGGAAGAGGCTTTGGCGCCAGACGTGGATGGCATGGTGGAAATCACTGTCATGCGCTGGTTTCCTTGCTCTGCATGCGGCGGTATCGTGGAATGGCTGAAAGACGGGCCTCGGCGGCGGCTTCGCGGGCGGCCTTGGCCTGTTCGGTGAGGCGCTCCGCCACTTCGCGGTCCCGGTCCGCGTGGAGGCGGCGGGCGTCGGTTTCGTCCACGCGGCGGCGTGCGTCATAGATGGCGCCGTCGATCTGGCGTCCGGCCCGCTCCAGCCGCGTCGCGAGTTCGCGCTGCGCCGCAAAGGCTGCGCCGGTCGTATGTTCGGCGGTCTCGAAGAGTTCGGCCCGCACGCGCGAGATTCGATCCGCATTGTGGGAGAGCTGACTGACCTCGTCTCGCGCGCGCATCACCTCTGCCACTGCCTGACTATGCTGGACGTGGCGGACGCGCAGGAGGCGCTTGCGGCTGGAGACGAGCCGGCTCATGCATAGACTCCCGGCGCGAATTCCGCGACGAGCGCGGCGGTGCTGCTGTCCGCATCGATCCGGCTCTTCGCGTTCTGACGCAGGAAGTCGAGCAGGGCGGCGCGGCGTTCCACGGCCTCGTCGATTGTCGCGTCGTTGCCCGGACGATACGCGCCCATCAGGATGAGGTCGCGATTTTCCTCATAGGCTGCCCAGAGCCGACGATAATTGGCCGCAGCCGCCATGTGCTCGTCGCTCACGATATCGGCCATCACGCGGCTGAGCGACCGGCCAATGTCGATCGCGGGAAAAATGCTCTGTTCGGAGAGCTGGCGCGAGAGAACGAAATGGCCGTCCACGATCGCGCGCGCAGTGTCCACGATCGGGTCGTCATTGTCATCGCCATCCGCCAGCACGGTGTAGATCGCGGTGATCGATCCGCCCGACCGACTGTCGACCCCAGCGCGCTCGACCAGACGGGGAATGAGCGCGAGCGCAGAGGGTGGATAGCCCTTCATGGCCGGCGGCTCGCCGAGCGAAAGGCCGATCTCGCGCTGGGCGTGAGCGCAGCGGGTGAGGCTGTCGAGGAGGAGCAGCACCTTCTTGCCGCGCGCCCGAAAATACTCCGCGATCGCCGTCGCGCGAGCCGCTGCTCGCAGGCGCAGGACCGGCGGGTGATCGGCGGGAACGGCAACGACGATGCTTCTATGCATCGCGCCCTTGAGCTTGGTTTCGAGGAAGTCGTTCACTTCGCGGCCGCGCTCGCCAATGAGGCCCGCCACCACAATGTCCGCCTCCGCGCCCTGGATCATCTGCCCCATTAGCACGGACTTGCCGACGCCCGATCCCGCGATGATCGCAATACGCTGGCCGCAGCCTGCAGTCAGCAGCGCGTTCACTGCGCGCACGCCGAGATCGAAGCGGTCGAGCACCCGTCCGCGATCCAGCACGTTGCCGCGTACCCCGTTCAGCGGCCACTGGCCATTGGCGAGGATCGGCCCCTTGCGGTCGAGTGGCTGGCCCATCGCATCGATGACGCGCCCGATCAGCGCGTCGCCCACCTGCACCATGTTCGCCGCGCTGTCCGGCTCGACGCGTGCGCCGTTTTCCAGCGGGGCATCCTGATCGAGCGGCACGAGGATCGCCCGGCTACCCCGGAAACCGACCACCTCCGCACGGACATGATGTCCCGCCGCGTCGCGGATGCGCGCGCCGGCACCAATTGGTCGATTGAAGCCGGTCACTTCCAGCATCCCGGCATCATGGCCGACCAGACGCCCGACATGACGTGGCCCCCGGTTGGTCACTGCCATATGGTTGAGCAGCCGCTCGGCCTGATCCAGTTGCGCGGCGATCACGCCCGGCCCTCCATGTCGTCCATGAGGGCCTTCAGCCGGGAAAGGCGGACATCCGGGCCATCCTCCACCCAGCCGTCCGGTGTGGCGAGGCGTACCGAGCCACGGGGCAGCGCCGGGTTGGGCGTCAGGGCGACGCCAAGCGCGCCATCGTCGATGAGAGCGATGTCTTCTGGACTGACTTCCAGCATTGCCTTGCCAGCGTCGTCGTCGATGCAGGCCGCGACAGCCGCGCAGCGCTGCTGGAGCAGAGCCTGATCTATGGGAACTTCGCCGGCGATCTGGCCGACAAGGCGAATGACGGCCTGAGAGAGCAACGTCGCCAGCGTGCCTTCACCGGTCAGCGCCATGGCCTTCAGCGCTTCGGCGATTTCGAGCCGCGCTCTGTCGTCCGATTCCAGGGCTTCGCGCGTCACGCGCTCGCCTTCGCGGAACCCCTGAACGAACGCCTCCTGCGTCGCTGCCTCGATCGGGTCGATCTCCTCGGCGGCATCCATTGCGCTCCGGGCCGACTGTCCGGCGCCTGCGGGGTGCCATCCCTGCCCCTGCCGCTCTTCGGCATAGAGTGCACGGAAGTTCTGGCTTTGCCTGGCCCCGACGGTCATTTCATCCCAGCTGTGGAGGCGCTCGGCCGTCGCGATGTCGCCGCTCGACCAGATCCTAGACATAGTCGTCGCCCTTGCCGCCGAGCATGATCGTTCCGGCCTCCGCCATGCGGCGTGCCTCGGCGATGATGACCTTCTGCGCTTCCATGACCTCGGCGAGGCGCATCGGGCCGCGCTCTTCCATCTCGTCCTGGATCGACTGCGCGGCGCGTGCCGACATGCAGGCGAGGATCTTGCCGCGCAGCATTTCGCTCGCACCCTTGAGCGCGACCACGAGCCGTTCGTTGTCCACCGAACGCATGAGCGTGCCGAGGTCTTTGTCTGCGACCTGCAGCAGGTTCTCGAAGATGAACATCTCGTCCTCGATTGATTGGGCCACGGCCCGGTCGCGCTTCGCCAGCGCCTTGATGATGCGCTGCTCATGATCCTTGCGGACGTTGTTCATGATCGCGGCCGCCTCGGTGGCGCCGCCGCGCTGCGTTGTCGTTCCGCCGCCCCGGCTTTGGGCCGGGCTGGCGCTGAGGAGTTGTTCGAGATCGTCGAGGGCTTCGGTGCTAACCGGTCCCAGCGTCGCGACGCGATAGACGACATCGTCCTGAACTTCGGAGGGAAGGAGCTGAAGCACGGTGCCGGCAATCGTCGAATCGAGATGCGCGAGCACGATCGCCATGATCTGCGGGTGCTCCTGCTCGATGATGGCCGCGATCTCCTTGGGCTCCATCCATTTCAGCATCGCCAGCTGATTGGACCGGGTGGGCGGCGTGATTTTGGCGAGCATGTTATCCGCGCGATCCGGCCCGAGTGCCTTGTGCATTGCGCCCTTGATGTGCTGGGCAGCACCGTAGCCGATCGTCGTGCGGCCTTTGGCTTTGCTCACGAAGCGATCGAGCGCCATGTTGACTTCGCCGACCTGCACGTCGGCGACGTCGTACATCGCATAGCCCAGCTGGCGCACTTCCTCGGGTTCCAGGCGCGAGAGGATCTGAGCGGCCTCGTCTTCGTCGAAGAGCATGAGGAGCACCGCCGCGGCGGCGCTGCCATTCATCGTCGGTTGCGCAATGACCTCAGCCATCGTTTTTCGCCCCGTCCTTCAGGAGGTCGCGAACGACGAGCGCCGCACGGTCGGGATCTTGCTTCACGAAGTTGCGGATCAGCGCCGCGCGATCTGTGTAGTCATGGGTGGAGCTTATCATGTCGAGCGTCACGGTCTGGCCGCTGTCGACGAGTGCCGTCCGGCCCAGCTCGGCCTGTATTTCGGTGCCCAGCTTCTGGCCGCGTTGCACGTCCACATCGGCCTGCTCGGCTTTTGCGGCGGACCAGCGCTTGAGCAGCGGACGCCCGATGCCGAGCAGCAGCACCAGCGTCACGAGCAGCGCCGAGACATTGCGCACCAGCATCGAGACCCAGCTCGCCTCATACCAGGGCTGGCTCGCGGCGGGGTCGACCGCGTCCACGAACTTGCGGGCCGAGAACGCGACCATGTCGCCGCGCGTCTGGTCGAAGCCGACCGCGCCCTTCACCAGCGCTTCCAGCGCCGCGATTTCCTGCGGCGTCCGCGGCTTCCCGTCCGCGCCGTTATCAAGCGCGACTGCGACGGACAGGCGCTTGACCGTGCCGATCGCATCACGCGTCACGGAGACTTCGCGGCCCAGTTCGAACGAGCGGTTGAATGTCTCGGCCGTCTTCACAGGCGGCGTGCCCGGTGTTGCCGGCTCGGCCGGCGCCTGCGCGTTGATAGGCGGCGGCGGTGCGCCCGGATTGGCCGGGTTGACTGGCGGAGCGGGCGAGAGAGCACCAGGGACGCCACCCGCTTCGGCGCCTGCGCCTTGCGCATCGGCGTTCCAGCTGCCGGTCTCGGTGCGCAGCCGCGCCTCGTCCTGCGGATAGGTCTCGCGCGTGGCCTGCCGCTCGGCGAAATTGACCTCGGCATGGACTTCGGTGGAGAATTTCCCCGCGCCCAGCACAGGCGTGAGCAGCGCGACGACTTGTTGCCGGTAGCGCTCCTCGATCCGGTTCTGGACCTGAATCTGTCGGTCGGTTTCCGCGCCTGCAGCCGTCGACTGGGAGAGCAGCCGGCCGTTCTGATCGACGACCGATACGCCGTCCGGCGCCATTTCCGGCACGGATGAAGCGACCAGATGCACGATAGCCTCGACCTGAGCATCGGAGAGTGAGCGCCCGCCCGCCAGCTGCAGCATGACCGAGGCGGTCGGTTTGGTCCGCTCGCGAAGGAAGATGCTCGGCGGCTCGACCGCGAGGTGAACGCGGGCCTGCGCCACGTTGTCGATCGCCTCGATCGTGCGGGCAAGGTCCATCTCGCGCGCGGTGCGCAGCTTCTCGCCCTCGACCGCGCGGCTGGCGCCCATCGGCATGGACGAGATCAGCGAGTCGCCATCGGGCGCGCTCTTAGGCAGGCCGGCAGCGGCCAGCTTCATCTTGGCGTTGAAATAATCGTCCTCCGAGACAGTGATCGCGCCGGTCGCCTTGTCGAAGTCGTAGGCAATGGCGCTTTTGCCGAGCACGTCGGCCACTGCGGCCTGATCGGCATCTGGAAGACCCCGGAAGAGATCCCGCTGAGGCGGTTCGCGCAGGGCGAGCCACGCGAGGCCCGCCAGCGCGGTTACGCCGAGCAAGCCGACCATGGGCAGGCTGCGTTGCACGGCGGGCTGACGCAGGAAGCCGGTGGCGCGCAGGCGCATGGCGTCCATTCCCCCCCCTCCCATGCCAGGGAGAGCGGGAAGCCCGGCGCGGACTGCGCTTTGGCTGTCGAGGGTGGAGAGTGTGCTGTCTGCCATGGCTTATACCGGCATGCTCATGATGTCCTTGTAGGCGGACAGGAGTTTGTTGCGGACCTGAAGGGTCGTCTCGAAGCCGATGGATGCCTGCTGTTTGGCAAGCATCACGGCCGCGATGTCGGCGGTCTCTCCGCGTTCGAACGCGGTCGCGGCGTCACCTGCGGCGCTCTGCAGCGTGTTGACCTCGTTTATGGCGCCCTTGAGCGCCTTCACGAAGTCGGCGCCCTGTGCCTCGCCTGCCATTCCGGGGGCACCGGCAGCGGCGGAGGACACGTCCTTGAGAGCGTTGTTGCGCTGGAGGATGCTCTGGCGAAGCGCCAGCACGTTATCGACGGAAAGTCCGGCCATCGTTTATCCCCTCAGCTCGCCATGGCCAGATCGCGCATCTCGGCGAGGCGATAGCGCAGTGTCCGCTCGGAGATGCCGAGCAGTCGTGCCGCGTGGGCACGGTGGCCGCCGGTATCTCGCAGCGCGGCGCGGATGGCGTCGAGCTTGGAGTTGCGGGCGATGTCATGCAGGCTGACGGGCGCTGTCCAGACCGTGGCAACCGGAGCGGCGGCAACCGGCGCGGGCGGAACCGAGAGATCGCTTGCGGTAATCCGCGCGCCTTCGCGCAGCACCAGCGCACGCTGGAGAATATTGCCGAGTTCGCGCGCGTTGCCGGGCCATCTGTGGCGACTCAGAGCGACCAGAGCATCGTTCGTCGGCCACGCAAAACCGCAGCCCGTCGCGCCCTTGGCGTGGCGCAGCAGGAAGGATGCTGTGATCGCCGGAATGTCGTCGCGCCGCTCGCCGAGCGGCTGCAGGTGCAGCGGCATGACATTGAGGCGCCAGTAAAGATCCGAGCGGAACCGGCCGGCCTCGGCTTCCACCGCGACGTCGCGATTGCCTGCCGCGATGACGCGCACGTCGACCGGGATGGGATGTGTCGCGCCGACTGGCAGAATCTCGCCTTCCTGAAGCGCGCGCAGCAGCTTGGCCTGAAGCGCCAGCGGCAACTCCGTGATTTCATCGAGAAAGAGCGTTCCGCCGTTCGCGGCGAGGAAAAGACCGTCGGACGAGGCGGCTGCTCCGGTGAAGCTGCCCTTCTTATGGCCGAAGAGCATGGCCTCCATCATCGTCTCGGGAAGCGCGGCGCAGTTCACGGCAATGAAGTCGCGGTCCGCGCGGCTGCTCATTGCGTGGAGGAAGCGCGCCATGCCTTCCTTGCCGGTCCCGGTTTCGCCCTGAACCAGGACCGTCGCGTCGCTTGCCGCGACTCGCGAAGCAAGCCGCATGAGCGCCGCGCTCGCCTGATCGCCGACTGCCGGCATCAGAGCGGGCCGCAGGAGCTCCGCGATCAGCGCAAAGCCGAACGTCGAGTCAGCCGACCCGAAGGCAATGCGTGCGGGCAGGCCGTTGGCGGCGGGTGAGAAGCTCGGCTCGCCATCCCGTATGTCGATCAGCAGATCGCGGTGCGTGGCCCCGGCGAGCTCCGTCATATGCAGGATACGAACGTCGTTGCGACCGCGCGGCGCCGCGCCGTCGATTCTGCGTGCGGTGTAGCAGGCATTTTCGAGCGACGCGCAAAGCGCAGGCGCAAGGCCGCTCAGACGTAGACTCACGTCGACTGGCAACATGAAGTGGAGTCCCCCAAGGTTGGCCCTTCGCTCCCCCGAGCATCCGGACCCTTTCGATAGGGGCGAGTCTTCGTATAAAATGCTTAGCAATCTATTAAGTCTGGCGGCCAATTGCCGGGGTGCGGCAAATAATTGCCGATCTGAAACGACCCTTTCTCGCGGGCGCGCGAGTCTTTGTAATCCTCGTCCCGGATTCCGCCTTCGGCCGAACAAAAATTTCGGCCGCACTTAAACTTTTCCGACTCGATCCGTTCTGGGGTTTCGAGGCCGCCAACGCCGCATGGCAGCGACCCCAGATGAAAAGCGGGAAAAGGATTTTGAAATGACGATCATTGCTTCCAACGTCTCTGCCATCCGCGCTCAGAACGCCTCGAACACGGCCAACAAGGGCCTGTCGCAGGCCATGGAGCGCCTCTCCTCGGGCAAGCGCATCAACAGCGCCAAGGACGACGCCGCTGGCCTCGCCATCGCCACCAAGATGACTGCCGAGGTTCGTGGTCTTACTGCCGCTCGCCGCAACGCCAATGACGGCCTCTCGCTGGCGCAGACCGCTGAAGGCGCGCTGGGCGACGTTTCCAATATGCTGCAGCGCATGAAGGAACTGGCGGTTCAGGCGGCCAATGGCACGAACGACACGGCTTCGAAGGCGAACATCAAGGCAGAAGGCACGGCTCTGGCTGCCCAGATCACGCAGGTTGGCGCGATGAAGTATAACGGCGTGGATCTGTTCAGCGCGACCGCCACGAAGATCCAGGTCGGCACCGGCGCCACGGATCAGGTCGACATCACAACCGGCACAATGGCCTCACTCACTACGGGTATTGCCGCTATTGATCTCTCGGGCGGCACAGCAGCTTTCTCGGCGATCGACACGGCGATCGACGCGGTTTCGACAGCGCGTGCCAATATGGGTGCGATCCAGAGCCGTCTCGAATCGGCTGTGAGCAACCTCACCTCGACGATCACCAACCTGACCGACGCGACCTCGCGCATTCAGGATGCGGACTTCTCCGAGGAGTCGACGGCTCTCGCCAAGAACCAGATCCTGACGCAGGCCTCGACCGCGATGCTCGCTCAGGCGAACCAGAGCCAGCAGGGCGTGCTCTCGCTGCTCCGCTAAGGAACAAGCTTGATCGGGGCGGGTCTTGGTCCACCTGCCCCGATCAGAGACCCTCGGCGCCTCACAGTCCCCATGGTGCCGGGGGTTCTAACTTTCGATACGGGCCGAATATGGAACCCTCGTCCCCCCGGGCGAGGGTTCTTTCGTTATGGCGCCGGCATGAAAGACACGGCGCGAGGCCGTCACTCAAGAAAGCATGAACCGCTCTTCTGAGAGTGAGCATGACAAAAGGTTCGGGGCAAGCCGGGGAGGCGCCTCGTGTTGCAGCGTTCAAATCACCCGAGGGCGCGCACTCCGCATTCGCAGATGCCCTCATCCTGCAGCACGCCACCCCGGCTCATCGGGAAATTTGTCCACACCGCCTAGGGGGCAATCGACATTCAGATGATGATGCGACGAAAATGGCGGTTTGAGAGACCCGGAGCGCAGCGTACTCAAATGTACGTGAGCACCGGAAGCTTGAAAAAACGCCATTTGCAGGCCGTCAGGGCTGAATGTCGATTACCCGCAGTGAGCGCTATCAGATTTCGAGACGCTGCTGGATCGCGCGGATGTCGGCGTCCATGTCCGGGTTGGCCGAGCGCATTTCCTCGATCCGCTTGACGGCATGCATCACCGTCGTGTGGTCACGACCGCCGAAAATCCGCCCGATCTCGGGCAGCGAACGGGGCGTGAGCTTCTTGGCCAGATACATGGCGATCTGGCGCGGGCGCGCAATGGCGACGGAACGCCGACGCGAGCGCATCTCGGACGCGTCGATGCGATAGTGCGCAGCACAGGCGCGCTGGATCTCGTCGATCGTGATGCGGCGGTTGCTGGCACGAAGCGTGTCGCTGAGCAGGCCCTGCGCCAGCTCCAGCGTGATGGGCATGTCGCGCAACTGGGCGTTCGCCACCAGCTTGTTGAACGCGCCTTCCAGCTCGCGGACGCTCGCGCGGATCGACCGCGCGAGCAGCTCGATCACGTCCTCGGGCACGATGATCGGCGCGGCACGCTCGCGGCGCGCCCGCAATATCGCCAGACGCAGGTTGAGCGAGGGCTGCTGCACATCCGCGACGAGACCACCAGCAAGGCGCGAGAGAATACGCGGATCGACCGCGCCCAGCTGCTGCGGAGGGCGATCGGCCGCGATCGCGATCCGCGCACCCGAATCGACGAGCGCATTGACAGTATGCAGGAACTCCTCCTGCGTCGGGCCTTTGCCAGCGATGAACTGGATGTCGTCGATGAGCAGCAGCCGCGCGGCGCGCAGGCGCGCCTTGAATGCCATGGTGTCATTGGCCCGGATCGCGGTCACGAACTCGGTCATGAACTTTTCGGCAGTCATGTAGAGAATATCGCCGTCACGCAGGCTGGCACCATGCACGTCTTGATAGCGTGCGGCGATGGCGTGGAGCAGATGTGTCTTGCCCAGCCCCGTCGCCCCGTGGATGAACAGAGGATTGAAGGCAGGCGCTTCCTTCTCCGCCATGGCGCGGGCCGCCGAGCAGGCAAGCGCGTTGCTTTCGTCGACGACGAAGGTCGCAAAGCTGTGGCGCGGCTCGAAGCCATTGCGGATCCTGGCCAGCGGTTGCGGCTGGGTGGCGCTTTCGTCGGCCTCCGCTGGAACGACCTCAAGGACTTCCGGCGCCGAAGCGGATCGCAGAATGCGGACATCGGCCACGCCGACATTGGCTGCGCGCCAGGCGAGCCGAAGACGCTGGCCATAGTTGCTGGCTACATAGCTTGCGACGAAAGCGGACGGTGCGAGCAGATCGAGCGTCTGCGTCCGCGTGCACAGCGGCCCGACGGCGACTCCACGCAGCCACTGGTCGAACACCCGGCTTCCCAGATCGCGGCGGAGCCCCGTCCGGATGGTTGCCCACGCACTGCGGACTCGCTCGATGCTCGCATCCTGCGGCATTCCTTCGACCTCTCCTGCCTCGGCGGCCACGATCCGTTGATATTCTCGCATTCGGTTCTGCCCCACGATCAGATGACCCACCCGGCAGCAATCGCCGCCGGCCCCAGTTTTCGGGCAAATAAAGTCCCATCACGGAAGCCCACTTCTTCCGTGTTCAACTACTCAAAATACATGTGCTGCAACATCGGCCACGAGTCGGGCGACGTTCCGAGGGAACTTCTGGCAGTCGCCGGAGCCCGGATCAAGCGGCCCGAGCGTCAAAAATCTGAAATAAAACTGTTGACTCAGCTTTCTCGTTTCGAGTCCGCGATTTGCCATTAATAGACTGAAAATAAACGTTATTTTCTATTGCAGCGGAATGAGGGTTGGGCGCGAATCGCGCTTAAACCGTGAGTTGCGCTATTCCTCTGCCGCTGGCGTGCTGCAGGTGCGGGGTGGGGGCGTCTCGTCCTCCGGCCGGGCACGGGTCCGGGCCTGCTGCTTGCGGCGGCGCAGGTTTGCGCGCAGCGCCTCTGCCAGCTTGTCGGCCCGGTCCATTTTATCGTCCTTCACTCTGATTGTCCTGCGTGCAGGAGCGCGATCTTGTCCATTGCGAGATGCGCGCGCAAGGCGCGAACTTGCGGAGGCCCGTTTGCTTGACATCCCCCGCGCTCATCGCCATAGGCCCGGCCTCTCGATGATTTCAGGATAGTCTCCTGTTTCGCGTCGTGCTGCCGTAGCTCAGTGGTAGAGCGCATCCTTGGTAAGGCTGAGGTCGTGAGTTCAATCCTCACCGGCAGCACCATTTTTACAATGCATAAACAGTGACATAAGCTGGAAAATATTGGGCAATTGGTTGCTGACAATCATGCCGACATATTCAATGTCAGCAATCTGTCAGCAGAACTATTTTGCACAAACTTGCCAAGTTGGGGTCGAGGTTTCGAATCCCTTCTCCAGCTCCAAGTTTCCGAAGAAAACAACGCATTATCTCGATGCTCAGCACAGAGCGCCGACTCGTTTTGCTTCGTCGTCCACCCTGTTCGCGTGCATTGGCGTCGAGTTTCGCCCTTTGGCGTAGAAGTTTCGGAGGGAAATGCCTCCCCCTGATGCCGTACCGGGTCGCGCCATACCCCTTCATGCAGGGCCTGCCGCCCTGTGCCGCCCCGCTCTTGAGAGTGAGAGGGAGGCCGGCCCGTCCGTGACGGGTTGAGGGTGGCGAGAGAGACTCGCCGCGGGCCTGTCGCGGAGATCCGCAGGTGCGACTCACGGCGCTGGAAGCAGCGGCCCGATCGAGATCATTCCCAACACCCGCAAGGTGAAGGAAGCCGAGCTCGACTACCGATCATCAGCCGCAAGAACGGCTTGGAACTGGGCGCCGGCTGGATCAAGTCCTCCCAGACCGCCGGCGCCGACTATATCTCGGTGGTCCTCTCCGCGCCGGAGTGGTACTCACTCCCGGTGAAGTTGCCGTTGATCCAGTAAGCCCGCCTCCACCTCGCCTGCCAGCAGAGCAAGTGGCTCCGCCGCGACCCAAAACCGATACCGCCAGTGCCGCCGCCCAGTGATGCGAAGCCGATGTGGGAAGGACAGGTGCTGGGGGCGCTCAATCAGGCGAAACGCTACCCGAAACTGGCCATGACGCGGCGCCAGCAAGGCGTGCCTTACATCCGGTTCGTCATGAATCGCGACGGTGCGGTGCTGTCCTCTCAGCTGGAACGTTCGTCAGGATTTCCTGACCTCGACAGAGACGCGAACCGCAGATTGGGTTCACCAATCGAGCCGAGATCGTCCTGCAACGGCGCGATCCATGGTTCGTAGTTCCGCCACCTGCTGATCCCGTCCCTGTTGATGGGCGTGCGGACCTGCTCCGAGCTAGGCGTGTCAATGATCCTTGGATTTTCGTGAAAGTGCAAACAGTTCGTTTCGAATGGCAGCTCGAGGTACGCGAGCATCTGACTTACTTCCACCTCAGTGTTTTCGATTAGCCGTTCCAATTGCACCAGGTGGTTTCGGCCTGGCTGAATCGCGTCGAAATAAGAAACCAGGCGGACATAGCTCCGGTAATGCCGGGCAAGGGCCGCGAGGCTGTTCGGAACGCTCGTCTGCAAATTGAAGTATGTGGTGAAGTTCGAAAAGCAGCATGCGACCGGATCTCTCCTAACGTCGATGATCTTTGCATTGGGCAGGATCATGCGGAGCAAGCCGATATACTGCCAGTTGGAAGGCATTTTATCCGTGAAAAACGGCCGGTCTGTCCTCCGGTAGCGGCGCGTTGAACTCAGATAGCTTTGCCCTAGCGCCCGGAGTTCATGGGCTGAGAATCTTGCAACGATTTTCGGCCACGTCGTCCGTGGATCTGCATGCGAGATTTGGGTGACTATGTTCTGAAGTTCGAACAATTCGCCCAACCCTTCGACCATTGGATGACTGGCGAGAATTTGTTCGACCAACGTGGAGCCCGAGCGGGGCATTCCCACGATGAAAATCGCTTCGGAACCGTCCATGCCCACATTGTCGCTCTTTGCGAAAAGTTCGGCCGTGAATATGGCTTCAGCATCACGCACGAAGCCGTCAATGGCCTTGTACGGCACGAGCCTGCCTCGGATATCGTTCGCCTTCTGATAATGATGGAAGGAGAGTTCGAATTGGCTCAGGTCGCCCAGGGCCTTCCCAAGCGCAAAATGAAGATGAACTCGCTGCAGGTCATCGCTTGCTTCTTTCAGCGCCTGCTCAAGCAAGATGACATCATGGCTCCCCAGACGGACCGTCCGGAGATTGGCCAGCCCCCACCAGGCAAAGCCGTTAGAGCGATCGATTGCCAATGATCTTCGATAGGCAGCGACGGCGTCCTCGAGCCGTCCTACTGTTTTCAGCGCATGAGCGTAGTTTATCCAGGGGACAGCTGCTTCGGATGCGCGCACGACTAACTGTTCGTGAACATGGAGCGCTTCCTCGACGCGTCGCTCAGTGGTGAGAATGTTTGCCTTGAGTGACAGAGCCCAAAGATGCCGGTCGGGATCCTCAATGGCGTTATCGAGTAAGGCAATGCCTTCCTCTGCGCGGTTCAGGCGACATAGGAGCGATGCCAGGTCCGCATAGGCGAGAACGAATGCCGGCGCGCGTTCAATCACTCGACGCAGCAATGCTTCGGCCTCGGCGAACGATCCCATCGTTGCTACCACCCCAGCAAGGAGCCTCGCGGCTTCGAAGTCGTCAGGAGCCAACGCTAGGTGGGCTCGGATCAGAGTCTCCGCCTTCCAGAGTTCGTTGCGTCTCAAAGCGTGCCCCGCCTCTGTCAACGCGGATGGTGGCGAGCGATCAGAGGCGATGAGGTTCATGCTGATGCTCAAACTGCGAGTTAGGCACAACTGTACATTCGGCGGCAACGCATGCGCTTCCGCAGAAGCGCGCACACGCTTGACGTGTGCAAATTTGCAAGAGTTTACAATTGCTAATGGGCATCTCGCCGAAAACTGAAAATTAAATGCACTGGTAATGATTTGATAACGGTTGGGCGACAAAGCTCCAATTGTATCGAGCTTGTCGTCTTAATCGATGATGCCTCAGGAAGCGATGGTCGATTTGTTGTGCGACGCTGTGGAGCGTTGCAAAGCCTCCGAACTCAACCGAGCTGGCGGGGGTACCAATTGGGGGATGGAGGCATCGTGCCAAGGCAAATAATCTGCGGCTTGCGGTGCTTCGTGTCTCCAAGGCGCCTGACCTTATAACTGAAATTAGTCCAATTGGTCCCGCCAGCGACTGCTGGAACGGGTGCTTGTGTGTGTGAGGAGTATCCGATGAGCAATGCAGTCGATCAGCACGGCCGAAAAGTCGGTCAAGTGTCGCGGCGCTTGCTTTCAGGTAGCTCTCTTGCTGCGCTGATTCTGTTAGCAACGGCTTTGCCGGCGCAGGCTCAGAATGCAGACAGAAACTGGGATGCGAATGGCACCGCAGTTGGCACCGGTGGCACCGGCACCTGGAACCTCGGCAATCTAAACTGGAGCCCCAGTGGCGACGGCGTCAGCGGTCCTTATAACCTTCCTTGGACGAATGCGGCTCTCGACAACGCTATCTTCGGCGGCACCGCAGGGACGGTGACCCTCGCGGCGCCGATCACCGTTCATAACCTCACTTTCAACGTGGCTGGATACACCCTGACCGGCAACACGTTGACACTTGCAAGTGTGGCGCCGACCATCGCGACGAACAGCGGAAACACCATCATAGATTCCGTGGTCGCAGGCTCGGCCGGCCTGACCAAAGCCGGCGCCGGCGGATTGATACTGAACGGCGTCAATAGCTTTACGGGAGACATTCTTCTCAACCTCGGCAGCATCTATGCGGGCAGCGACGCTGCCTTGGGCAATGCCGCAAACAATATTTTTACTGGTGCCGGAGCCACGGTTCGGCTGTCGATCACCGGTGCCGGCACAAACCGCACCGTCACGATCGGCAACGCGGGCACCTTGATCCTGGAAGGCGCGGGCGCAGGGTCCGCGTTGATCACAGGCAACGGCCGGGTATCCGTTGCAGCCAGCGGCGTGACGATGAGCAACGATGCCAGCACCTACACGGGTCAAACCATCTTTTCCGGTTGCAATGGCGTCTGCTCTGCGCGTTTCACCTCGATCGGCGATCTCGGGCAGGCGAGCTCACTCGGCGCGCCGGTGACAGTGCTCGATGGCACGATCGTCTTCAATCAACAAAGCCAGTATACTGACAGCATCATCTATCTGGGCGATGGCGACAGTTCGAACCGGAACTGGGACATCAACGGCAACGGCGCGATCATCCGGAACCAGGGAACGGGCACGCTGACGATCACGGGCGATGTCGACGTTTCAACGGGCAGCAGTTTCTATGCCGAAACCGCTAACCTCGAACTTTTCGGCATATTGAGCGGGGGTGCTTACGCGTTCAATGGAGCCAACGGCAATGTCGTCACGTTGGGCGGCGCCAACACATTCATCGGTGCGGCCAGTATCGGCGGTCTCGTCAAGGCGTCGGTTCTGGCGGATATTGGCGCAGTCAGTTCACTCGGTGCCGGCACGAACATCACGTTAAGCACCGGATCGCTAAGCTACACCGGTACGGGTAGCAGCAGTAATCGCGTG
Source organism: Sphingobium sp. CR28 (assembly GCF_052327305.1). Lineage (GTDB taxonomy): Bacteria > Pseudomonadota > Alphaproteobacteria > Sphingomonadales > Sphingomonadaceae > Sphingobium. Next base: position 1,471,246 of record NZ_CP182486.1, on the reverse strand, counting down.
TGGATCGCCAACGGCGCTGGTGGGATTCTGAACGACGGGACGGGTGCGCTGAATCTGAGCGGCGCGGCAACCTTCGCCGTCGGCGGCGCGGCCGACAGTCTGACGCTGGGTGGAACTTTTTCTGGCGAGAATATCTTCTCGGGCGCCATTTCCGGCGCTGGCAATCTGATCGGAAACGGCGCCGGCACCTGGGTTCTCGGCGGCGCCAGTGATTTCACGGGCAGTGTGACGGTCAATGCGGGAACGTTGAAGGCGGGCACTGCCTCGGCCTTTGGCGCGGCCACCGGTTTCATCGTGAATGGCGGCACACTGGATCTGGGCGGTTATGATCTGATCGCCCCGTCGCTGACCGGCTCGAGTGGAACTGTGGCGCTGGGTTCAGCCAATCTCACCGTGGCTACGGCCGCAGACGTTGTTTTTGCCGGGAGCATCACGGGCACCGGCGGTTTGACCAAGGCCGGCACGGGCACCCTGACCCTCAGCGGGGCGAACAGCTACACCGGTGCCACTACGGTCAATGGCGGCACGCTCGCCCTCGGCTTCAACAATCCCGGCGCACCGGTTACCGATATTGTTTCCAGCGCATCGACGCTGAACATGGCTGGCGGCAGTCTAAGAGTTTTTGGCACGACTCAGAATAATGTTCAGACCTTCAATGGCCTCAACATCGTCGCCGGCAACAATGTGATTGGCGCGCAATCCGGCAGTGGCAGCGTCACGATCAATTTCGGCGCGATCAACCGCGCAGGCGGCCTGATCGACTTCGCGCTGCCGGTTACAGGCAATTTCACCACCAGCAACACGAGTCTGGGCGGTTGGGCCACGATCAACGGCACAGATTATGCCAAGGTTGTCGGCGGCAACATCGTCGCCTTCACCGATGCGGACTATACCGATCAGGATGACGCGTCCCTTTGGACGGACGGCCAATATATTTCGGACAGCGACGGCGACGCTGAAAGCTTTTCGGGAACCGTGGCGAGCAATGTGCAGCTTGCCGGCCTGCAGTTCACCACCTTCGATCCGACGACCACCGTCACGATCGCGCCAGCGGCGACGCTGGGTGTCGACGGCACCATCATCGTCGCTCCTTCGGTGGGACCCAACAACCAGACAATCACCGGGGGCGCCCTGACCGGTGGCACGGGCGGCAGCACTCTGGGCGTGCAACAAAATGGCGGCGGTATATTCACCATCGCGTCGACGATCGTAAACAATGGCGGTTCGACCAGCTTTGCCAAAAGCGGTAGCGGCACCGTGCGCTTGACGGGCGCCAACAGCTATGCCGGCGGCACGACGCTGAGCGGCGGAAGGCTGGAGGTGGCGAGTCTCGCTAATGGCGGGGTGAACAGCAGCATTGGCGCTTCGTCCGCCGATCCCGCAAATCTGCGACTGGAAAACGGCACGCTTGCCTATATCGGGGGGTCGGACGCGGTGTCCGATCGCGGTATCACCCTGGTAAACGGAGGCAGCGAGCGGGCGATTCAGGTCGATGGAAGTCGCACCGTCGAATTCTCCGGCCTGGTGACGAGTCCGGACGACGCGGGCCTGACCAAGGCCGGCGGGGGCACACTGGTGCTGTCCAACGCTGCGAACGACTATGTCGGTGTTACGACGATTACCGGTGCCGGCAGCACGCTTTCGGTCAACACGCTGTCCGGTGGCGGCACCGTGAGCGGCATCGGCGCCGCGAGCAGCGATTCGGCCAATATCGTGATGAGCAATGGCGGCCGGCTGCAATATACCGGCGGCACGGTCGCCATCGACCGCGGCTTTACACTCGAGGCCGGGCAGGGCGGCATCGACGTGGCCAATGCGGGCACAACGTTAACAGTCGGCGGTATCGCGACGGGGGCGGGATCGTTCTTCAAGGACGGCGCGGGTACGCTCGTCCTCAGCGGCGCCAACACCTATACTGGCGATACGACCGTTAATGCCGGTGTCCTGCGCGCAGGTTCGGCGCAAGCGTTTGGTCCAGGCGGCCGTTATATTACCGTCAATAGCGGCGCGACACTCGACCTTGGCGGTTTCGACGTCGGCGCTGCGGCTGTTATCGGCGGCGGGCTGATCGATCTTGGCGGGCGGACGCTGACGACGGGCGGCGGCGGCGGCATCTTCACGGGCCGCATTACCGGCACGGGCGGTTATACCCGCATCGGCGGTTTCACCCAGACGTTCAGCGGCTGCAACAACGACTACACCGGCGTCACGACGATCGGCGGAGCCGTTTCGATCGACTGCATCGCCAATGGCGGGCAGGCGAGCGGCATCGGCGCTTCGTCGGCAGCGTCGTCGAACCTCGTCTTCGCGGGCGGTACGCTCGCCTATACAGGCGCCAGCGTTTCGACCGATCGCGGCTTCTCGATGACTGGCAACGGGGCTCTTAACGTCTTTAACGCCGGGACGACGCTTGAATTTTTGGGGAACATCACCGGCAGTGGGCAGATTAGTAAGGATGGTGCGGGCACATTATTGCTGTCCGGGGTGAACAATACGACCGGTAATGTGCGTGTGATAAACGGCACTTTGCAGGCCGGCTCGGCCACGGCCTTGCGGAGCGGCTTCATGTCGCTCGACAACACGGCCGGTGTTCTGCTCGACCTCGACGGCTACGATAATAGCGTCCTCTATCTGATAGGCGGCGGCGCGACGGGCGGCAATACCACCCTCGGTACGGCAACGCTGACGATCAGCAGCGGCGGCAGCGCCGCCGCCGTCTATGGCGGTGCGATCTCGGGAAGCGGTGGCCTGATCAAGAATGGCGGCAGCTTCCAGCAACTGTCGGGTTGTTCGAGCAGCTATGGCGGAACGACGGTCATCAACGCCGGCACGCTCGCGGTCGACTGCCTTGGCGACGGCGGCGCGAACAGCTCGATCGGATCCTCCTCCTCGGCGGCGAGCAATCTCGTTATCAACGGTGGCGCGCTGCGATATGTCGGCACGGGCGGAAGCACGGACCGGCAGTTCACGCTCGGGGCTTCGGCCGCGAGCAGGCTCGAGTCGTGGGGCACCGGCGCAATCGCCTTCACGCAGGCTGGCCCGCTGACCTTCGCCAGCGCGAATACGGCGCAGACACTGACGCTTGGCGGCGCAAACACGGCGGACAATATCTTTGCCGCGCAGATCATGAACAACGGCACTGGCCTCACGCGCCTGACCAAAACCGATGCGGGCACCTGGATTCTGACCAATCCGGGCAGCACCTATACGGGCATCACGACGATCAGCGGCGGCGTCCTCGGCGTCGACAAGCTGGCCGATGGCGGATTGGCAAGCAGTCTCGGTGCATCATCGGCGGCCGCGGCGAATCTTGTCATCGGCAACGGATCGACGCTACGCTACACCGGTGCGGGTGATACCACGAACCGCCTGTTCACCCTGTCCTCCGGCGTCACCTTCATCGAATCCTCCGGTACGGGCGCGGTCGTCTTCACCGACACTGGTCCGGTCACGCTGGCAAGCAACAATCAGGCGCGGACCATTGCGCTCGGCGGCACCAATGCGGGCAACAACACGCTGGCCGGCTCGATCGGCAATGCCGGCACCGGTGTCACCACGCTCGCGAAGAACGACAGCGGCACATGGGTGCTGACCGGCAACCATAGTTATACCGGCTCTACCAATATCAACGGCGGCCTCCTCTCGATAGGAAGTGGCACCACCACAGGCTCCATCGCCAGCGCAATCGTCAATAATTTCGGCACGCTGGCGTTCAACCGATCCGATAGCCTGACCTATGCGGGGTCGATCGTCGGGACGGGTGCGCTCCAGCAGAACGGCGCTGGCACCACGGTTCTGACCGGCGACAATAGCTATACGGGCGGGACGACGATCTCGGCAGGCACGTTACAACTGGGCAATGGCGGCGCGACCGGCAGCATCATCGGCGATGTCGTCGATAATGGCCTGTTGATATTCAACCGTTCGAACGACCTCGCCTTCAACGGCTTGATTTCCGGTAGCGGCGCGGTGACGCAGGATGGCGCCGGCACGACAACACTGGCGGGCATCAACAGCTATGCCGGCGGCACAACGATCAATGCCGGTATCCTGAAGGTTTCCAGTGACACCAATCTGGGCGCTGCCGCCGGTACACTCACCTTCAACGGCGGTACGCTGCAAACGACAGCCGACATGTCGAGCGCGCGCAGTGCGACGCTGGCAAGCACCGGCACGTTCCTGACCGATAATGCGACGACCTTCACCCTCAGCGGCATGATTTCGGGTCCGGGCAGCCTCACCAAGTCGGGGGACGGCCGGCTGATCCTGACGACCGACAACAGCTATTCCGGTGGAACCACCATCGCGGCAGGCCAGCTCCAGCTTGGCAATGGGGGGACCGGCGGCTGGATCACGGGTGACGTGTTGAACAACGGCTCGCTGGTGTTCAACCGCTCCGATAATATCGGATTCAGCGACCTGGTCTCGGGCGCCGGATCGGTGGTTAAAAATGGCGCGGGTATCGTGACCCTGACCGCGAATAACAGCTATCTCGGTTCGACCACCATCAACGCCGGCACGATGACGATCAACGGCGGACTGCAGCTGGCGGCTGGTTCGGTGCTCAATTTCGAGTTCGGCCAAGCGGACGTCGCCGGCGGGCCGCTCAACGATCTCATCAATGTCGGCGGAAACTTACAGCTCGACGGCACCATCAATGTCGATGTGCCAGTGGGCGGTACCTTCGGCGGCGGCATTTACCGCGTGTTCAACTATGGCGGCGTGCTCACGGACAATGGCCTCACGCTTGGCACGATGCCATTCGGCAGCGATGTTTCCGTCCAGACCTCGGTGGCCGGTCAGGTTAATCTGATCAATGCCGCCGGACTTGCGCTGAACTTCTGGGATGGCGATGCCGGCCCGAAGGTCAATGGCCTCGTCGATGGCGGTGACGGCACCTGGCATATCGGCGGTACGGACAAGAACTGGACGAACGCCGCAGGCGCGGTGAACGCGGCCTATGAGGATGGCGCTTTTGCGATCTTCGCCGGGACCGGCGGCACGGTCACGATCGACAATGGCGGCGGCGCGGTCACAGCGTCCGGTTTGCAATTCGCCAGCGATGGCTATCTCGTCACGGGCGATGCGCTGACCCTGACCGACCCGCAGTCGGTCGTCCGGGTAGGCGATGGCACGGCAACGGGCGCCGGCTTCGTAACAACGATCGCTGCCGGACTCACCGGAGCGGCCCAACTGGTCAAGACTGACGCCGGTACGCTCGTGCTGACGGGAAGCAACAGCTACACCGGCGGCACGCTGATCAGCGGCGGCGTGCTTTCGGCTGCCAGTGACAGCTTCCTCGGCGACGTCGCCGGGGCGGTCACGATCGATGGCGGCACCCTGCAACTGACCGGTGCCAGCTCCGCCAACCTGCGTACCTACATTCTGGGTGCGAACGGCGGCGCGATCGACATCACCAGCGCCGCAACCTCGAACGGCGTGCTCAATGCGCTGAGCGGCAGCGGGGGACTGACCAAGCTCGGTGCCGGTACATTCGTCCTCCATGGCGATAACAGCTACACCGGCGGCACGACGATCAGCGCGGGCACGCTGCAGATCGGTAGTGCTGGCACCACCGGCTCGATCGTGGGTGATGTGCTCAACAACGGCGCGCTGACCTTCGATCGCTCAAACGCCTATACCTATGCCGGTTCGATCACTGGCACCGGCAGCCTACGGGTAGCCGGCACCGGGGTGACCACCCTGACGGGTAACAGCAATTATGGCGGGGGGACGCTCATCAATGGACTGGGTGGCGAGCTTCGCATCGCTGACGGTGCCATCGTCACCTCTGGCGGTAGTACGACCCTAGGTCGTTCCAAGCTCAGCGTTGACGGTGCAAATACGGTCTTCAGCACCGCCGCCATTGGCAGCATAAATCTGGCCGGCTCCGGCTCGGCCATGGTGAACGTCACCAATGGCGGCACACTCCGGCTCACGGCAGGCGGCGTGGACATACGCGCTGTATCCCCCGTCTCTACACAGATCAACGTCACGGGGGCGAACTCGCTTGCCGACGTGTCAGGCGGTATCCGGGGAAGCGCAACCTTCAACGGTCCCTTCAACATGACGGTCGGCGCGGGCGGAACGCTGCGCACCGGCGGTGCCAGCCAGATTGGCACCGCGACCAGTACGACCCCGCTTTCCGTGGCGATCACCGGTGCCGGCTCCAACTGGACGAGTACCAGCTCGCTGCTGATGACCGCCGGCAACTTCATCGTCGACCAGGGTGGCGCCGCAAGCTTCACATCCGCAACCTTTGGGACGGCACCAGGGGCAGCAGGTCTGTCGGTGTCCGGAGCCAGCTCGAGCTTCGCCACGACCGGCGATCTCGTCATCGGCAGCGGCACCGGCACGGGTGCGCTCACGCTGACCGAGGACGCGCGGGTCGACGTCGGCGGAGCGTTCATACTTGCCGACAACGCTGCGGCGACGGGCATTCTCAACATTGGCGGCGGCGAGGGGTTGGCTGCAGGGGCAGCGGGCCTGTTCGACGCGCCGACGCTCCACCTCGGCAGCGCGACATCGCGGGTGAACTTCAACCATACCGACCCTGATTACAGCTTGGCATCAGCCATGTCGGGGGCTGGCGCAATCAACCAGGTCGCAGGTGTCACCAGCCTGACCGGCGACAGCTCCGCCTTCACTGGCGCGACCGCCATTTCGGGCGGCTCCCTGTACGTGAACAACGCACTGGGCGGTAACGTTGCCGTGGCGACAGGGGGCACGCTCGGCGGCATCGGAACCATCGGCGGCAATGTGACCGTGGCTGATGGTGCTGTGCTCAATCCGGGCGCTCTTGGCACCGCGCCGGGAGCTCTCACCATCAATGGTAATCTTGATCTGGCGAGTGGCTCTGCGCTCAACGTCAGCCTTGGCAAGGCCAATGTGGTGGGCGGTCCACTTAACGATCTCGTCAATGTGGGCGGAAACCTGACGCTGGACGGCACGCTGAATGTCGAGACCGCCATGGGGGGCAGTTTCGATCCAGGCATCTATCGCGTCATCAACTACACCGGCGCGCTCACGGACAATGGTCTGGTGATCGGCACGATCCCGTCGCCCGACTTCTATGTGCAAACCTCGGTCGCCAATCAGGTGAACTTGGTGAACACGTCCGGGCTGACGTTCCGTTATTGGGATGGTACGGGGGCCAAGAATGACGGCGTCATCGATGGCGGCAATGGTGCGTGGCAGCACTCCACCGGCAACGATAATTGGGTGGATGATGGCAGCATCCCGAATGCGCCGTTCGCGGACAGCGCCTTCGCGGTGTTCATGGGCGTGGCGGGCAATGTTACGGTCGATGGGAGCCTGGGCACCGTCGAAACAGCGGGCATGCAGTTCTTGACCGATGGCTATGCGATCAGCGGGGACGCTATCAGCCTGACCGGCACGCAGGCGGTAATCCGCGTGGGCGACGGTACGGCGGCAGGCGTCAACACGAGCGCGAGGATCAATTCGGCGCTGACCGGCGCGGCGCAGCTGGTGAAATCCGATCTCGGCACGCTGATCCTGAGCGGCACGAACAGCTATACGGGCGGCACGGCGATCAATGGCGGCATCCTGCAGATTTCGGACGATGCCAATCTGGGCGCTGCTGCAAGCGCCCTCAGCTTCAACGGCGGCACGCTGCGGACGACGACGGACCTTACCATCGGTCGCGCGATCGATCTGACTGGTGCAGGCACGCTCCTGACCGACGCGGACACCATGCTCGATCTGACCAATGCGGTGAGCGGGGCAGGCGGCTTGACCAAGGATGGCGCTGGTTCGCTCATCCTCTCGGGCGCCAACAGCTATGCGGGCGGTACGACGGTCAATGCCGGCGCGCTTTTCGTGAATGGCGATCAGTCGGCGGCGGCCGGCCTCACCGGCGTTGCATCCGGCGCAACGCTGGGCGGCACCGGCACGATTGGCGGCGATGTTGTTATCGCGGATGGCGCGACGCTGAACCCTGGCGGCGTTGGCGGTCTGCCGGGCACGCTGAACATTGGCGGCAACCTGTCGCTCGGTTCGGGCTCGACGCTTGCCATGCAGTTCGGTGAAGCCAATGCGGTGGGCGGCGCGCTCAACGACCTGATCGAGGTCGGCGGCGATCTGGTGCTCGACGGCACGCTGGACGTCACCGTCCCCGCCGGGGGTGAGTTCGGTGCGGGTATCTACCGCGTCCTCAACTATGGTGGCGCGTTGACCAACAATGGCCTCAGCCTCGGCATCATGCCGGGCGGCAGCACAGCTACCGTCCAGACGTCGGTCGCCGGCCAGATCAATCTGATCAACACCGATGGTCTCGCGCTCAACTTCTGGGATGGCGCGGCCGGTCCCAAGTTCAACAACGCCATCGATGGCGGCGATGGACTGTGGCAGAACGGCACCGGCAACGACAACTGGACCAATGCAGAAGGCGCAGTGAACGCGGCCTATGCCGATGGCGCCTTCGCGATCTTCGCGGGCACCGGCGGCAAGGTCACTATCGACAACAGCCTCGGACAGGTCTCGGCATCGGGCATGCAGTTTGCGGCGAACGGCTATACCATCGAAGGGGGTATGCTTGAGCTGACCGGACCGCAGGCGATCATCCGGGTCGGCGATGGCTCGACGGCCGGCGCAGCCTTCACCGCAACCATCGCGAGCGAAGTGGCAGGCGCGACTCAATTGGTGAAGACCGACGCGGGCACGCTCATCCTCTCGGGCAGCAACAGTTACACGGGCGGCACGGCGATCGAGGGTGGCACGCTGGCCATCTCGGCGGACGCCAATCTGGGTGATGCGGCAGGCGCCGTCAGCATCGGCGGCGGCACCTTGCAGACGACCGCCAGCCTCTCTAGCGATCGCGTCTTCGCCCTTACGGGAGAGAGCACGATCCTGACCGATCGGGCTACGACGTTCACGTTAGCCGGTGCGCTCTCCGGCACCGGCGCGCTCACCAAAGCAGGTGCGGGCACATTGCTGCTCACCGGCGACAGCAGCGGCTATGTCGCGGCAAGCAATGTCGCAGGCGGCGCATTGGCGGTCGACGGCACGCTCGGTAGCGCCGTGACCATCGCGCAGGCCGGACGCCTGGAAGGCACCGGTCGGGTCGGCAGCATCGTCAATGGCGGCGTTGTCGCGCCGGGCCGTGGCGGCATCGGCACGCTGACGGTTGCGGGCGACTATGCCGGCATTGGCGGCACCTTGGCGATCGAGGCCGTGCTGGGCGATGACAGCTCGGCGACGAGCCGTCTCGTGGTGACCGGCGCGACGTCTGGCAACACCCAGGTTAATGTGACAAACCGAGGCGGCCTTGGCGGTTTGACGGTCGAAGGCATCAAGATCATCGATGTGGCGGGTGCATCCAACGGCACCTTTGCCCTCAACGGCGACTATGTGTTCAACGGTGAGCAGGCGGTCATCGCCGGCGCTTATGGCTATCGCCTCTATCAGGGCAGCACCTCCAGCCCCACGGATGGCGACTGGTATCTGCGCTCGGCGCTGGTTAATCCGGTCGATCCCGATATGCCCACCCCCCCGCTTTATCAGCCGGGCGTGCCGATCTACGAAAGCTACGGCGCGAATCTTCAGGCGCTCAACGGCTTGTCGACGCTACAGCAGCGTGTCGGCAACCGCAGCTGGGCAGCGGGCGCAAACGCTGAGGGAAGCGGGATCTGGGGCAGGATGGAAGGCACGCGCAGCCGCGCCAACGCTGCCGTCTCAACCAGCATGTCCGATCAGGACGTCAACAGCTGGAAGATGCAACTCGGAGCGGACCATGTGTTTGCCGGAACCGACAAGGGCGAACGTTTGGTCGCTGGTGTCACTGCCTATTATGGCGGATCAAACAGCCATGTGCGTTCGATCTTCGGCAATGGCTCGCTCAAGACCGATGGTTATGGCTTGGGTGCGACACTGACTTGGTACGGGCTCAATGGCTTCTATATCGACGGTCAGGCGCAGCGCAGCTGGTATCAAAGCGATCTGAACTCGGCCATCCTGGGCAAGCTCGCCAGGAATAATGACGGCAGCGGCGAAGCATTCAGCGTCGAGGTCGGGAAGCGCTCCGCCGTCGGCCGCAATCTGAGCGTCACGCCGCAGATCCAGATGGCCTATTCCAACGTCCGGTTTGATCGCTTCGCCGATCCGGCGGACGCTGTTGTCGCGGCCGACAAGGGTGATAGCCTAAAGAGCCGCTGGGGCATCTCGCTCGATCATCAGAAAGACTGGGATGGCGGTCGCAGTCATATCTATGGCCTGGTCAACCTCAATTACGAATGGCGCGACGGAACACGCACCAGCGTCTCCGGCACGCCGATCGATTATGCGAATGAGCGGCTCTGGGGTGAACTGGGCGTGGGTGCCAGCGTGAGCTGGACCAAGGGCATCACCCTCTACGGCGAAGTCTCGGGCAACAGCCCGTTCAAGGACTTTGGCGAGAGCTATACGCTTAAGGCCAACGCTGGCGTGCGGATCGCATTCTGATCCCGATACAGTCGTAGTTTGACGCGAACATAACGCTTCAATTAACCGGCGGCCCTTTATGCCTTTCGTGAATCGTGCGTAGCTGTACCTTGCCGGAAGGTAACCGTTATTCCACATCGGCAGAGGTGAAATCCGACCGCTATCGCCCCTTTTTCGCTAATAACTCGCTGGGGAACTGCAGCAAAGTCCCACGATCGACCGGTCGTTATGCCGCGACAGCCTGATGAACAAAGGGCGGGTTTTAGGGAGCCGTTTCGAGCGGTCTAACGTCGACTATGTTGGCGATGCCGGCCCCCTACTCGTTCTTGCATCGTTCATCGAACGCGACCCGTGCAGCATCGATCGCGTCGAGATTATCGTGGACCCATCCGCCGAGCGCCATCACCGGTTCGCACAATGAGCGGCCGAGCGGGGTCAGCTCATAATCTACACGCGGCGGGATACTTGGCGTCACCGTGCGCGCGACGAAGCCCTCGCGCTCCAGCCCGCGAAGCGTGAGTGTCAGCATGCGCTGGGAGATCCCATCGATCCCACGGCGCAACTCGCTGAAGCGCTTCGAGCCGCCAGCGAGGATCATCACCGTGAGGATGCTCCACTTGTCGCCCACGCGAGCCAAGACCGGCGTCACGCGGCGACAATTGCTGTGGTCGACCGCGATCCGATCGGTCACATCGATGTTACCAGCTAACAATTTTGTGCCTCCTTGTGGGCCATATCGAGGAGTAACATATGGTGCCTCGGTTACAAATCCATACCGAGGCACCAAAAATGATTCTCCATATCGATTCCAGCGTCACCGGCGAAAATTCGGTAAGCCGTCAACTCACTAGAGCCATTGTCGGACGGCTGCAGGCGTCCGATCCCTCTGCACAAGTCACCTATCGCGATGTCGTGGCTGATCCGCTTCCTCATTTCGTGTTCGGTGGCGAGAATGAGAGCGTCGATGAATTTCTCGCGGCAGATACCGTCGTGATCGGTGCGCCTATGTATAATTTCTCGGTGCCGAGTCAGCTTAAGGCCTGGATTGACCAGATACTCGTCGCCGGCCGCACGTTCAAATATAGCGAGACGGGTGTGGTTGGTCTGGCCGGTCCCAAGCGCATCATCATCGCGATCTCACGCGGCGGCTTCTACGGCGCAGATACGCCGATGGCCGCGATGGAGCATCTGGAGAGATATCTGCGTTCAGTCTTCGCCTTCATCGGACTGACACCGGAATTCGTCGTCGCCGAGGGCGTGCAGATCGGTCCGGATCATCGGGCAGCCGCAATCGAGAGTGCGCTAGGTCATATTTCCCAGCTGGCTGCCTGAACAAGGCGCCGTTCGGATATGCAACGGTGGCCGAGGCTGGGCCTGTAAGGATGCGGGCCGCTTGTTCAGCGGCAGGTCGACGGCTGAACCGGATCAGCCCTGGCGCCGCATGAACTGGGCAAAGAGCGGCACGCTGAAATCCAGATAGCCATGATCGGCGCTGTAGATCATCCCCTTCGAGATGATGCTCGCCCGGACCGGTCCCAGAGATTTTGGGTGCACCCCATGGTCTGCGCGATGTCCGCCATGGCATAGGGACCATCGCCCAGCTCGGCCATCGCCTTCACGAACTGGATCTCTGCTTTCGTCAGGCGATCGATCCTGACTTTGAAGAAGCCTATTATGGCGGTTCCATCGTCGGGCTCCTTCCTCATCGTAATCCGTATTTTGCGAGCTCAGTGCTCGAGGTCGACCTCCCATCCGGGACGGAAATTGCCACGGAAATTTCATAACGCATCTTTAACGACTCAATATTACCTTACTTTGATGTAAGCAGACGGCCAGTAAAGTATAAAGATAATCAGGAATGTATTGAAGGAAGCTGGCGCGGAATCGGTAAAGGAGAAGATATGGCTATGGTTAAGCAGATCGCTCCGGCTCTGATGGGCCTCTTTGTGCTCGTTGTTCCTGGTGCCGCGCACGCCGACATCACCGGAACGATCGATGCGACCATAACCCTCGAAAGTGGCTGCATCATCAATGGGGCTAATGCGGCAGACGGTGCCGGTAGCGCCGATTTCGGTACGCTGGATTTTGGAACTGAGACAACCCTGTTTTCTCAGGCCAGCGCTCAGGTTACCGGGGCGGGTGCCGGCATTACCGTCCAATGCACGGCGGGCGTGACACCCAATCTTGTTTTTCAGACCGGTCTGCATGACGCCAATGCCTCGGGCGCTGGCAACAAGGCGATGCAGCATAGCTCCACCACGACGCAGTATGTTTCCTATAATCTGCTGCGTGATGACGATGCCACCGTGATCAACAATGGCGATAGCGTTGCGCTTTCCAACGACGGTTCAGAACAGACAATCGCAGTCAATGGTCGAGCTTATGGCGCAGCCGGGCTGATCGCGGGCACCTATAACGACATCGTCACCGTCGTGCTGGAACTCTGACGCGAGGGGTGTGAATAGCGGCGGGTCAACGAGATGCCTCGCCCTCCAGCACAATATGCCGGGCTGGTGCTCTTCGGCTTATTGGCTTCTATCGGCATATCAGGCCCGGCCGATGCCGATACAGGCGCGACGTTCGAGGTGTCAGCGACGATCGTCGCGGGATGCGCGGTTGACGGGGTGGGTACGAGCGGCGACGCCGGTCTGATCGGCACTCTGGATTTTGGCCGTGACACCACTCTGTCCACGGCCACTCACAATGCCGCGCTTGGGGCGAACCAGACGATGATCTTGCGTTGCACGCCGGGTGTGTCGCTCAGTCTGAAGCTTGGCGGTGGTCAACATGCGAGCGGTGGCAATCGCAACATGCAACGCGGATCGTCGTCCGCCGACCGGCTGCAATATCGCCTCTACGCCAATGCGGGGATGACAGACGAAGTCATGATCGATCAGGATCGGTCGATCCTCGTGACGGCGGCCAACATCAACGATGTTCAATTGCCAGTTTACGCACAGGTTTCGCTGCCTGGCGGGAGCGCGGCGGGAACATACACCGACACTGTTCTGGTCACACTGACTTGGTGATGGTGGTCGGTTCCTGGGGGAGAGTGACTGCCATGCCGTGGAGAACGAGACTTTGCCTTGGCACTCTATTGCTCCTGTTCGCGGCGCTCGCGCCCGCAAGTGCGGCACATGCTTCCGGGGCGGTTCTTGTGTGGCCGGTCGATCCCGTCATTGAGCATGACCAACAAGCCGTCGCCCTGTGGCTTGAAAACCGCGGGTCCAAAGCATCGCTGCTGCAGGTGCGGATACTCGCCTGGACACAGGTCGATGGCGAAGACCGATATGCGGACCAGGAAGAGATTGTCGGCACACCGCCCATGATCAGAATCGAACCCGGAAAGCGCCAGATGGTCCGACTGACCCGAGCCGTCCCCATGTCACCGGGCGTGGAACGGGCATTCAGGGTGCTGATCGACGAAATTCCGGCAAATGCCAGCCCCGCAGCAGCCGATGAAGACGCTCCATCGGTCGGTGTCCGCCTGCAGTTCCGCTATTCCATTCCGCTGTTCGTCTATGGCGAGGGTCTGTGGTGGAAACCGAGAGGGGACCGTCAACGCAATCCGGCGAGTGCGGGGCAACCGGCGCTTTCCTGGCGGATCGTCAGGCGAGACGGGAAGCCATATCTAGAGATTGGCAACACCGGCCCGGTGCATGCGCGACTGACCGGCGTGCGTTTCACACATGGCGGCGAGGCAATGACATTGGCTGAGGGATTGCTCGGCTATGTGCTAGCAGGGTCAAGCCTGCGTCGCCCCTTGCCGGAAGCAGTCGCGGCGGATGCCACCCTGATGGCAACCGTCAATGGCGGCCCGGAAGCGCTGGCGATCGTGCCGGCGAACTAGATCCGGACGCGCTCCATGCGAAAGCGAAGCGCCCTCGAAGAGATACGCTGCCAGCGGCTGCTCGGACTTATGGCGTCGGCGGGACTGTCCACGATTGTCCTCGCCGGTTCGGCCTTCGCTCGCGATTCCTGGTCCGGCTCATCCCTTCCTCCCGCGCCACGAGGAGAACAGCTTCTCAACGAGCTCAAGCTGTATCTGGAGCTGGTCGTCAATGGGCTTCCCACCGGCAAGATCGTTCCGGTTCTCCTGCGCGGCGGTCACTATCATGTGGCAGCAGCCGATTTGCGCCGCGCAGGCATTCCGGTCGAGGGCGAGGATGCCGCGATGGTTGCGATCGACGATATAACCGGCCTGCGCGTTGAATATGATGCGGCCACGTTGCGACTGATGATCCATGTCCCAACCGAATGGCTTCCGGAGCAGCAGATCGGCAGCGACCACCGCTATGACTATGTGCCCGCCCGCAGCAGTCCGGGTCTGCTGATCAACTATGACGTCTATGCCAGCGACTCCGATCGGGGAGCGACCAGCCTTTCAGTATGGAACGAACTGCGCGTCTTCGGATCTTTCGGCATCATCGCGACGACCGGCGTATTCCGGACGGTGTCAGGTGCCGGTGATCAGGATGGCTTTCGGCGCTACGACAGCTACTGGCGCTACTCCGACGAACAGCGCATGCTGACCTATGAGGCGGGAGATCTGCTCACCCGGAGCCTGAACTGGGGCAGCACCGTGCGTCTAGGCGGCGCCCAGATTTCGCGCGATTTCGCGATCCGTCCCGATATCATTACCTATCCGCTTCCCCAGTTCGCGGGTGAAGCGGCCGTTCCCTCGACAGTCGATCTCTTCATAGATGGCTATCGCGCCGACAGTGCAGAGATAAAGCCGGGACCATTCACCCTTACCAATATCCCGTCCATCAACGGTGCGGGCGAGGCTGTTGTCGTGGTCACCGATGCTCTGGGGCGACAGGTGTCCACCACGATACCCTTTTATGTCAGCAATGCCCTGCTGCGCACCGGCCTCTCCGATTTCGCGATGGCGGGAGGGTTTGTCCGGAAGAATTATGGGCTGAAGAATTTCTCCTACGGGTCTGCCGCTGCCAGCGCCTCCTTACGGCGCGGCATGACCGATTGGCTCACTTTGGAACTGCATGGCGAAGCTGGCCGGCAGTTCGGGCTAGCCGGCATCGGCGGTGTGGCGAGCCTGGGCAATATCGGCATGATCAGCTCGTCCTGGAGCCAGAGCCGACACAGAGGGCGCCGCGGCGATCAGTGGACGATCGGATACCAGTATAGCGCACGGAAATTCAGTATCGCAGCTTTGCATAGTAGACGGGCCGAGGGTTTTGCCGACCTATCCGTCTATGATACGAAGACATCCAGCCTGAGCAGACGCGGCACGTCGATAACCGGGAGCGTCTCTCTGGACCGCTTCGGGAGTATAGGCGCCGGCTATTTCGATACGCGCGTGCGTGACGGAACGCGAACGCGGCTCACTAATCTTTCGTGGGGTTTGCCACTCTGGAAGAGCGCAAGCTTCTATGCCTCGGGCAATCACGAGATCGGCACTGGCAAATGGTCGGCCGCGCTGCAGTTGGTGATGCCCCTCGGTCGAAATCGCGGAACCGCAAGTAGCGGATATGAGCATGGCGCGGCCCGGGGCAGTTCCTGGCGCGCCAACTATAATCGTGCCGTGCCGAGCGATGGCGGTATCGGATGGAGTCTCGGCTATGCCGAGGGCAGCAGGACAGAGCGCTATGTTCACGCCGATCTAACCTGGCGAAACGATCTGATGCAGCTGCGCGGCGGCATCTATGGTGGAGACGGCAATTATGCGCGCTGGGCCGGCGCGAGCGGCTCGATCGCGATGATGGAAGGATCGACCTTCATTGCGAACCGGATCAACGACGCTTTCGCCGTCGTCAGCACCAACGGCGAGCCGGGCGTGCCCGTGCGCTACGAGAACCAGTTGATCGGCAGGACAGATGCCGGCGGTCATCTGCTGGTTCCGTGGGCCAGCTCCTATTATCGGGCCAAATATAGCATCGATCCACTCGGGCTGCCGTCCGCGGTCGGGACGCCGATCGTGGAACAACGGATCGCCGTCCGCCGCGGAAGTGGTTTCCTGCTTGAATTTCCTGTTTCCCGGGTCGTTGCCGCAACCGTCACGCTGCACGATGCGGCGGGCCAACCTCTTCCGGTCGGCGCGCCCGTTACGGTCAACGGCGTGCCCGGCACTTATGTCGGTTGGGACGGAATTGCTTATATGGAGGGTCTTCAGTCGCGGAACGCTCTCACCATAACACTGCCGGATGGCGGTTCTTGTGCGGCCTCGTTCGACCTTGATCGGACTGACCAAATCGGCCGGATCGGACCTTTGATCTGCCAGGCGGAGAACGAGCCATGAGCACTCGCGCCACCACGAAGACCTGGCTATGGCTCTGGCTTGCCGTCATCGCGATCATTGCCTTCCCTTCTCCGGGGGCTACGCAGACGTTCAAATATTGCACGGTTTCAGGCAGCGATGCCGATCTTGGCAGCCACAGCTCTCTTGATGTGGCGTCCACGGGACGGGAAAGCGCCGGCGCCGGCGGCCTCACCTGTCAGCCGCCACTGGCATTGCTCAGCACCTCCTATATCAAGGTCAAGGTCGAAAGCTCGACGTTCCAGCTCACCGGCGGTCCTGATAGTCAGACTGTCCCATTTACGATCTCGGCATCGGAGAGCGGCACTGCGATCCCCGCGGGCGCCGAGTTCGATTTTACGAGTTTCCAGCTTCTCAATCTATTTTCGGGGCCAGGAGGCAGCCTGCCGCTTTATGTCAGGATGCAGCCAAAGCCGGGACTGCGAGCGGGGATTTACAGCGGGACCGTCAATCTGCGCTGGTACTTTTCGGTCTGTACTCTCGGTCTGCTCGTGATTTGCGACTTTTCTGAGAGTCCGGGATTCGTGCGGCCAATCCTGTTCACGCCACTCAACTGGGGAAGTGGCGTACTCACCACCATGAGTGTGACCATGGGTCGTCGAGAATGATTGCGCGATCACTGCGCCGGATCTCGACTTTGGTAGTGCGCCCCTCGCAGGCAGTTTCGCGGAGGCGATTGCGACGATCAATATCCGTTGCAGCGCTGGGGCGAGCTACAGCGTGGGTCTGAGCGGTGGAAACAACTTCGATGGTGGATGGCGACGGATGCGGCGCGCAGCGACCAGTGATTATCTTCGCTACGAAATCTACCAACTTCCTTCTTCCAGTATCCGCTGGGACAGCAACGGTTCGGAGCGTCGCAACAGCACTTCGGCTCAGGTCAATCCCGGGGTTTATGACGGCGTCACCCAACAAGGGTTCACCTATGGAGCGCGGATCGATCCGGCTCAAACAACTCCGCCGGTTGGACGATATGTTGACAATATGGTTCTGGATATCGAGTTTTAGCCAACCGGCCCAAATATTTAGGTGCCGATGCGTCCCTCGTTAGCGACGCTGTCCCCATGAACTGGGGTTACTTCTGGATCAGAAATGTGTGGGATCGCTGGAAGCGGGGGTAACGTCCACATCGGACGCCCCCGCGACAGGCACTTGACGCTATCGAGGTCGGTGAGACTGAGGGGATGACTGAACCAGAGACCGCCCCGTTGCGATCTGGTCCAGCGGATCAGGGCTCGCCTCTAAGTTTCCCATCACATAGTGACAGGTCGCCTTCGAGGCCGAGTTGAACCTCGCGGTTCGCGTGAAAGCCGGCACCGTGCTGCGAGAGCTTGATGAGACTAATCCGATATCGTTCCGTGCCGGCGATCAGAACGGCTTCGGCTTCGATCGGCAAACGCAGCGCGCGATATCGTTTCGCGCGCTGCTCGACGGCAAGCGAATGAAGCAGCTCGGCGGCATTGATTTTTTGCGTGAACGCAACGCCGCAGTTTCCTTTCTCCGCCCATACTATCCTGCCCGCGATCGAAACCGTCTCTGAAAGTCCGATCTCAATTACCTCCCCGCTATGCATGGGTACGTTGGCGGTAGGCATCAGTCCGGTGTCGGAGATATTGCGCACCCGCCAAAGGCCAACATCATCTGCGCGCGTGATCAGGGCGACGCGACAAAGCGATTGTCTTTTCGGCGCTCGCGATCGCCAGCGGGAAGAACTTCGTCGGGTTCACGGGGAAGGTTGGGATCGCGACACGCCGAAGAGGCCGATCGGTTACCCCAAGCTGCGGCTCCCACGAAGCGCGCTAAATTGAGTGTGCCAACGAGAGCGAAACCGTTTCCGTCATGATGCGGTTCCGTCCGGCGCTTTTGGCGCTGTAGAGCAGAATGTCCGCTCGTTCGAGCAAGGCAGCGGGAACCGCCGGCTCAACAAGTCGCGCAACCAGCGCGCCGCCGCTGATGGTTAGAACCGTAGCGGCCTCCGATCGCGCATGAGGGATCTTGAGGGATATGATTTCTTCCCTCAGACGTTCCAGCAAAAGCTCGAAATTGGCCGGGGCCGGGAGGAGCAGAACAAACTCCTCGCCGCCGTAGCGCGCCGCCACATCATAGGGCCGCCCTACATAGGATGCCAGCACGCCTGCGACCTGGCGCAGCGCCTCATCCCCGGCGCCATGACCATAGCAGTCATTATATTGTTTGAAGTGATCGACATCGAAGAGGGCGAGGCCAATGGGCTCTCCGGCTCTGGCCGCATGCCGACAGGCGAGATCGAGGGCTTCATCGAACCGCCTGCGATTGGCGATCCCGGTCAGGCCGTCCTGCATGGACAGGCGCTCGAGTTGCCGGCGCTGCATGGCGAGCTTGAGATGAACCTTGATGCGCGCCCGTACGATAGCGGGATGGATCGGCTTTGAGACATAGTCCGCGGCGCCCAACAGAAGCCCGCGCTCTTCATCCGCCTCATCGGTATGGCCGGTGATGAAGATGACGCCGACATCCGATGTGCGCTTGTCGGCCTTGATCTGGGCAAGCACCTCATAGCCATCCATGCCCGGCATGGACACATCGAGCAGGACGAGGCTGACATCCTCGTCCCTCATCCTCTGCAGCGCCGAGGGGCCATCTTTGGCCAGGATGAGCCTGCATTCGTCTCGAAGCAGCTCCGCCATAACCATCCGGTTGACGCGATCGTCATCGACGACGAGCACCGTGGGCAGATTCGCTGGCATGGTCACAGGGTCTCTTCCGTCCATGCGGGGTCGAGCTTGCGCTGCAATTGTAGGAGCGCGGCACTGGCGGCTTCGAGCTCCAACTCGTCAAACTGCGACTGCGCCTCCTCGGCGAGCGAACGTATGCCCTGGCCCAGAAGTCCCGTGCAAATGTCCTCCAACAGCTGGTTGGCGGCATAATCCCCTTGCTCGACAAGCGGGATGGCACGCGTGACGAGGTCGCGCATGACCGCATGATCCGCAGGTGCGCCATTGCCCACATCCTTGTCGCGCAATGTCGACAAGCCTCGGGTCGCGTCCTTGATCAACCGGATCAGCGCCTCTCGAAACGTCGGAGCTCGGCCTTCGACATCCTGCATGTCGCCATCGCGGGCCGCCTGTTCGAGTTGATCGGCGACCGTGCAGAAATGCCGCGCACCGAAATAGGCGGCGCTGCCTTTCAGCGTATGGACAACAGAAGCGATCAATTCGGGATCGCCTCCTCGCAGACTATCGTCCAGCCGCTGCACGATATCGACATTGTCGCGCAGAAAGCCTTCCAGCAATCGCTCGACCCTCTCCTCGTTTCCGCCGAAACGTTTGAGGGATAACTGGAGATCGAAATCGGCGGCATCCGCTTCCTCGACCCTCTGGTGGCCGGCAGCTTTTCCGGCCGCTAATCCCAGCGACTCGATCAGCGTCTGGTAAAGAGCCGTCTCGTCGATCGGCTTGCTCAGGTGAGCGGTCATGCCCGCTTCACGGCTGGCATTCTGATCTTCGATCCGAGCCTGCGCAGTCAAGGCGATGACGGGCAGTTTTAGCCAGCGTTCGTGCCGGCGGATTTCCCGCACCGCGCTCAGGCCGTCCATCCGCGGCATGTGCATGTCCATGAGCACGGCGTCGAAATCATGGACGTCGAGCTTGGCAAGGGCCTCCAGGCCGTCCGTTGCCGTGTCGGCTTCCACACCCACGGCAGCCAGAAAGTCGCTGGCGACTTCACGATTGAGGGCATTGTCATCAACGACCAGAACGCGCTTGCCCTTCAATCGGGCATAAGCTTCCCGCGAGGCCTTGCCGCGGCGCGGCGCGGAACCCTTGACGGTCGTGCGTGCGCGTTGCTCCGACGGGGAGAAGATTTCCGAGATGGTGTTGAACATGACGGATTCGGTAATCGGCTTGATGAGCACGCCTTCAAGACCCAGCTGCTCCGCTCCACACAGCACCTCTTCCCGACCATAGGCCGTTACCATCAGCACCGCCGGCATATGAGGCAAGCTCTCGTCGGCGCGGATCCTGCGGGCGGTCTCCAGGCCGTCCATCGTCGGCATGCGCCAATCCATCAGAACGATGTCGAAAGGCTTGCCATGCTCGGCTTCGGCCCGCAGCCGGGCAAGGGCGCCTGCGCCGGAATCCACAGTTTCGGCGGCGAGGCCGAATTCGGTCACCATCTCCCGCAATATCTGCCGGGCGCTGGCATTGTCGTCGACGATCAGGACGCGGCGATCCGTGAGCAGAGCGGATCGCCGGCTGACGGGATGAGACATAGATGCCTCGCCGATCGAGCGGGAGGCGATGGTGAAGGAGAAGGTGCTGCCCTCTCCGAGCACGCTATCCACCCAGATCCTGCCGCCCATCATCTCGACAAGCTGCTTGCAGATGGCGAGGCCCAGGCCGGTACCGCCATATTTGCGCGACGTGTCGCTCGCGGCCTGCGAGAAGGGGCGGAACAGGCCAGCTATCTGATCAGCGCTGAGGCCGATCCCAGTGTCACGAACCGAAAATTGCAAAAGCGGGGCGCCATCCTCGGCCAGCACCGGCTCGATAGAGATCACCACTTCGCCGGTTTCGGTGAATTTCACCGCGTTGCTGACCAGGTTGGTCAGTACCTGCCCCAGGCGGAGGGGATCTCCCCTCAGCTGGCGCGGCGCCTGCGTGTCGACCGCATAGGCGATCTCGAGCCCCTTGTCCTCCGCCGGCATCGCCATGACCGCCGAAACGGACTCGAGCACCGACTCGAGCGTGAAAGGCGTATCCTCCAGTTCCAGTCCGCCCGCCTCGATCTTGGAGAAATCGAGGACATCGTTGATGATGCCGAGCAACGCTTTCGCCGAGAGGTCGATCTTCTCGAGATAATTGCGCTGCTTTGGCGCAAGGGGGGTCTGTAGCGTCAGGCGCGTCATCCCGATCACCGTGTTCATCGGTGTACGGATCTCGTGGCTCATCGTGGCCAGGAAGTCGCTCTTGGTCCGTTCGGCGGCCTCGGCCGCCTCCTTGGCCTGATGGAGCGCTTCGGCCGCCAGCCGCTCGCCGGTAACGTCGCGGGCGATACCGTCCCAGATGGTTCGCCCATCGGACTGGAGGCGCGGCGCCGAGCGGATATGCATCCAGATCAGCCGGCCGTCTCGTGTGCTCACGCGAAGTGTGTGGTCTACAGGGGCTCCCGTGAGACGGGATCGCTCCATGGCGTCGGAATAGCCAGTACTATCTTCCGGGTGGATCATGTTGAGGAACGCCATCCGATCCCGGGTGATCTCGTCTGCCGACAGGCCCGTCAGCCGAATGATGCCAGCGCTCATATAGGTGACGGTCAGCTCGCCATCCGCCGGCTGCTCGAGGCGATAGATGACGCCGCTGGGCAGATTGTCTGCCAGGGTCGCCAACCGCGCCTGCTCTTCCTGGCGATCGCTGATGTCCTGGACGGTTCCGGCGAGGCCGATGATCCGGCCCGCCCCGTCGCGCTGGGCCTGGCCCCGGATATAGGCCGGGAAGCTCGGTCCATCCGCTCGCAGGTGCTCCACTTCCATGACATAGGGCTGTCCGGTTTCAATGCAGGCTGCGATGGCGGCGTTCATCCTCTGGAGACTTTCCGGGGCCAGCAATCTTTGAAGGTCCGCAGTGGTCAGCGGTGGCCCAGCCGGATCGGCACCATTAATCTCATAGAGCATGTCCGAGCAGGTGAAGTGACCGCTGGCGAGATCGAGCGACCAGCTGCCGATCCGTGCCAGCCTTTCGGCCTGGCGAAGCGCCTCATAGCTTTGCTGCAGGGCCTGGTGGCTGCGCCGGGTCTCAACCTCCGCGCTCTCCAGGCTGTGCCGCAGCGTCTCGAACTCTGCCACGGAGGATCGCGGGGCGGCATCCGAAAGGCTGTAATCGGCGCCTTCGCCATCCGCCACAGCGCGGGCATGCTGGGCCAGATGCCGGATGGGCCGCAATATGCGCCGGGCCAACAACATGGCCAACAGGAGGGCGAAGAAAAGCGTTGCTGCCGAGGCGGCGAACAAGACGATGAGCGGTTGCCGCCAACGGTCATTGAACACCCTGAGCGGCTCTCCGACAACCGCGACCCAGCCCGGCGTCCCACGGATCGTTTGAAAGGCGAAAATGACGCGAGGGCCGTCAATTCTTCGCGCCTCGAAGGTGCCGCTCGTCTTGCCGAGAGCTTTCAAGGTGGCCCAGTCGGGCACGGGCTTACCGATGAACTGGTCAGCCTCGCTGGAGCGAGCAACGACCCGTCCGGTACCGTCGGTCACGGCAAGTACCAATGAATCGGGGAAGGCTCCCTCCCGTGTCAATGTCCGCACCAGGTCCGTTGGCCTGGCGACCATGGTGGCGACCTCAACGCTCCCCTTGCCGACATCGCGGGAAATGGCGATCGCGATCTGCGGTGACGCACCGGACGAGAAGATGTTCGAGACGGCCATTTCTCCGGTCGAGGCCGCTTTCGAGGCGAGATCGGTGAGGATGGCGGGAGACGTTACCGGCCGGGCGGCGAGGCCAGCGGGCTCTCTTCTGATCAGGGTCGATCCAAGGCGCCCCTTGAAAAGTGCTCCGCCGCTGGTTTCTGTGGTTCCCCGGGTGGGCCCATAGTTTTCGATAATATGCGAGGTGGCGCGCAATTCGCTTTCCACCGATTGTGCGGCAAGGTTGGCGGTCGCGAGAAGCTGAGCGGTCGATGCCTGGCGATAGGACGCACCGGCGCGCGCAAGCGTCGCCGCCACAACCCCGAGTGTCGGAACGAGCACCAGCAGGACCAGCACGATCAGATGGGTCTGAAGCGATGGCCGCTGAACGACATGAGCCGCTATCGAAGCCTGCCTCCGCGATAGACTGAACAAATTACCAGCCTCCCTTCTCGGGAAGGATGCGGAACAAGTGTAAAGATTTGTCGAATAGAGTTGATATTCAATGAATAATCCGTGCTCTGGGGAGGCGACAGCGAATGTCCGATTGATGCGGGCTGGCGGACCAATCAGGACGGCGGTCATTTTCTAGAAGGTGATTCTTGCCCGCACATAGGCTTCGCGCGGGCGGGCATAAGTCGCCGAAGCCGCGCCCAGTGACGGGTTGACATTGCCGCTGACCAGATAATGCTTATTGGCAAGGTTGCGCACGCCGAGCATTAGCGAGAAATCGCTGTCGGACGGGATGAAACCGAGGCTGGCATTGATGAGATTATAGCCAGGCTGGCTGATCTCCGGCGAATTGAGCGCATCATTATAGACGGTCGATGTGAAGCTCCAGTCGATGCGCGGCTTCAGCGATCCCAATCCTGCTATGATGGCGTCATAGCTGAGCGCCACATTGGCGGTCCATTCGGGCGTGTGGACCAGCTTCTTGCCCAGCGTGATCTCGGAGGCGCGCCTGTCGATAGCGGTGTAGCGCGCACCGAGATGACCGACACCCCCGCTCAACCTGAGGCCAGGCAGGATTAGCATTTCGGATTCCAGCTCGAAGCCGCGGATTCTGGCGCGGGCCGCATTCTTGACCACCGGGGCGAAGCCGGCCTGCTCGACAACCAGTATCTGCAGATCGGTATAATAGGTCTCGAAAGCCGCGCCGTTGAAGCGGATGCGCCGGTCGGGCGCCTGATATTTGAAGCCGATCTCGGCCACCTTCACCCTCTCGGGGTCGAAGGTGGGCAGCGCGGGAACCACGCTGCTATTGCGCTGCGTGAAGCCGCCGCTCTTGAAGCCGGTCGACCAGGATGCGTAGGTCATCAGCGCATCATTCCAGGCATAGTCGGCGGCGAGGCGGTAATTGACATTGCTGAAGCTGCGACGCGCCGCGATACCGGGAACCAGGATCGTGCCTGCACGGGGAGCGGGCAGACGGCTGGCAAGGAAGAACTGATCCGGTGTGTAGCTCTTTTCTTCACCGGTATAACGTAGCCCTGCCGTAAGGCCGAGTTTGGCGAAGGGCCTGTAGGTCTGCTGCCCGAACAGCGCCCAGCTCTTGCTGATGATGTCATGGCCTCCGCTCTGAATGTCGAAGCCGGCGAGAAACAGCTTGCTGTCATCGCGACCCTTCTCATAGCCGTAGAAGCCGCCGACCAGCCAGTCGAAACCGGCGCCGCGATGTCCCGACAGCTGCACCTCCTGGGTGAATTGCCGGTCATGAACGCGCGCAGTGGTCGCATAGACGTTGAGCGGTGACTGGTCGCCGTCGCGGGTGAAATAGGTGCCGAAGGCACGCCATGCCGTGATCGATTTCGCCTCGGCCCAGCCCAGGTCGAGCGTCGTGGTCGCGCTGGCCCCGCCCACTTCCAGATCTGATATGGATGGTGCGGTGCCGTTCGAAACATAGGCGCTGCCCGTTGCCCAACGACCGTCATATATTCCACCCGGCGCGCCCAGCACGACGTTATGAATGAAGCTCTGGTTGAGCGGCGGCCCTGCCAGCGAATAGGTGCGGATCAGGGTCGAGGGTCCGCCAGCCTCGTCCGCTTTCATATAGTCCGCGGCCAGCAACAGGCTCAATGTATCGGTCAGGTCGATATCGAGCTGACCGCGAAACGCGACGCGATCGGTATTGCCCAGCCTGTCTTCCACCAGCGGGCGGCGGACATAGCCGTCCTGGCTGAGCCGCCCGGCCGTTACGCGCGCGCGGACGCGGGAAGACAAAGGGAGGTTCGCCGTGAGGATCGCGTTGAACAGCCTGTCGGTGCCGACCGTGAGGTCCGCTGTCAGCGAGGGATCCTTGCCGGGCCGTCGGCTGATGACATTGATGGCCCCGCCGATCGTGTTCTTGCCATAGAGCGTGCCCTGCGGCCCGCGGACTATCTCCACCCGGCCGATATCGATCAGGTCGAGCAGGCTGCCCACCGACCGCGAAACGTAGACGCCATCGACATAGAGGCCGACGCCCGGATCGGTCGTCAGTAGAAAGTCGCTCTGGCCAACGCCGCGGATGAAGATCGCCGCCGCGGCGTTGCTGCCGGACAGCGTGACGGCCGGATCGATCGAGATGTTGGGCGCCAGCATGGCAAGGTCGCCGACGCTCTGCACGCCGGCTTCCACTATTTCGTTGCCGGAGATAGCTGTAACGGAAAGCGGGGTTCGCGCCAGCGGCTCGACGCGCCTCTGTGCGGTGACGACGATATCGGGAAGGCCCTCAGTGACGCCGGGGATAGTCTGGGCATCGGCGGGAGCCGAAGCAAGCACAGCCAAGGCAGTGCATGCGAGTAACGCGAGGCTGCATGACCGGCGCGGTCGGCATGTCGACGCGACGATTGTCCCATCCGACGAGGAAATAATGGATATTTTACTTGCCACCACTCCTTTCCAGAGCAGGGAAGCAGTGAATTGTCCGTGAGTCGTCACCGGAAGAAACATGGCCACATGGTGGCGGCGAAAGGTTAAGACACCTCTCTTCAGAGCATGGCCATGCCGTTCATGCCCTGATGAACGGATACCGACTGCTGTCGGAATGGCAGCTGTCATGCAGCCAACGCTTATTTGTTCTGCCCATCGGCGTTCCGAAAACTCGCTCCGGCTATTTGTCAGGCACTGCGTCGGGCTCCCACCCCAGTTTTCATTATCACTTCGAATAAATGGGTGTTCGGAAAGTATCCGTGGACACGTTCCGCCCGAGGCCAATCGTCTACGCCGGAACTTCCTCCTCAGTGTGGGCCTTTGACCGCCACATTCTTGAGACGGACGAGCTCGCTCTCCTTGTCCTTGGGTGACGTTTTCCAGATGTCGTAGCCGGCCATAAGGTCTTCACCGCGATGGCCGCCATCGATCTGCAGGCAAGGAATGAGATGGCGTTGGTAAGGCTGAGGTCGTGAGTTCAATCCTCACCGGTAGCACCATGTTTCCTGAAGCCTCCGAGTCTCCCGACCGAACCTTGCCCGGCGGCGACAATGTTCAGGCTGGCTGACTCGTCGTCATTGGCCTGGGCGGCTGAACCACAATGGGATCGAGGCCGATCCATTTGGTTATGCCCATGCGCCGGGCGAGCCCATAGATGACCAGTGGCACCAGAAAAGAGCCCAGAATGCTCAGCATGACCGCACCGGGCATTGCCATCTGCGGGACCACCATTTTCAGGATGATGCGCGTTCCCGATCCGCCGAAAATGTGGAGCAGGTAGAGCGGCATGGAATGGCGCCCAAGGAAGCTGAATATGCGGGAAAGCATGGGGTAGCCGGCGATATGGGATGCGAGGGCATAACAGGCATAGACCCCGCCAAATGACGACCAGATCAGCCAGATGGGTATGAGCGGCGTTTTGACCGTCACGCTGATCCAGGCTCCAATGGCGAGGAGCACGACGCCTAGCCAGGCCGCCCAACTCCGGACGGGCGGCAGTCCCGGCCCCGCGCGCAGCCAGGCTCCCGTGAGGACGAAGATGACGCATTCGCAGACGGCATACCAGTGGACGACATCCAGAAGCGTCATGGCAGCCAGCACGCCAATTCCCATAAGAATCGCGCGGGGTGTGCGGAGCGCGGCAAGGGCGGCAGTGCCGATCATTAGGATCAGCAAAAACCAGAAATGCTCGATCGGCCGGACCGGAAGATACAGCAGTTCCTCGGTCGTCACGGCGGTATTGACGCGGCCACTCAACGCATAGGCGACCATCCAGCTGACGATCGACCAGAAGAGATAGGAATAATAGAGGGAGAACTGCCGGTCTCGCTGGAAGGCAAGCTTGTCCGCGCGCGGCCAGGCGAAGTAGCCAGCGATCACGAAGAATGTCTGCACATGGAAGCCATAAGCAAATGCATCCGCGAAGCGCGCCGCAATGCCTCCGTCGATCATGCCGGCGGAGTGGAAGCCCCGCAGAACATGAAAGACGATCACAGCGGCAATCGCTATGCCCTTGGCATTATCGAGAGCCGGAAGCCGGTTCATTCGGAGAGAGTAAGCCCCTTTTCGCTGCGGCGCGAAACATAGAATCATATAAGGACCAGATTAAGGCCCCATGACCAGTAACAGCCCGATATTGAGACCGCTTCACGGCTGGATCGTGATCGACAAACCCCTGGGCCTCGGCTCCACACAGGGAGTAAGCGCCGTGAAGCGGGCGCTGCGCGAGGGCGGATACCCCAAGGCCAAGGTCGGCCATGGCGGCACGCTCGATCCGCTTGCGCAGGGCGTATTGCCGATCGCGGTGGGCGAAGCGACCAAGCTGGCCGGGCGGATGCTCGACAGCGACAAGATCTATGACTTCACGATCGGTTTCGGCACGCAGACCGACACGCTCGATCTTGAAGGCGCGGTCGTCGCGCAGAGCGATGCGCGGCCGAGCCTGGCGGAGGTCGAGGCGATCCTGCCGCGCTTCACGGGTCCGATCGAGCAGGCGCCGCCGGTCTACAGCGCGATAAAGGTGGATGGGCAGCGCGCTTATGATCGGGCGCGCGCCGGTGAGGATGTTGAGATGAAGACCAGGGCCGTGACGATCCACGCCCTGCATCTGTCCTCCGTTCGCGAGAATGACAAAGACCCGTTGGAGGAGATCACCCTCACCGCGCATGTCTCGAAGGGTACGTACATCCGCAGCCTCGCGCGGGACATCGCGCTTGCTTTGGAAACGGTCGGCCACGTGACCTATCTCAGGCGCGTGAAGGCCGGGCCTTTCCTTCAGGATCAGGCGATTTCGCTGGACAAACTGGCCGATGCTGCTAGGGCGCACGACTTGGAGCAGCTGTTGCTGCCATTGACGGCGGGGCTGGACGACATCCTGGCTTTCTCCGTCTCCCCCCAGGAAGCACATGCGCTCCGTCAGGGACGCACGCTTATGGGGAAACCTCGCGAAGGGCTGATGCTGGCGATGGCGGGAGATGTTCCCGTGGCACTGGTTGAAGCTGTCGGCCCCGAGATCAGGGTCGTGCGCGGGTTCAATTTTTCCTGATGTCGCGGAGTAAATAGCATGTCGGTTACCGCCGAAAAGAAGACTGAGATCATTCAGGACAATGCCCGCGCATCGGGCGATACGGGCTCTCCCGAGGTGCAGGTAGCGATCCTTTCCGAGCGCATCGCCAACCTGACCGAGCACTTCAAGACCCACCACAAGGACAATCATAGCCGTCGTGGCCTGCTGATGCTGGTGAACAAGCGTCGCTCGCTGCTCGACTATCTCAAGAAGAAGGATGCGGCGCGCTACACCGCCCTCATCGCAAAACTCGGACTTCGCAAGTAAGTCTGGAGCAGAAGCAGACGGCCCCCGAGTGGGGCCGTTTCGCTTTATCGGGGCCATCGCAATCCGGCGATGCGCACCGTACAAAACAGGGGCGAGGATATGCCCCGACCGCCGCGGGCCGGACGAGCCCGCAGACAGGCCCCGCCGTGCAATAGGGCGCCGCGGGCGAAGGAAATCAGATGTTTGATGTAAAGACAGTGGAAATCGAGTGGGGCGGCAAGACGCTCAAGCTCGAGACGGGCCGCGTTGCCCGTCAGGCCGATGGCGCGGTGATCGCGACGTATGGCGAGACAGTGGTGCTCTGCGCGGTCACGGCCGCCAAGTCGGTGAAGGACGGGCAGGATTTCTTCCCGCTCACCGTGCACTATCAGGAGAAATATTCGGCTGCCGGGCGCATTCCGGGCGGCTTCTTCAAGCGGGAGCGCGGCGCGACCGAGAAGGAGACTCTGGTCTCCCGCCTCATCGACCGGCCGGTTCGCCCGCTCTTCCCTGAGGGCTTCTACAACGAGATCAACGTGATCGCGCAGGTTCTCTCCTTCGATGGCGAGACCGAGCCCGATATTCTGGCGATGGTTGCTGCCTCGGCTGCGCTCACCATCTCCGGCGTGCCCTTCATGGGGCCGATCGGTGCTGCGCGCATCGGTTACAAGGATGGCGAATATCTGCTCAACCCCAGCCTTGAAGAGGCAAAGGCGGGCGAGCTCGATCTCGTCGTCGCCGCCACCGATTCGGCTGTGATGATGGTCGAGTCGGAAGCCAAGGAGCTGTCCGAGGACGTCATGCTAGGCGCGGTCATGTTCGCCCATGAAGAGAGCCGCAAGGTGATCGGCGCGATCATCAAGCTTGCTGAGAAGGCGGCTAAGGATCCGTGGGAACTGAACCTGGGCGATGGCAATGCCGAGCTCAAGACGAAGCTCAAGGGCCTGATCGGCGCGGACATCGCGGCAGCTTACAAGCTGACCAACAAGTCCGA
Source organism: Sphingobium sp. CR28 (assembly GCF_052327305.1). Lineage (GTDB taxonomy): Bacteria > Pseudomonadota > Alphaproteobacteria > Sphingomonadales > Sphingomonadaceae > Sphingobium. The sequence goes on along the minus strand of NZ_CP182486.1, from coordinate 1,441,431 downwards.
GCGTTCCAACGCGCTCAATGCTGCCCGTGACAAGGCGAAGGCGTCCTTCGTCGAGCAGGGGCTCGATGCCCAGTCCGTCATGGCCGGCATCAAGCAGGTCAAGAAGCTGGAAGCGGAGATCGTGCGCGGCGCGATCCTGAAGGACGGCCAGCGTATCGATGGCCGCACGACCACGCAGATCCGCCCGATCGAAGCGATGGTCGGCTTCCTGCCCCGCACGCACGGCTCGGCGCTGTTCACGCGCGGCGAGACGCAGGCCATCTGCACGACCACGCTCGGCACCAAGGATTCCGAGCAGATGATCGACGGCCTGACTGGCCTCTCCTACGAGAGCTTCATGCTGCACTATAACTTCCCGCCCTATTCGGTCGGTGAAGTCGGCCGCTTCGGTGCGCCGGGTCGTCGTGAAGTCGGCCATGGCAAGCTCGCCTGGCGCGCGCTGCATCCCGTGCTGCCGAGCAAGGAAGACTTCCCCTACACGATCCGTGTGCTTTCGGACATCACCGAGTCCAACGGTTCTTCCTCGATGGCCACCGTCTGCGGCGGTTCGCTCTCGATGATGGATGCCGGCGTGCCCCTGAAGCGTCCGGTCTCCGGCATTGCGATGGGCCTGATCCTGGAAGGCAAGGACTTCGCGGTCCTCAGCGACATTCTGGGTGACGAGGATCATCTCGGCGACATGGACTTCAAGGTCGCCGGTACGTCCGAAGGCATCACCACGATGCAAATGGACATCAAGGTCGCCGGCATCACGCAGGAGATCTTCGAGGTCGCGCTGCGTCAGGCCAAGGAAGGCCGTGCGCACATTCTGGGCGAGATGAACAAGGCGCTGGGCGAAGTCCGCACCGAACTCTCGGCGCACGCGCCGCGCATCGAGACGATCCAGATCGACAAGTCGAAAATCCGCGACGTTATCGGCACGGGCGGCAAGGTCATTCGCGAGATCGTCGCGGAGACCGGCGCCAAGGTCGATATCGACGACGAGGGCATCATCAAGATCAGCTCGTCCGATTCCGCGCAGATCGAGGCTGCCAAGGCATGGATTCTTGGCATCGTCGAGGAAGCCGAGGTCGGCAAGATCTACAATGGCAAGGTCGTCAACATCGTCGATTTCGGCGCGTTCGTGAACTTCATGGGTGGCAAGGACGGCCTCGTCCACGTCTCGGAGATGCGCAACGAGCGCGTCGAGAAGCCGACCGACGTCGTGTCGGAAGGTCAGGAAGTGAAGGTCAAGGTCCTCGAGATTGATCCGCGTGGTAAGGTTCGCCTGTCTATGCGCGTTGTCGATCAGGAGACGGGCGAGGAACTGGAAGACACCCGTCCTCCGCGCGAACCCCGCGAGCCGCGTGGCGACCGTGGTCCGCGTCGTGAAGGCGGTGGTGGCCGTGGCGGCGACCGTGGCGATCGTGGTCCGCGCCGTGATCGCGGCGGTGACCGTGGCCCGCGTCGCGAGCGCGGCGAGGGCGGCAGCAATGGCGGTGGTGATGACGACGGGTCCAGCGCGGGGCTGCCGAGCTTCATCACGCAGGACTGACCTCCGCGTCTTTGTGAAGGAACGCTTTAAAAGGGGCGGCCGGGAAACCGGTCGCCCTTTTGCTTTTTGACGTCCGCCCGCAAGTAACCAGAGCTACTCATATGAGCCACGTTCACGACAGCATCATGTCGTCGAACCGTTGTTCCATGGAAGATCGTTGCATTCGCCGTTGTCTCATGTCGTCCAGTTACGGGACATGACCGTAGCGGCAAGCCAGCTTAGGGACGCCTCAAATCAAAAGGAGCGGATGACTGCCTCGCCTTGGGCGCCAGCAGAGCTGACGCCTTTGATCCGCATTGTTTTCCAAAGGAACGCGTTTTTGTCCCCTCAGTCGCGATCAGCACAGCCGCATCACGGTGCGGTGGTAGATGATGCCGCGACCGCTGGGTCGGACGCGGGGCGTCTCGTCGCCAAGGCTGCGGCTATTCACCGGCTGAGCCGGATGCGCAGCAAGCATTTCCGCACGAGTCTGCTGGTGGACAGCGCCATGGCCGTGTTGCTCTCCGTCTTTGTCGCCGAGCAGCAGGCGATTGACGTAGGGGAGCGCGCACTCGCCCTGGCTAATGACCTCTCCGTTGCGGAGGGGGCTGCCATATTGAACAATCTGGTCCACGCGGGACTGGTCGTCATTTCCGGCACTGACACGGAAAGACGCTCGGTCGGGCTGACGCCCATCGGGTCCGCACGGACGCGCGGCTTCATCGACGATCACCCGGACGTCTGAGGCTGCGCGGATCGGCGAGCGGTCCCGACATCGCGATCATCCTCCCCCCACATGAGGATCGCACAAGAGATGTCGGGCCGTTCGCCGATCATTGATCGAGTTTAGTGGCGTTATCGTAACAATCGGCTAGGGTACCCTCACGTCGATCGCCGAGAGCGGCAGGCCGACGGCGGGGTGCCATGAGCAAGTTTGTTGAATCGCTTCCCTTGGCGCGCAACCGGCCATTGATTGGCTATGCTTTCGCCCTGATATCCCCGGTTGCGGCTCTGGCTGCACGACTGAGCGTTGGCCATGCGCTGGGCTCCGGCTATCCTTACGTCACCTTCTTTCCCGCGGTCGTGCTGACGGCCTTTCTCTTTGGGCTGGGGCCGGGCATCCTTTCCGGCCTGCTCTGCGGTGTCATGGCGCGATATTTCTTCATCGCCCCCATTCACACCTTCTCCGTCGGCGGGCCGGCTTTGGCGCCGCTGGCTTTTTATGCCGTGGTCGTCGGGATCGACCTGGCAATCATCCACTTCATGCAGCGCAGCAATCGTCATCTCGCGCTTGAGCGCGAAGCGAGCCGCCGGGCCAGCGAATTGCGGGCTGTCATGTTTGACGAGTTGCAGCACCGCGTTTCCAACAAATTGCAGGTGATCGCGTCGCTGCTCACGCTCCAGCGGCGAACAATCGAAGATCCGGACGCCCGCAAGGCGCTGGAGGATGCCGCGCGTCGCGTGGGCATGGTCGGCCGGATTTCGCGGGCTCTGCACCATCCTGACGGGGGCGAGGTCGGCATGGAGCCGCTGCTTCGGCAGGTCGCGGCGGATATTCTGGAGGCAAGCGGAGCAAATGGTATCCAGACTCGCTTCTCGATTGACGCAGGCGCCCGCGTATCGCCAGACGCGGCAGTGCCCTTCGCGCTGGTCTATGCCGAGGCGATCAGCAACGCGCTCGAACACGCCTTTGCCGGGCGCGACTCCGGCGTTCTCGACATTGTGGTCACGCGAGCGGTGGACGGCGCGATCCAACTCGTCGTTGCGGACGACGGCGCGGGATTGCCGGAAGATTTCAGCCTCAAGGAACAGAACAGCCTGGGCCTGCGCATCGCCACGACGCTCGCACGCCAGCTGAACGGGCGGTTTGCGCTTGAGCGGGGCGTGCCCGGTGGTGCACGGGCCGTGGTGACGCTCCCCTGAGTGACCCTCAATCATTCGCTTGGCGCTCTCTCGCGCCTCGGCTATGAGGCCCGCCATGCTTCAGCGTTTCCCTCGCGCACTCGCCCCTGTCATCCTCGCATCGGCCGCCGCTCTGGCGCTGTCTGCCTGCGCCTCGAACCGTGGCAAGGCGGACACCCAATATGTCGCGCGTGACGTGGCGACGCTCTACAATGCGGGCAAGTACCGGCTCGATCGCGGCCAGTTCCAGCTTGCTGCGGCCCTGTTCGATGAGGTGGAGCGGCAGCATCCTTACTCGCCCTGGGCGCGTCGGGCGCAGCTGATGAGCGCGTTCAGCTATTATGCGGCGCGGGATTACACCAAGTCGATTCAGTCGTCGCAGCGCTTCCTTTCCATCCACCCCGGTAACCGGGATGCGCCCTACGCTTATTATCTGATCGCTTTGTGCTATTACGAACAGATCAGCGACGTGACCCGCGACCAGAAGATCACGCGTCAGGCGCTTGACGCGCTGGGCGAGCTGATCCGTCGCTTCCCCTCCACGCGCTATGCCGCCGATGCGCGCCTCAAGATCGATCTGGTCAACGATCATCTTGCCGGCAAGGAAATGGAAGTCGGCCGCTTCTATCAGCGCCGCCATCAGTGGATTGCCGCGACGCTCCGCTTCCGCAAGGTTATCGACAGCTATCAGACCACGACGCACACGCCCGAGGCGCTGGAGCGGCTGGTCGAGAGCTATCTGGCGCTTGGCATCCGAGAGGAAGCGCAGCGCGCCGCGGCAGTGCTCGGCAAGAACTATCCGGGCAGCCAATGGTATGAGCGCGCGTACAAGCTTATGCGCGAATATCCGCCACAGCTCGCGGCCCAGACGCCCGGCTGAGGCTCTGGCCAAAGGGTGGATGACGCCGCCGGCGGGATGCTCTAGCTCTCTGACATGCTCACCGGCCTTTCGATCCGTAATGTCGTGCTCATCGAGGCGCTGGACCTGGAGTTCGCGCGGGGCTTGACTGTGCTCACGGGTGAGACGGGCGCGGGCAAGTCCATCCTTCTCGATGCGCTGGGCCTGGTTCTTGGCGCACGCGCCGAGAGCGGACTGGTGCGCACGGGAGAGCCGCAGGCCAGCGTGACCGCGAGTTTCGAGCTTGCTGATGCCAGTCCGCTGGGCGCGCTGCTTGCTGAAAACGACATCGCGCCGGAACCGGGCGAACCGCTCATCATCCGCCGCACGCTTAAGTCGGATGGTGGCAGCCGCGCCTATGTGAACGATCAGCCCTGCTCAGCCGCGCTCCTGCGCGATGTCGGCGCGCTGCTTGTCGAGATCCATGGGCAGCATGACGAGCGGGGCCTGCTCAATCCGCGCGGTCATATGGCGCTGCTCGATGCCTTCGGCCGGTGCGACGGCGCGGGCGTGGAGGCCGCCCATACGACGTGGCGCGACGCGGAGGCGCAGCGCGATGCGGCGCGAGAGGCGCTCGACAATGCCGTGAAAGAGCGCGATTATCTGGCGCACGCCGTCGCGGAGCTGACGGCCTTCGCCCCGGAGGAGGGCGAGGAAGAGCAGCTCGCCGGGGAGCGCGCCGACATGCAGAAGGGCGCGCGGCTGGCGGAGGATCTCGCTGCGCTTACGGAATTGCTCGAAGGGTCCGACGGCGCGCTGTCGCTGCTGCGTCAGGCCGCTCGTCGGCTGGACCGGATTGCGGCCGAGCATGATCTGCTTGGCGAGGCGCTGGCCGCGTTCGACCGCGCCGTTATCGAGGCAGGCGACGCGGAAGATGCGCTGTCGCGGGCGGGCGAGGCGCTCAATGTCGATCCCGCGCGGCTGGAGACGATCGAGATGCGCCTGTTCGAGCTGCGCGCGCTGGCCCGCAAGCATCAGGTCGCGGCCGACGATCTCGCTGCGCTCGCGGCGGACATGGCGGCGCAGCTTGCCCGCATCGACGCGGGCGAGGCGGGCCTTGCCGATCTCGACGCGGCTGTGGCGCAGGCGCGAGAGGCTTATCTGGCGAAGGCGCAGGCGTTGAGCGTCGCGCGAAGGGCAGCGGCCACACGTCTCGATGCTGCCGTCGCGGCAGAGCTGGCGCCGCTCAAGCTCGATGCCGCCCGGTTCATGACGCAGGTGGAGGAGTTGCCGGAGGGGCGATGGCGCGCGTCCGGAAGGGATCGTGTGGAATTCATGATCTCCACTAATCCCGGCGCGCCCTTTGCGCCCCTCAACAAGATTGCGTCGGGCGGCGAGCTCTCCCGCTTCATCCTTGCGCTCAAAGTCGCGTTGGCAGCCGAAGGCGGCGCGGCGACGATGATCTTTGACGAGATCGACCGGGGCGTGGGCGGCGCTGTCGCAGGCGCGATCGGCGAACGGCTGGCGCGGCTGGCCGAGGGCGCGGACAGGAGCGGGGCACAGGTGATCGTCGTCACCCACAGCCCGCAGGTCGCTGCGCGGGGCGCGGCGCATCTGCTTATCGCCAAATCGTCGGAGGGGACGATCACCCGCACTGGCGTGCATGTGCTGGACGAGGCGGAGCGGCGCGAGGAAATCGCGCGGATGCTCTCAGGCGCTGAAATAACCAACGAGGCCCGTGCGCAGGCTGATCGTCTCCTGGAGCGGGTGTGATGGCTGAGACTTCCAAAGAGGCGACGGGCAGGTTGCACTCAGGTGCCGGTCTACCTGGGGGACCGGATCGATGCGTAAGTACGACAGAATCTCCCCTCCTCTTCAGAGGAGGGGCTGGGGGTGGTGAACGCCCATGACTGCCGATCGCACGACACTCCTCACGCGCGCCGCGCACATGCGGCGCGAGCCGACCGAGCCGGAGCGCCGTCTCTGGCAGTGCCTGCGTGCGTCGCAACTCGGAGGACATAAGTTTCGTCGCCAAGCCACCATTGAAGGCCGGATCGTCGATTTCTTCTGTCCGCGGAAAGGCCTTGCCGTGGAGATCGACGGCGATACCCATCGGCCTGAGTTAGACGCGATCAGGGATCGAGAATTGAACGCCGCCCAAGGCTTCTCCACCCTGCGTTTCAGCAACGAAGATGTGATGACGAATATCGACGGTGTTCTGGAAGAACTCCTGATCGAGCTCAATGCTTTGCCGGATCGGTGGGGCGGTGACACCACCCCCGGCCCCTCCTCTAAAGAGGAGGGGAGAGAGGAGTTATGACCAGTCTGTTTGACCTCCCCGAAGCTGAGGCCGCCAACCGGCTGATGCGTCTCGCCAAGGAGATCGCGAAGCACAACCGCGCCTATCATGCGGAGGACGCCCCAACGATCAGCGACGCGGAGTACGACGCGCTGGTCCGCGAAAACAATGCGCTGGAGGCGACCTTCCCGCATCTGATCCGGCCCGACAGCCCCAACAAGCAGGTCGGTGCATCGGTGGCGAGTTCCGCGCTGGCCAAGGTTACGCACGAGAAGCGGATGATGAGCCTCGACAATGCCTTTGCAGGCGAGGACGTGGCGGAGTTCGTCGCGCGCGTGCGGCGCTATCTCAATCTCCCCGAGAGCGAGCCGGTGGAGATGACCGCCGAAGACAAGATCGACGGCCTCTCGCTCTCGCTGCGTTATGAGGAGCGCAGACTGGTGCAGGCCGCTACGCGCGGCGACGGGCAGACCGGCGAGGACGTGACACCCAATGTCGCGCACATCCCGGACATTCCAAAGACGCTTCCCGAGGGCGCGCCCGATCTCTTCGAGGTCCGAGGCGAGGTCTATATGGAGAAGGCCGCGTTTCTCGCGCTCAACGCGCGGTTGATGGACGAGGCCCGCGCCGCAGCCGAGGCAAAGGGCGAGGAACTGGACCCCGAAAGCGTCCGTCAGTTCGCCAATCCGCGCAACGCTGCTGCCGGGTCGCTGCGCCAGAAGAACGCCGAAATCACTGCCAGCCGCCCGCTGCGTTTTCTCGCTCATGGCTGGGGCGTCGTCTCGGCGCTACCGGCGGACACGCAGATGGGCGTGATGCGCGCCATCGAGATCTGGGGCGTGCCGGTCTCGCCCCGCCTTGCGGTCTGCCCAGATACCCCCGCGATGCTCGCCCATTATGCGGCGATCCAGCACCAGCGCGCCGACCTCCCCTATGATATCGACGGCGTCGTCTACAAGGTCGACCGGCTCGACTGGCAGGAGCGCCTCGGCTTCGTTGCGAAGGCGCCGCGCTGGGCCATCGCGCATAAATTTCCCGCCGAGCAGGCCGAGACGACGATGCTCTCCATCGACATTCAGGTCGGCCGCACCGGCAAGCTGACGCCGGTGGGTCGCCTCAAGCCCGTGACGGTCGGCGGCGTCGTCGTCTCCAATGTGACGCTGCATAATCGCGACGAGATCGCCCGGCTCGGCGTGCGCGAGGGCGACCGCGTGGTCATCCAGCGTGCGGGGGACGTGATCCCGCAGGTGGTGACGAACCTCACGGCACAGGAGCCGCGCGCGCCCTTCATCTTCCCGGATCATTGCCCGGAGTGCGGCAGCGAGGCTGTTGCCGAGGAAGGCGAAGTAGATGTGCGCTGCACCGGCGGCCTCATCTGTCCGGCGCAGCGGATCGAGCGCCTGCGACATTTCGTCAGTCGCGGAGCGATGGACATCGACGGCCTTGGCGAGAAGACCATCAGTGAGTTCTTCGGGCTCGGCTGGCTGGACAATGGTCCTGCGGATATCTTCCGGCTGAAGAACCACAAGCAGGAACTGCTGGGTCGCGAAGGCTGGAAAGAGAAGTCCGTGGACAATCTCTTCGCCGCGATCGAAGCGCGGCGCGAGCCGGATGCCGCCCGGCTGCTTTTCGGCCTCGGCATCCGCCATGTCGGCGCCGTCACGGCGCGTGATCTCCTCAAGCGCTTCGCCACTCTGCCTGCGCTGCGCCAAGCCGCCGAGCAGGCCCATGGCGGCGACGAGGCTGCAAAGGCTTCCCTGCTCGCGATCGAAGGCGTGGGGAGCGTCGTCGTCGAGGCGCTCGGCGACTTCTTCCACGAAGAGCATAATGTTGCCGCGTGGGACGATCTCCTCAGCGAAGTCGCGCCACCGCCTTATGTCGTGGAGACCCGCGCCAGCGCGGTCTCGGGCAAGACTATTGTCTTCACCGGCAAGCTGGAGACGATGAGCCGCGACGAAGCGAAGGCGCAGGCAGAGGCGCTGGGTGCCCGCGCGGCGGGCTCGGTCAGCGCGTCGACGGACCTCATCGTCGCAGGGCCGGGCGCAGGCTCCAAGCTCAAGAAGGCGGCGGAGCTGGGCATCGAAGTGATCGACGAGGCCGGCTGGGCGCAGATCGTGGCGGACGCCGGCTGACGATCCGATCTTTCCTCTTTTTCCGGCACTTTTTGCCTGCTCGCGCGTCATTTGCTTGAAGGCTGGAACGGCGTAGACTTGCACCGCGCCAAAGCACCGGAATCGGGCAAGCCGATCTGGGCGATGCCATGAGGAGAGGGCCAAATGCGCCACATTGCAATCATCGGATCGGGGCCGGCAGGCTATTATACTGCTGAGGCCTGCCTCAAGCAGTTCGGGGACGATGTGCGGGTCGATATTCTCGATCGGATGCCGGTTCCGTTCGGGCTCATCCGCTCCGGCGTTGCGCCGGATCATCAGGCGATCAAGGCCGTCTCCCAGCGCTATGAGGCGATCGCGCTGACGGACAGCGTCCGTTTCGTCGGCAAGCTCACGCTCGGGCGGGACGTCAGCGTCGCTGAACTCCTCGCACTTTACGATGACGTGATCCTCGCCACCGGCGCTCCATCCGACCAGAAGCTGGGCATTGAAGGAGAATCATTGCCCGGCGTCGTGGGCAGCGCGGCTTTCGTCGGCTGGTATAACGGTCATCCCGATTATGCCGGGCTTGCGCCCAAGGTCGACGGCGTGGACGCGGTGGTCGTGGGCAACGGCAATGTCGCGCTCGATGTCGCGCGTATTCTCGCCAAGTCGCCCGCCGAGCTGGACGGCACCGATATCGTCGCGCACGCACGCGAGCGGCTCGGCACTGCGCAGGTGCGCTCGATCACCATTCTTGGTCGGCGCGGGCCGCACCAGATCGGAATGGGCGCAAAGGAGCTGAGCGAGCTCGCCGATCTAGAGCGTGCCGCGCCGGTGATCGATACGGCGGATTTCCTACCGCCGGAGAGCGACGCCATGCTGGAAGCCGGGCACCGCAAGGCCGTGGCGGAGTTGCGCAGGTTCGCCGAAGCGAGTCCGCAGAAGTCTGTGCCGATCCGCTTCCGCTTCTTCGCTCGCCCGGTCGCCATCAGTGGAGCCGGTCAGGTCGAGCGCATGACGGTGGAGCGCACGCTGCTCGGCCAGAATGGCGGCGCCGTGGGCACGGGCCAGACCTATGAGATTCCCGCCGGGCTGGTCATCAGTTGCATTGGTTACCGCACGCCGCCCATTCCCGGTGTCCCCTATGACGATCAGCTTGGCCGCTTCGCCAATGTGGACGGGCGGATTTCGCCCGGTCTCTATTGCGTGGGCTGGGCACGGCGCGGGCCGACCGGGACTATCGGCACAAACAAGCCGGATGGGTACCGGATCGCCGAGCAGATCGCGAAGGATCAGCCAGAGCCGGGCAAAAAGCAGGGTCGCTCCGGACTGGATGCGCTGATCGCGCAGCGCGACCTCGATATTGTGACCTTCCGCGATTGGCAGAAGATCGAACGGGCCGAGATCGAGCGGGCACGCGCTGGCGCCCCGCGCGAGAAGTTCACGGCAATCGAAGAGATGGTGGAGGCCGCGCGAGGGTAATGCACCTCCCGCCAGCCCCTCCGCGCTGGCGGCTGCTTACTCGGCGAGCCAGCCGGTCAGCAGATAGGCGGCCAGCATGACCGGGCCGAGGAAGAAAAGGCCCAGCACGGCGGCGACGCGCACGAGCGTTGTGTCCCAGCCGAACCGGCTGGCGAGTCCTGCGCACACGCCCATGATGCGGGAGTTTGCGCGATCGAGGCGATAGGTGCGGTTCATAGTCGATACTCCCTCAGGTTCATCTCTGGTGAGACGGAGTCGGCCGGGTCGATCCGCCAAAGGATCGAACCCCGGAGATCAGGCGACGAGTGCGAGCGGAGCAGCCGGACCGATGGCGGCGCCGACGAACAGCGTGGCGACGAAGAGCGCGGACACGAAGGAAAGCACGGCGGGGTTGAGCTTGATGGACATGTTTATTCTCCTGAACCTTGGCCCTCGGGACCATCCCGTGGGTGATGCCAAGGGGATTGCAGGAGGCGTGCCAATTTGCGGAACAGGCGCATTTCTGGGCATTGGCTGGCCGCTTTTGCGAATTTCAGACGATGAAATTGCTGACTGATAGGTAAAATCCCCGCCAGTTGGGGATTTTTACGTTTAGCGCGCTTCCCGGTCTGCCTCATCACTGCCCGCCGCCACTCATAAGGTGGGCCATAGGCCGATAGGCCTTGACAATATGTCAGCTGCCTAACAATATTGTTAGATGGCTAACAAAGCAATCAAATCTGAGCGCGTGTCCATCGGTGCATGGGCCAAGCGCTGCTACTTTGCGGGTCGCGCGCTGATGGAAGCCGAACTGCGACCCTATGATCTTGGCGCAACACAATGGTACGTCCTGCATCAACTGTCTCATGGCGGACCGACCATGCAGCGTGAACTGCTTCGCGCGCTTGAGGTGGAACGGGCGACCTTGAGCGTCATCGTCGGGGCGCTGGTTCGCAAAGGCTATGTCGAGCAGATTCAGGATGATGCCGATCAACGCCGTAAGCTGTTGCGCCTGACCCCTGCCGGTGAGGCGCTCTGGAAGACGTTACCCGATCTCGATTTCATCCATGATGTAGCATTCGGCGGCGTTGCCGAGGCCGATGCCGCGATTGCGGAGCAAGTGCTCAAGGCAGCGACCGAGCGTCTCATCTTGCGATTGAAAGAGGACAAGCAATCATGACGATACTCGTAACCGGTGCAACCGGACTTGTCGGCGCGCGTCTTTTGCCGCGCCTTGTCGAGGCTGGTGCACGGTGCCGCGCACTGGTGCGCCATGGCCGGCCGCTTCCTGCCGGCGTCTCGGCCGTCGAGGGTGATCTTTCTGATCCGGCTTCGCTGACGGCGGCCGTCGAGGGCGTGTCGGCGATCGTCCATCTCGCGGCGGTGTTTCGGACGCAGGATACGGATCTGATCTGGCGAAGCAATCTGGAGGGCACGCGCAACCTCGTTGCCGCCGCACAGGCACATGCGCCCGCCGCGCGGTTCATCATGGCGAGCACCGGTCATGTCTACGACAGGCAGGGATCCCACCCCGGTCGAGAAAGCGATGACGTCGCTCCGGAGCTGGCTTATCCCGCCAGCAAAGTTGCTGCCGAGCAGGCGTTGCGCGCCAGCGGACTCAATTGGTCGATTCTCCGGTTTCCATTTATCTACGGCGATGGCGATGGCCATCTGGAGGCATTGCCGGGGCATCTGAGTGCGTTCGCATTCCACCCGGCCCAGAGGATCAGCACGGTCCATCATCGCGACATCGCGGTGGCTATAACCATGGCGCTGAGCGGCGTTATGGATGGCCGTATCGTCAATATTTCCGATGACGCCCCGACCACGGTCTACGAATTGGTCCAACTCGTCGGGCAAAGCATGGCGCCATCGGCCGAACCGATGGCTGACCCCTGGTATCTCCATATCGATGCCTCTCTGGCACGCCGGCTGGGTTTCCGGGCCACCGTCAGAACAGTCTATCAGGCTGTAGAGGAGGGGCTCCTGTGAGGGCGTCGTAGGCCGTGTCCCTCAGCGCGCCGATTTGGGTTGATAGGCGTGCGCATCGCGCCAGATGCGGGGCATCTGAAAGTCGCCGCGCCAGATGCCTCGTCCTTCGCGCTTCGCCTGCGCTTCCTCGATGAGATAGGCGCCGCTTTCCCGGTCCGCCTCGTTCACGGCCCAACCCTCGCTCACTAGCGCGGCGCCGAGATCCTCGACGCCCTTCACGCTACAGGTTGCCACGTCGCGGCGATATTTGTCCTGTTCGCGGGTCGTGCAGGTCAGCCCGCCCTTGTCGACCAGCGCCTGCATCGCGTCGCGGGCGCGGGTGCCGCAGCTCCACACCGCGCCGTCCTTTTCCCGGCAGAATTGCTTGAGCTCGACCGCGTCGATCCCCGCGATGCGGATAGTGCGTGCGCCGATCCGCAGCGTATCGCCATCCGCGACATGGACGCGCTCGCCCGCCGCCGAGACGGTGCGCCGCTCTCCGCGCTCCGGCCCCGAGATGCGCAGCCAGGCAAACACCAGCAATAGGCACAGCCCGGCGAAAAAGAGCTTCCGAAGAAAGCGCCTTGTCCGGGGGAAGCGTCGTGATTTGGAAACGGGCCGCGCCATGCTCGCCGCCTAACGATAAATCCGCAGGCGGGGAAGCGGCGCGGCGCCCGCGTGTCTTACTTCGCGGTCTGCATGGAGCGCACGGCAGCGAGTGCGTTCTTCACATGGTCGCGATAGTCCATCGCGCTATAGGCATAGGCGACGCGGCCGGTGCGGCCGATGACATAGGTCGTGCGATCGGTCATGCCTTCGCGCGCGCCGAGCGGCACCTGATAACCCGCGACGATCTTGGGTCCGGCGGAGGCGACGGCAAACTTGTCGCGGCAATGCTCGGTGGAGAACTTCGCCAGCTTGTCGACCGGGTCCGCGCTCATGCCGATCACGGTCGCGCCCGCCTTGGCGAAGTCGTCAGTCGCCTCGGCGAACTCGTGCGCTTCGGCAGTGCAGCCGGGCGTGAATGCAGCGGGGAAGAAGTAGAGCACGACCGGGCCCTTCTTGAGCGCGTCGGAGAGCTTGAGGTCGAACACCTTGCCGGCCTTGGCACCGCGTGTCGTGAAGTCCGGTGCCTGCGCACCCACGGGCAATGCGGCCTGCGCCGTGCTCCATGCCAGAGCGCCCGCCGCGACCAGCGCGCTACCGGCCAGCCCCATCCATGTCCTGCGCGTCATGCCTTGCTCTCCTCAAAAAGGGTGGGGGCGTGGATCAAGCGATTGACTCGATCGACAGCCAGCGTGGTGATGATCCCAAATACGGGCCGGTGCAAGGGGGCATTCGGGCAAGTCAACGGTGGCCAAGAGGGCGGAAGGCGCGCTATCGCAGCCAGCTTATGGGCATTGACCGTCTCGACCTTTCGGACTTCCGCAATCATGGGACGGCCCGGCTCTCGCCGGAGCGGCCGATGATCGTGCTCACCGGAGACAATGGCGCAGGCAAGACCAACATCTTGGAGGCGGTCTCGCTGCTGGCTCCGGGGCGCGGACTGCGTGGCGCGCCGCTGCGCGATATGGCCCGGCAGGACGGGCCGGGCGGTTTCGCCATTGCAGCGGAAGTGGCGGGCGGCACAATCGGCACCGGCACGGCGCCGGACGCGCCGGACCGGCGACTGGTGCGGATCGACGGGCGACAGAGCGCCGCCAATTCGCTCGGCGAGTATCTCGCGATCAGCTGGCTCACTCCGGCCATGGACCGGCTGTTTCTTGAGAGTCCCGGCGGTCGTCGGCGCTTCCTCGATCGGCTGGTGCTGGCGCTCGCGCCGTCCCATGCAGCGCACAGCGCCCGCTATGAGGCGGCGATGCGCGCCCGGAACACGCTTCTCACTGGCGAACGCCCCGCCGATCCGGACTGGCTGACGGCGCTGGAGGCGCAGATGGCCGAGCATGGCGACGCGATCCACAGCGCAAGAACCGATCTCGTCACGGCGCTCACTCAAACGCTCGCCGGGGAAGATGACGAACCGTTCGCCCGACCGCTGCTGGCGCTCGAAGGCTTCTCCGGTAGCAGCGATGACCTCGCCGACGCCCTGCGGCTGGGGCGCGGGCGCGACGCCGCGGCTGGCCGCGCGCTCACCGGGCCGCACAGGGTGGATCTTGTCGTCACGCATGCCGCCAAGGGTCAGCCGGCTGGCCTTTGCTCCACAGGCGAACAAAAGGCGCTGCTGCTCTCGCTGGTCCTTGCCCATGGCGCGCTCGTGCGGAATCGCACCCGCCGACCGCTGGTGCTGCTGCTCGACGAACTGGCGGCGCATCTCGACGCGCGCCGTCGCCTCGCCCTATTCGAGCGGCTTCGCGCGATTGGCGGGCAGGTATGGATGACCGGCACGGAGCCCGCCCTGTTCGAAGGGCTGGGGGATGCGAGCCGGTTCAGCGTGGCAGACGGGCAGGTCGAGCCCGCGTGAAGTCTGCTCAGGCTGGGCTGGAGAGTTTCATCATCAGCAGCCCGCCGACGATGAGCAGCGCCGCGAAGAGGCGCGGTGGGTTCGCGGCTTCGCCAAGGACCACAATGCCGACGACAAATGCACCGATCGCGCCAATCCCGCTCCACACCATATAGGCGGTGCCCAGCGGCAGCGTGCGCATGGCCCAGGCCAACAAGCCGAAGCTTGCGATCATCGCCGCGAGCGTGAGGAGTGTCGGCCCCGGTCTCGTGAAGCCTTCCGAGCTTTTCATGGCAGTGGCCCAGACGACTTCGAAAAGTCCGGCGATGAGCAGGATGATCCACGGCATGGCAGTCTCCGTTAAAAGAACTGCCGGGCCGTCCCGGTCCTGAAATTCCTGATTAAGGAAGAGAACGTTGTCTCAAGCCCTGCCTATCGCGGCAGGGGAGCGCGGGCAAGGCCGGTTCAGGCCTTGGCCCCTCTTCAGGCCTCGGCTGAGCCCTCTTCGTCCGTAGCGGCAGCCTCGGCGTCCTTCACGTCCTCGAACCATGCCTCGACGGGTCCGGAGAGCTTGATCGTCATCGGCTGGCCGAAGCGGTCGCGGCTCTTGCCGGCGGCCACGCGAATCCAGCCCTCGGAGATGCTGTATTCCTCCACATCGGTGCGCACCCGGTCCTTGAAACGGATGCCGATGCCGCGCTTGAGCACCTCCATGTCGAAATGGGGGCTGCGCGGGTTGGTGGAGAGGTGGTCTGGAGGCGTGTCGGACATGGCCTGCGCCTAGCTTCCCCATCGGAATGGGTCAATGCCGGGCTGGGGCGCCATGAAAAGATGCAGCGCCCGTCCTCCGGCTATGGGTTCGGTGGACGGGCGCTGCGCTGCAGGAAAGGCTGCGGACCTACCTGCAGATGCGAACTCTGTGACGACCGCGCCAGCCGTCGCGCCGCCATTCCGTCCAGCAACGCTGACGATAGCGGCGGTCATTGTTCCAGCCGTTACGGCCGTTCCAGCCATAATAGCCGCGACGATTGTCCCAGCGGTTATGACGATCATAGCGGCGGTCGTACCCGCGCCGGTCGTAGCGATAGCCGTCCCGATAATATTGCACCGGGGCATAATAGCCGTCGCTGTAGCCAACCGTGACGCGCGTTTGCGCCTGTGCAGGGGCTGCTGCGGCCGTGATCGCGCCGATGCCGAGGCCGGCCGCGATGAGCTTGGTCATCAGGGTCATGTCCATCTCCTTCTTCCGTGGGGACGGCGCGGGCGGCCTGTTCGCGCCGTTTGTCCCAGTGCACTCAAATTAGGAGAAGAAGACTGAACCGGCCGGGAACGGCGCTGTCAGAGTATGTTCATCGCGCTCGCCTCGTCGCGGCGTGGAGGCAGACCGGCGCGGCAACCCGTCCGTTCAGGTCAGGTCGGTGTCTTGTCGCGCTCCTTTTCCGCATCGACCAACCGGCCGGGCCGGGCCTGATAGAAATACTGGCTCGCCACCAGCCAGCCCTTTAGCGGCCGCAGCGGCAACAGGCATGTCGCGATGAGGAAGGGGAGGGAGGTGACCAGATGCACCCAGAAGGGAGGCTCGGCTTTCACCTGCAGCACCAGCGCGAAGATGACGGCCGGCACGCAGGCGAAGCACATCACGAAGAATGCCGGGCCATCGGCAGGATCGGCGAAATCGTAGGAGAGGCCGCAGACCTCGCATTTGTCGCGCATCTTCAGAAAGCCGTCGAATATATGCCCCCTGCCGCAGCGCGGACAGCGACCGCGCAGGCCTGTCTCGGTCGGCTTCAGGCGCGGCCAATCCCCTTGGATGTTTTCCAAAGGGCGCTGTTCGGCGGGGGGCATGGCATTTCCTTGATGTGGCGCGCGACTCACGCGGCCTGCGGGAACTGGTCATAGGCGCGCAGCGCATCCGCCGCATACATGAGAACGGGCCCGCCGCCCATATAAACGCGCAGCGCCAACGTAAGCCCCCTGGAACCACTGACACAAAAAGGGCGGGAGACCTAATCTCCCGCCCTCTACGGCTTCAGGTCAGGCCGCCTTGGCGCGGCTCATGCGCTTGCGCTCGTTCGGATCGAGGTAGCGCTTGCGCAGGCGGATGGTCTTGGGTGTCACCTCCACCATTTCGTCATCGTCGATATAGGCGATGGCCTGTTCCAGCGTCAGCTTGCGCGGCGGCGTGAGGCGGATGCTGTCGTCCTTGCCCGATGCGCGGAAGTTGGTCAGCGCCTTGGACTTCATCGGGTTGACCTCAAGGTCTTCCGGCTTGGCATTCTCGCCGATAATCATGCCTTCGTAGAGCGTCTCGCCCACGCCGACCATCAGTACGCCGCGCTCCTCGAGCGGGCCGAGCGCATAGGCATTGGCCTCGCCGGCGCCATTGGAGATCAGCACGCCGTTCTTGCGGCCTTCGATCTTGCCCTTGTGCGGACCGTACTTCTCGAACAGCCGGTTCATGATGCCGGTTCCGCGCGTGTCGCTCAGGAACTCGCCATGATAGCCGATGAGACCACGCGACGGTGCCGAGAAGGTGATGCGGGTCTTGCCGCCGCCCGAGGGGCGCATGTCGGTCATCTCGGCCTTGCGGATGTTCATCTTGTCGACAACCGTGCCGGAGAACTCGTCATCCACGTCGATGACGACGATTTCATAGGGCTCGGTCTTGTTGCCGCTCTCGTCCTCGCCGAAGAGCACGCGAGGGCGGCTGATGCCAAGCTCGAAGCCTTCGCGGCGCATCGTCTCGATGAGCACGCCAAGCTGAAGCTCGCCGCGTCCGGCAACCTCGAAGCTGTCCTTGTCCGCGCTCTCCGTCACCTTGACGGCGACGTTCGATTCCGCCTCGCGGAACAGACGGTCGCGGATCATGCGGCTCGTCACCTTGTCGCCTTCGCGGCCTGCCATTGGCGAGTCGTTGACGGCGAACCGCATCGAGAGGGTCGGCGGATCGATCGGCTGCGCCTGGATCGGGACGGTCACGCTGGTGTCGGCGATCGTGTTCGCGACAGTGGCAACGGCCAGACCGGCAAGGCTGATGATGTCGCCTGCCTTCGCCTCGTCGACCGGCACGCGGTCGAGCCCGCGGAATGACATGATCTTGGAGGCTCGGCCGGTCTCGATCACCTTGCCGTCCATGTCGAGCGCATGGATCGGCTGGTTGATCTTCACTGTGCCGGAGGTCACGCGGCCCGTGAGAATACGGCCGAGGAAGTTGTCGCGGTCGAGCAGCGTCACCAGGAAGGTGAAGGGCGCGTCCTGGTCCAGCGCTGGCGGCGGAACATGGTTGACGATGGTCTCGAACAGCGGGGTCAGCGTGCCTTCGCGCAGGCTGGGATCAGTGTTCGCATAGCCATTGCGGCCCGAAGCGTAGAGCACGGGGAAGTCGAGCTGCTCGTCGGTAGCGTCGAGGCTGACGAACAGGTCGAACACTTCGTCCAGCACTTCCTGGATGCGCTCGTCCGGCCGGTCGACCTTGTTGACGACCACGATCGGGCGAAGGCCGAGCGCCAGCGCCTTGCCCGTGACGAACTTGGTCTGCGGCATTGCGCCTTCGGAGCTGTCCACCAGCAGGACGACGCCGTCGACCATCGAGAGGATGCGCTCCACTTCGCCGCCGAAGTCAGCGTGGCCGGGCGTGTCGACGATGTTGATCCGCGTGCCGTTCCACTCGACCGAGGTCGGCTTGGCGAGAATGGTGATCCCGCGCTCCTTCTCCAGGTCGTTGGAGTCCATCGCGCGCTCTTCAATGCGCTGGTTCTCGCGGAAGGTGCCGGACTGGCGGAAGAGCTGGTCAACGAGGGTGGTCTTGCCATGATCGACGTGCGCGATGATGGCCACATTGCGGAGGCTCATTAAGGGTCTCTCGGGCTATAGCTGGGCGCCCCGCACGCCTCATGCGCGCCGGTGCATCGGGCGCGCCCTTAGCGTAAACCGGGAGACGGCGCAACGATGTTGCCCGTGCCCCCAGCGGATGTTCCCTAGGGAGCCATATTGCGCTAGCCTCGTTTCGGAGAGATTATGATCGCGCGAAATCCCCTGATCGCCCCGGTGAGGCGCACGGCTTGGTTTTTCAGCGCGATGCTGCTCGTGCTGGCGAGCGCGCTGGCGGCGGCGCTCATTCCCTCCGGTCCGCCCGCCTCGCGGCTGACCGGCTCCGCCTTCGATCCTTCGACGAGCGCTGTGGCGCTGCGTGTTCGTGCGCAGAAGTCCGGGGCTGAGACGGCAGTCGCGCAGCGCAGGACGAATGACGATGCGCCAGTGACGGCCGGTAGCGGGCCGGCGGTTGCGCTGCTTGCGACCACATTCTTTCTGTCCGCTATATCCGCTGTCCGCCTCCGCGCGATTCCGCGCAGGCACTTCGCTCTCCTGACCACGCGTTTCTTTTCGAAGAAGAACGCCCGCGCACCTCCGACTGGCTTCGCCTGAGCGCACGCGATGATCTTCGCGTGCACCCCCGTTTCAACACGAAGGGATCATGCGATGAGAAGAAGACGTATCCGGCCACCCTGGTGGTTCATGCCTGCCGTATTCGCCGGCATGGCGGCTGCCGTCCTCGCCCTTACCGGCCTTGCGGGAGGCTTGGCCACCTGACGTGTCGCTGCCTTCGGGCAGCGACCATTTCACACATAAAAGAACTGGACCCCCCTATCTGATGCCCCATTACACGCCGCTCATCGCGACCATTGTCGCAGGGTTCGTCATCTCCTTCATCATGGGCGCTATTGCCATGCGCCTGCGTGTCTCGCCAATCGCGGGCTATCTGCTTGCGGGCGTTATCATGGGGCCGTTCACGCCCGGCTTCGTAGGGGATGTGAGCCTGGCCAACGAGCTGGCGGAGATCGGCGTGATCCTCCTCATGTTCGGGGTTGGCCTGCATTTCTCCGTCAAGGATCTGATGGCGGTGCGTAATATCGCGGTGCCGGGCGCAATCGCCCAGATCGCGGCGGCAACGCTCATGGGCATGGGGCTTGCGGCGGTCCTTGGCTGGTCGACGATGGGCGGCTTCGTCTTCGGCCTTGCCCTCTCGGTGGCGAGCACGGTCGTGCTGCTGCGTGCATTGCAGGCCCGCGACCTTGTGGATACCGAGCGCGGCCGCATTGCGGTCGGCTGGCTCATCGTGGAGGATATCGCGATGGTGCTGGCGCTGGTGCTGTTGCCCGTGCTGGCTGGCATGGAGCGCACCGGGGGCGGGCTTGCGTCGCTGGCGCTGCCCTTCGCGATCACTTTGCTCAAGGTAGGCGCATTCGTCGCCTTCATGCTCATCGTCGCGCGGCGGGCGATCCCGTGGATCCTGCACTGGGTCGTCCATACCGGCTCGCGTGAACTTTTCCGCCTCTCGGTGCTCGCCATTGCGCTCGGCGTGGCGGCGGGCGCGGCCTTCGTTTTTGACGTGTCGTTCGCGCTGGGTGCGTTCTTTGCCGGTATGATCCTGGGCGAGACCGAACTCTCCCGCCGCGCTACGGAGGAGACGCTGCCCCTGCGCGATGCCTTCGCGGTGCTCTTCTTCGTGTCCGTGGGCATGCTGTTCGATCCCAAGGTGGTGGTCGAGCAGCCCCTGCCGCTGCTTGCCACGGTCGCGATCATCGTGGTGGGCAAGTCGCTGGCGGCCTACTTCATCGTGCGCGCTTTCGGCCATTCCAGCCAGAAAGCGCTCACCATTGCCGCGAGCTTGGCGCAGATCGGCGAGTTCTCGTTCATTCTCGCGTCGCTCGGCACGGGGCTGGGCGTTCTCCCCCCCGAAGCGCGCGACCTCATCCTTGCCGGCGCGATTTTCTCGATCTTCCTCAATCCCTTCATTTTCACGATCATCCTTCGCGGCGACAAGAAGGAAGAGAGCGACGCTCCGGCGCCCCGGCTCACCGGCGTGATCGCGCCTCAGCATGTGCGGCCAGTACTGCTCATCGGTTTCGGACGCGTCGGCAATCTTATCGGGCGGGATCTGGTGGCGCGGGGCTGTCACGTCGTGGTGATCGAGGATGACGCCGACACCGCAAAACGCGCAGAAGAGGCCGGGCTGGGCGTCGTGCGGGGCAGCGCGCTTGATGATCGCACGCTCTTCGCCGCCGGCATCGAGCAGGCGGATGCGCTGCTCATTGCCATTGCCCATGGCTACGAGGCCGGCGCGATCGCGGAGAAGGCGCGGGAGCTTCGGCCGGATCTGGAGATCATTGCCCGCGCGCATTCGGACGACGAAGTGCGCAATCTCGAGCGACGCGGCGCACAGCAGGTGGTCATGGGCGAGCGCGAGCTTGCGCGGCGAATGCTGGAACTTGCCATTGCCGGGAAGGTGAGCCCCTCACTCTGAGAGAGGCGAACGCGGAGGAGGGGCGGCTGCTCAGCTGTCCCTCCTCCGCGCTCGGTACGGACTTACTGTGCCGGACTTGCCTTCATCCAGCCATGCATGGTCATCCAGCGTGCGAAGGCGTCGAACCAGCCGGTGCTGGTCGTGGTCTTGGGATACATGCCGAAGCCATGGCCGCCCTGCTCGTAATAATGCAGCTCGACCGGGCGCTTGGCCGCGCGCCAGCTTTCCACAAGGCTGAAGCCACCCGTGTTGGGGAACAGCGGATCGTCCGCCGCGATCGCCAGGAACAGCGGCGGGGCATCTGCCGGAACATCGCCTAGCGACGTGACGCCGCCATAGACGCTGCCGATGAAGGCGGGCTTGGCGTCGCCGCCGCGCAACGTGGTGGCCATGGTGAGCATCGCGCCTGCCGAGAAACCAACCATGCCGATCTTCGCAGGGTCGATCTTCCACTTGGCGGCATTGGCGCGCACCAGCGCAAAGGCAGCGCGCGCGTCGGCGATCTGCGGATCGATGGCCGCCATCATGCCGCTCGTTCCGCGCTGGGGTGACGGCGCCGCGCCGGCGGACGGCGGCGGAGGCGGCGCTGCGAACGCGGCGAGGTCCGCCGGGGTCTGGTTGAGCCGGTACTTCAAGACGAACGCGGCGACACCGCGCGCGGCGAGCGCCTTGGCGACATCCCAGCCTTCATTCTCCATCGAGAGAGAGCGGAACCCGCCACCCGGAGCGACGATCACCGCCGCTCCGCTAGCCTTGGCGGGATCGGGCAGAAACGGCGTCAGCGTCGCGACCTGCACGTTGCGCGCGAACTGGCTGCCATACTGGCTGTGCCAGGACTCGGGAGTGGGAGCATTGGGCAGCGGCCCGGTGTTGAGCGTGATCGCACCGGGCTGTGCGGGAGTGGCGATCCCCACCATCTTATCGTTCTGAGCCAGCGCGGGCGCGCTTGCGAGCAGAAGCGCCGTGATTGCCAGTGCTCTGCGAGCGGTTTTACGCATCATTCCTCTCCCCATCCTGCCGTGATTGATCTCCTGTGCCTTGACTAGCAGCCTGCCTGCGGGCCTGAAAGTCTCAAATGGTAGCGTTACCGGCATATGTTTCCCCGACATACTCAACGGCTCATTAGGAACCTTTCGCCCTGTCCGGGGGGGAACGATGAGTGGTGCTTTGTCGTTTCGCAGCCACGCCCTTTTGCGTGCAGGAGAAGACATGCGCTCGCTCGCTTTGATACCACTCGTGCTTCTCCTCGCATCCTGTGGCGGCTCGGATGACGCGACATCGCCTCCGGTAACTGTGCCCGGCACTCCTACGCCCACACCGAGTCCCACGCCGACTCCAACCCCCACTACGCCCGTCACTGCCGTCACGCGCACGCCGATCGCCACGCTGGACAATCCCTGGGCCATGGTTTTCCTGCCGGACGGACGGATGCTGGTGACCGAGAAGCCCGGCCGCCTGCGTCTCGTGACCACGAGCGGAAGCGTCAGCACGGTGACCGGCACGCCCACAGTGGTGAACGCCGGGCAGGGCGGTCTGCTGGACGTGGCGCTCGATCCTTCCTTCGCGACCAACCGCATGGTCTATCTCAGCTATGCGGAGGCGGGTTCGGGCGGCGCGGGTCTCGCCGTGGCGCGCGGCACGCTCAGCGCGGACGCCGGGTCGCTGAGCAATGTCACCGTCATTTGGCGCCAGACGCCCAAGGTGAACAACGAAACGCGGCATTTCGGCGGGCGTATGGCCTTTGCGGGGGATGGCACGCTGTTCATCACAGCGGGCGAGCGCCATCAGGGCGCGCCTGCGCAGGACCCCCAGGTTACATTGGGCAAGATCGTACGGATCAACTCGGATGGCAGCATCCCGTCGGACAACCCGTTCGTGGGCATGAGCGGCATGCTTCCCGACATCTGGTCGCTCGGGCATCGCAACCCCTATGGCCTCGTCTTCACCAGCGACGGCCGCTTGTTCGAGAGCGAGATGGGGCCGGAAGGCGGTGACGAGTTCAACCTCATCCGGCGCGGCGCCAACTATGGCTGGCGGGTCGTCTCAGAGGGCAATGACGGGCAGGTTCTGCCGCGCCATTCCACCCGGCCGGACTTCGATGCGCCTCTCGTAAGCTGGACGCCCGTGATCGCGCCGGGCGGCATGATCCAATATACCGACGCGCGCTTCGTCGGCTGGACCGGGGATTTCATTCTCGCCGGGCTGGTTTCGCAGGGTCTAGTGCGTGTTCGCGTGACGGGGACCACGGCCAGCGAGGTCGGCCGCGTCAGCCTTGGCGCCCGCATCCGCGAAGTCGAGCAGGGACCGAATGGGTCGATCTGGATACTGGAAGATGGCGGGAACGGCCGGCTGATCCGGCTCGATCCCGCCTGACCGTTCAGACCGCTGCGGGTTCGATCTTCCAGTAGGTCGCATAGCGCTCATGCGCGATGCGGTGATAGGGGACGAGCCGCACCGGGGTGCGGTCTGCCGAAGCGATCACGAACTCCAGCGGCTTCGCACCGGGCTTTATCGTCTCGACGATCTTGTCCGGATCGCCGGCTAGTTGCGGCACTTTGACCGGCGCGTCGTTGTAGCTGCCATATTTCCGCTCGTTGATGACGATGTCGGCGCCTGCTGGCAGCCCTTCGCGGCCTAGCGCCCCGGCAAGCACCAGCGGTCCATAAGTGAAGGCGATAATGTCCGGCGCGGCGGGCGCCCGGTCGATCGCCAGCTCCATCGCCAACCGCAGCTCCACTTCGTCGCCGCTGTTCCATGTCCGGGCCAGCTCCACATAGCTGCCCGGATCGCTTGAGCGTGCCGTCTCGACACCATTGACGAGCACGATCGCGCTCTGGCTCCAGCGTGGGTGCCGCAGCTTGAGCGTCAGGGCAGTGGGCTTCTCCAGCGTCCAGCGCAGGCGAGTCGTTGGTTCTTCCGGGAAGCTGGTGACCTGGGTCAGCTTGGCGCCCTTTTCCTTCCAGTTCACCGAAGAGGACACGAAGAGATTGACGAACAGCGCGTTGCCCCCGTGGAAATAGATCGAATCCCGATATTTGACGTGGTTTTCCATGCCCGTGCCGGTGCAGCACCAGAAGCTGTCCTCGGGCGTATGGTAGAGCTTCATGTAGCCCGGCCGCGCGCCCTGGAAATAGGTGGCCATGCCCGAGTCCGGGTCCTGCGAGGCGAGAATGCCGTTGTAGAGCGTACGCTCGTAATAATCGACATAGGCCGCCTGCGGATCTTGCAGGAAGAGCGCGCGGGTCAGCCGCAGCATGTTGTGCTGGCAGCAGGTTTCCGATCCCTTGGCCGAGAAGACGTGGCTCTCGAAGTCGGCCATCGGGAAGAAGTGCTCGTTATCGCCATGTCCGCCCGTGGCGAATGCCCGGGTGAGCGCGACCGTCCGCCAGAAGAACGCCGCGGCGTCGCGATATTTGGCATCGCCCGTCGCTTCGTACACGCGCTGGAAGCCGATGATCTTGGGGATCTGCGTATTCGCATGCAGGCCGTCGAGATGATCGCGGCCCCGGGCGAGCGGATTGAGGATCGCCTTGTGCGAGAAGCGCTGCGAGAGCGCGCGATAATCTTCATTGCCGGTCATGAAATAGAGGTCGGCGAAGACCTCGTTCATGCCGCCATGTTCGGTGTCGAGCATCGTCTCGAACTGCGCATCGCTGAGCGGCTTCGTCGCGACGACGGCCCAGTCCGCGAAGCGCAGCAGCACCGCGCGGGAGGCGGCGCTGTCGGCAAGCAGCGTGGCGTCGCGCAGGCCGGCATAGATCTTGTGCAGCGTGTACCAGGGCACGCCGGTGATCTTCTCGCCGCGCAGATGCGCCGCCACCAGCGCCGGTCCTTTCGGGAAGGCGCAGACGAGGCCGCTGTCCGCCGCTTTCTGGCACGCCGCCAGCTCGTTTGCGATATAGTCGATGCGCTGCTTGTAGCGCTTGTCGCGCGTGGATCGATAGGCCAGCGCGCATCCGGAGAGATAATGGCCAAGCGTGTGGCCATGGCAATTGATGTCATCCCATGTCGGCTCCGATTCCCAGCCGCCGTAAACCGGCGCCTTAGGCTTCAGCCCCGCGTTGACGCGGAAATTGTGCAGCATGCGGTCGGGCTTGAGCGACAGCAGATAGGCTTCCGTCATGCGTTGCGCATGGAGGAAAGGGCTTTCGGCGAGATCGACATCGGCGATGTCGAACGGTTCGAGCACGGCCTTGGCCGGCCCGGAGGCGCCCGCCGGCTGGGCCTGCCAGGCGAGGGCTGGGGCGGCATCGGCGAGAGCGCCCGCCACGAGCGCACCGGTCGCGGCAGAGGCGAGGAAATGGCGGCGCGAGTGAGGGGCGCAGCACGGATCGATCATGGGTTCAGTCCTCTTGACGCTGGTCGTTGCTGATACCCGCGTAGCAATGATGGACTGCGCCCGAAACCCCCGTAGGCACTTCATGTCTGATAAGTTGATGACGGCGTTCCGGCCGAGTGGCGCAAGACTCTGTCAGAACCTTGCGCTCATGCTGGCAAAGAAGCGCCGTCCCGGCTCGGGAAAGCCGTCGACAAGCGCATAATTGTCGTCGAACGCGTTCATGATCCCCGCGCCGATCGATACTCCCTCAGTAAGAGTCAGGTCTGCGCGCAGCCCCGCCAGCGCGTAGCTTCCGGTCCGTGTCCAGCGCGTGCCGGCGGTATTGGCGGTCCAGCGGTTGGACGCCAGTTCGAGGCTGGGGGTGATCTCTACGCGGGCGAGCGGCGTCCACAGCGCGTAGAGAAAGGCCTTGTCCCTCGGCACGCCGGTCGGGCGGAAGGCCGCGTTGGTCGGGTCGGCGATATCACGCACCTGCCGGCTGTAATTGCCGCCCACTGTCAGCGTGTCGGCCAGCCGTGCGTCCAGCGAGACTTCGGCGCCATAATAACGACCCGAGCCGATGTTGCGGCTCTGAGTCACAGGTTGACCGTTGAAGATCAGCGGGAAGGCGAACACCACATCGTCCCAGCCAGGCATAATAGGCCGCGCCTTCCAGCCGGATCGACCCGAACTGCCAGCGTCCGCCTGCTTCCGCCTGCGTCGCCCGCTCGGACTGGAGATCGGGATTGGACGTCGCGCCGCCAAAACGTGAGGAAAAGCGCTCGAACAGCGTCGGGAAGCGCGTGCGCGAGGAGAGGCTGGCATAAAGTTCGCGGGTCTCGTCGGGATGCCAGCTGAGACGGCCCTGACCATTGATCGCCTGTGCATTGCGAAGGGGATAATTGACATAGCCTGATCCTGCCGCGCCCGGCGTGCCGGCATAGTCCTGCGCCTTGCCCAGGTCGCGCCAGTCGTAGCTGGCGCCCAGCGTCAGGCTGAGGCTGGGGGTGAATGCGATTTCATCCTCGATCGCGGCACTATACGTGTCTTCCACCGTGCGCTGCCGGGGTTCCGTTCTACCCGAGGGGAAGACCTGCTGCCACTCGTCGTGGCGGTCACGCCGGTAGAAGAAGGCGATGGACAGGCGATTATTGGCGGGCAGGCGAAGGTCGAACTGCGCCGAGCCCCCAAAGGCCTTGTCGGCATAATAGCTGTTGAAGGCTCTCGCGAGCGTCTGGCTTGTCTGCCCGCGCTGATCGAACGCGCGCAGCAGATTGTCGAAGCTGTTATGATAGACACGCGTCTTGAGCGTTGCGTCGTCACTCAGCGCCGTCGTCGAGAGGAAATAGAGGCTCTCGATATTCCAGTAGGGCCATTGCCAGTATCGCTGTGCGGGGAGGGGCACCGTGGTTTCTATCGGCGCATTCTTGGCGCCTTCCTGCCGTGTGTAGCTCAGCGCATAGTCGTCGGTCGCGTTGGGCGTGAAGCCGATCTTTGCGTTCACCCGCCAGTCGCTCGTGTCGGAAAGGTCGCGCTCGCCTGCCGCCTGATTGGTCGTGGGGGCGTAGCCGCCGGCCAGATCCCAGTGGTCCACCCGGTTGCGGGTGTAGCTTGCCTGCGCGTACCACTTGTCCTGTCGAGTGCCGATCAGGCCGAAGACGTTGTAACCGGCATAGTCGGCGTCGCGGTCGAGGCTGATCGTGCCGCGCGCCTCAACCTCCAGCGCCTTTGTCGGCGTGCGGGTGACGAGATTGATTGCGCCGCCCATCGCGCCCGGCCCGTCGAGTACGGAGGCATAGCCTTTCGCCACCTGCACTTGCGCCACGTCGGGTGTCAGGAACCGGCCCATGTCGAGGCGATTGTCGGCCGGAAGATAGACCCGAATTCCGTCCATCGAGAGCGGCACCTGAAAGCGGTCGAAGCCGCGCACGAAGATCAGCCGCTCATTGCGCGATCCCCCGCTATTGGAGGCTGAGACGCCGGGCATCAGGTTCACCGCCTCGTCCAGGCTGACTCGATTGAACCGCTCCATGGCCGGAGCCGAGACGATCGAGCCGGTGACGATCGGCTGGTCTGCCTCGCGCGCCCCGGTGACGATGATTTCTCCCAGCGCAAAGCTGTTGGAAGGCACATTTTCGCGATTCGCCGCCCCGGCTTCGTTCGCCGGAGCCTGAGCGAGGGCAGGCAGAGGCGCAGTGGCCAGCCCTATGATGGACGCGAAAAGACGATGCCGTGGACCCATGTCCGATTTCCCCAGTTCTATATTTCATGGAATATAGAGATGCTCTCTAGAATGCAGCGCAACGAAGGCAAGACGATTGTCCCGGCGCTTTCTTGGAAAAACTGTGAGTGGCACGGAGGCGATGTTCGCGGGCATGCTCGCGCCCGGCGATTCCCTGAAAACTTGACATTTTGCCTATTTCTGCCATATTGGCGGGGCTATCGTCGCATGCGACGGATTTTGACGCCGTTGGCGGATTCTTCCTTTGTCACGCTTCTACGCTCCGCCAGCACCTCTGCTGGCGGGTCACTATTGTCGTGAAAAGGAAATTCTCATGACCACCGGAACTGTAAAGTTCTTCAATGCCGACAAGGGCTATGGCTTCATTGCTCCCGATGACGGCGGCAATGACAGCTTCGTGCACATCAGCGCTGTCGAGCGCTCGGGTTTCGCGACCCTTCAGAAAGATCAGCGCGTCAACTTCGAGCTCGAAGTCGACAAGCGCGGCCGCCAGTCGGCGGTCAATCTTTCGGCGGCCGACGCCTGAAGGATGGGGCCGTCCAGACGGCCCCGCCACATCCTCCTCCCTGCTATGTGCCCCGCTTGTTCGCGGAGCCGGCAGGGAGAGGAAACGGCGCTCCTGCGCCACTTATAGATCAACCTCATTTCTGGAATGAATATCCGGGCGAAAGTGCCCGACTAGGACTATCGTGATTAATAAATATCATAATATCAAAAGAATAGCGGAGAGGGTCTTTCTTTCCCATATGCATGCGAAGCCTGCTCTGATGGCTTCCACCCTGCCGCCGCAACGCCTGCGAGAGCTTGTCGCCGATATGGTCGACTGAGCACCGCAGCAGAAAGGTCGCCTTATGTCAGTGACGTCCGAATTCTATTTCGCCCGCGCAACTGAGAGCGCCCAGGCCGCTCGCGATGCCAGCCTGGATAATGTGAAAGAGCGCTGCCTGCGCGCGGAGAAAGCCTGGCTCGCCATGGCGACGCGCCTCCTTGAGGCAGAGGATCGCAAGCGGGGCAACAAGCCCGCCGATCCGGAATAGCCGCCCTCGATTTCGCCGGTTGTTTGACCGGCCGTTTGAGCGGTGAGCGACCGCTCACTGTCTCGCTTTTCTCCCACCGTTCATTTCGAGCGAAAGGTCGAGCCACTCTACCTAGCCGCTCCCGCCCTTTTCCGGGTCGGATGCCGCTGGCAGCGGCGCAGGGCGCAGCATCCCGGCCAGTCCACCGAGGTCGCTCGCCGCTGCGTCCGCAATGCTGGCTTCCAGTGCGCGATAGGCCGCGAGCGCCTGCTCGCCGGCGGTCGTGAGGCGTGCGCCGCGATTCTTGCCGCCGCCGATCATGGTCTGCACCAGAGGCTGCGCGAAACAGCGGTTCATGGCATCGACCAGCATCCAGCTGCGCCGATAGCTCATGCCCAGATCTCGCCCAGCCGCCGAGATTGAGCCCGTGCGGGCGATCGCATCCAGAAGGTCCGCCTTGCCCGGTCCCATCGCGATCTCGTCTCCGCACAGGAGCTGGGCGCGAAGTTTGAGCGGGCCGGTCTGCATGGGCGCGGTCTAGCAGAAGCGAAGCCGGGGATCACCTTCCCTTATCTTTCGAGCCCCTATCTTTCGAGAAAGTAGAACGGTCCCGCCGGTTTTGTCGCACTGGCTGCGATAGGTCGGCACACCTAAATATGCAGCATGACTATTCAGCCTTCGCTTTTCATCCCGCACGGCGGCGGTCCCTGTTTCTTCATGCCCGATCCGCAGGACAGGTGGACGAGCATGCGCGCCTATCTGGAAGGGCTGGCGGCTAGCCTTCCTGCCCGGCCGCGCGCCATCCTCATCGTTTCGGGCCATTGGGAGACGCCTGCCGGCTTCGCTTTCACTGGCGCGCAGCAGCCTGAGCTTATCTTCGATTATCACAACTTCCCGGATTATACCTATGCCCTCAAATATCCGGTGCCGGGCGATCCGGCGCTGGCGGGACGTGCCGCAAAGCTGCTTGCGGCTGCAGGCATCCCTGCCGCGATTGATCCCTCCCGGGGGCTCGATCATGGCGTGTTCGTGCCGATGAAGGTCGCGTTTCCGGATGCTGACATCCCGATCGTCGAAATGTCCGTGGACAGGAGCCTCGATCCCGCGCTGCATCTGGCGGCAGGCAGGGCGCTCGCGCCGCTCCGGGCCGAGGGCGTGCTCATCGTCGGGGCCGGCATGAGCTTTCACAACATGCGCGCTTATGGCAATCCTGCCGCGACCGAGCCGAGCCGCCTGTTCGACACATGGCTGACGGACGCGACGACGAGCCCGACCGCGAGCCGCAACGCGGCGTTGCAGGGCTGGGCGGATGCGCCCTATGCCCGCTTCAGCCATCCGCGCGAGGAGCATCTCATCCCGCTGATGGTCGCGGCCGGCGTCGCACAGGGCGCGGGCGTACTCGATTATTCGGACGAGGTGCTCTCGACGGTCATTTCCGCCTTCCGCTTCGCTTGATGCCCGAGCTCAACAACTGGCGCCAACAAAAAGCCCGCCCGGATCGCTCCAGGCGGGCTTTTGTTTGCTCGCGGCGTTGGCTTACGCGACGGCGGCCTTCGCGGTGCGACGGCGCATCATCGAGCCGACAAAGCCGAAGCCGGCAATCATCATCGCCCAGGTCGCGGGTTCGGGCACGGCGGGCGGCGTGATCCGGTCATAGCCGGAAAAGCGGCCCATGTAGAACTCGGTGCTGCTCGTCACATTGTTCGCGATCAGCGATCCGAAGAAGCCGCCATTCGCGGCCGTGACATTGGCATTCGGCGCGAGGATGTTGCCCGCCCAGCTGCCCATCAGGGTGATGTCGGTCGCGTCGGCGAAGTTGAACAGGATCGACGAAGCAAGGCCGGCGCTATTGTTGACGATCGTCTTTCCGTTGATCGAGAACTGGCCGGGATACTGCGTCGTGAACGACGTGCCGGTGACGTTGATTACGGCCACCGAGCCTTCAGGGATGAACAGCTCGAAGCCGCTGCCGAAATTCTGGTTCGCCGCGTCGAGCGTGAACACGTTCAGCGTGGAATTCGTGCCCGTCAGGCGAAGCGCGCCCGGCTTCGTGACCGTGCCGTTATTCTCCAGGCCCGCGATGAACGTCGAGATGTCGCTGAGCCGCGTGAACTCGGACCCGAAGTTGACCGGCGAGGCGGCGTTCTGGGTTGCCGTGCCATTCAGCACATTGAAGCCGCTGGCCGTGATCGTGCCGCCCACAACGGCATTGCCCCGGAAGACCTGACCGTTGTTGTAGGTGAGGTTCTGACCTACTGCGAGCGCTGCGCCCGTGTATCCAGCCGCGAGGTCCTTGCCGACGCTGAAGTTGGCGAGGTTCGCGTTCCCGCCCACCGCCAGGGCGCCGTTCACTTCGGTATTCGACGAAGTAAAGTTACCAAAGGCCACCACGTCATAGTCGATGGCGCTCGCCGCCTGCGCGGACGAAACTGCAGTGCACGACAGGACGAGGCCAGCGGCAACGGCGGAAAAACGGGAGAAAAGCGCCACTTGTCAGATTCCTTAGATATAGATTTCGCCGCCCCATATCAGCAGCGCACCCCGCCCTCAATCGCAGTTTGTGGTTAATGCGAGAGGTGTGGTTTTGAGGTCGCCCCATTGTGAGATTGGTGTTCTGCAAGGCAGGGCGGGATTGCGAAAACCCTTCCTCGTCATTCCCGCGCACGCGGGAATCCAGTCACCATCGAGGAGTTGAAACGGAGGTACGTAGCTCCGGCAGTAAACTATTGCGGAATGGGCGCGTTAGCGGCAGCGATCAGAGCAGAACATCGCTACAAAATGAGAATGTGAGTACACCCGCCGAGTTTTTGAGAACTTGGCGCCGTGCTCTATTGCAGATGATACTGTGCTCGGAGGAAAGATGACCGCATCTGAAAGCGATCCCCTCGGTAAAATTTGGGAAGGCGATATGCTTCGGCGCCAGTCAGAAGCACGCGTGCTGGAGCGATTTCTTAGGTCAGAAAGTGAAGCCCTCGCCGATCAAGGTCGGGAGCAGGCCGTCGTGCTTGCTCTAGACTCCAAATACGGAGAAGGGAAAAGCTGGTTTTTGGACCGATTTCGCCGGCAACTCGGTTTGAACCATCCAGTAGCGTTCGTGGACGCGTGGATCGACGATGCCAATCAAGAGCCGCTTGTCTCAATCATGGCGGCGCTAGACGATGCACTTCAGCCATTTCTCGCGTCGAAGACGATTAGCAGAAAAATGGCGGAGCTTACGCGTGCCGCACTCCCAATCATGGGTAAAGCAGTCGTTGGTTTGGGAGGGAAACTCGTAGCACGACACATAGGCGATCAGTTTTCTGGCGAGGCCGGTGAACTAGTTCGTGATTTGGGTGAAAACCTCGCCGAGGACGTCAGCGAGATGGTTGATACTGCGGGAAGAGCTCTACTAGATCAGTATCGTGCCCGGCAGAAATCTCGCGAGAAGTTTAAGGGCAGCTTACGGCAACTAGCAACCAGCATTTCCAGCGCTTCGGATGACTCGCGAACCTCACCCATTTTCGTCATCATCGACGAACTGGATAGGTGTCGACCTAGTTATGCCATCGGGATACTCGAGGAAATCAAGCACCTTTTCGATGTTCCCGGTGTGGTCTTCATTATAGCGCTCCATGGCAGCCAACTCGCTGAGAGCGTCAAAGCCGTTTATGGAGCGGGATTCAACGCAGCCGACTACCTTCGTCGTTTTTTTACTCGGCATTACGAACTAAGACGCCTGTCTATAAAGGAACTGGTGGTAAAGTACTTTGCTTGGATACCCTTCACAGAGATTACCTTTTGCTCACCTCCACTATGGGCCGATGGGCGGTCCGTCGAAGCAAATCAGGTGGAGCTGGCGGGCGAACTGCTCACTGATTGGGGAGCGACGCCGAGAGAAGCCTTAGCCGTTTTAGATGGCTTACGATTATTCGTGGTGGGCTGGGAGCTTAAGGTCCCAATCGAGTTGCCGCTGGTTCTAGTTATGCTTCTGAACGCTACCAGAGGAAACGCCAATGAAACCGCGCCGCCACGCGAGACGTCTGACGGGCCGATTTTCGCGCTTCCTACGAATGATCAGCGGACTTCTGTTTTTAAAGCTGCGCGTGCATCCGACCTTACCGGCCCCTACAATACAGGGATGAGCACTCCGCTCCCGCAGATTGCTAAAAACAATTATAGTCACGGCGCCCTAGGGTATGTCGGTGACAGATTGGGTGATGAGTTCGCAATTCGCTTCAATCGTTCTACTCCGCGCGGAAGTCCGGCCCAAATGTCATCTTGGTCAGAATATCAAGATCGACTGAAAAGGGTCGGCCGCTTTCTGGACAAAATTGAAAAGTCTGGAGGTTAAATTCTCAAGAGCAGTTGCCGCCGCGTGAAAGGCCCTATCAGAGGGCCATGCTGGTTGGTTTCAAGACAGATGCAAGGCGAATTGGGCGAGCTTTTCGAGAAGGGCACAAAATCGTTGACCCTGGCCTCTTTCTGCCACCATCCCCCCCCTCCACCCACCTTTCCTTGCTTAATCCTGCGCAGGCGCCTATCGCGCGCACATAGCGGGCGATAATGCCCTGCCGCCGCTGACCCTCGTCGCGGAACGCAAAAAGCAAGAGACCATGACTTTCGAAACACTTCCCGCGCTTCTGTCCGAAGCGCTCGCCACGCGTGGTTATGCCGCGCCCACGCCCGTGCAGGCCGCCGTTATTGATGCTGAGGCGGAGGGGCGCGATCTCGTCGTCTCCGCGCAGACCGGCTCGGGCAAGACGGTCGCCTTCGGCCTCGCCATGGCGGGCGATCTGCTGACCGAGGATGGCACGGCGCGGCCTTCGCGCACGCCTCTCGCGCTCGTCATCGCCCCCACGCGCGAGCTGGCGCTGCAGGTGAGCCGCGAGCTGGAGTGGCTGTATCAGGCCACCGGCGCGCGCGTCGCCACTTGCGTGGGCGGCATGAACCCCTCGGCCGAGCGCCGCGCCCTCTCTTATGGGCCGCAGATCGTGGTCGGCACGCCCGGTCGCCTGCGCGATCATCTGGAGCGTGGCGCGCTCGATCTTCAGGCGCTTGCTGCCGTCGTGCTCGATGAAGCGGACGAGATGCTGGACATGGGCTTCCGCGAAGATCTGGAGGAACTGCTCGACGCCACGCCGGAGGGCCGCCGCACTTTGCTCTTCTCCGCGACCATGCCCAAGCCGATTGTCGCGCTGGCTCGCCGCTACCAGCAGGATGCGCTGCGCATCTCCACGGTGGAGGAGGATCGCGGCCATGGCGACATCAGCTATCAGGCAATGGCGATCGCGCCTGCCGATATCGAGAATGTCGTCGTCAATCTGCTGCGCTTCCACGAGGCGGAGACGGCGATCCTCTTCTGCGCCACGCGTGACAATGTGCGCCATCTCCATGCCAGCCTCACTGAGCGCGGCTTCGCGGTGGTAGCGCTCTCCGGCGAGCACAGCCAGAATGAGCGCAACCATGCGCTTCAGGCCCTGCGCGATCGGCGCGCCCGCGTCTGTGTCGCGACCGATGTGGCCGCGCGCGGCATCGATCTGCCGGGCCTCAGCCTCGTCATCCATGTCGAGATTCCGCGCGATGCCGAGGCGTTGCAGCACCGCTCTGGCCGCACGGGTCGCGCGGGCAAGAAGGGCACGGCGATTCTTCTCGTGCCTTATCCCCGCCGCCGCCGGGTCGAGTCCATGCTGCGTGGCGCGCGTATTCCCGCCGAGTGGGTCGCGCCGCCCTCCGCCGAAGAGATCCGCAAGGCGGACAGCGAGCGCCTGCTCACCCGCCTGCTCGCGCCGGTCGAGGTGGCCGAGGAGGATCGCGAGCTTGCCGCCCGCCTGCTGAGCGAGCGCACGCCCGAAGAGATTGCCGCCGCGCTCGTCCATGTCCACCGCAGCGCACTGCCCGAGCCAGAGGATTTGCTGCCCGATACGGGCGCCGCCGGTCCGCGCGCGCCCCGCGCCGGCTTTGAAGGGAGCGCCTGGTTCCGCATGAACATGGGCCGCCGACAGAATGCCGATCCGCGCTGGGTGCTGCCGCTGCTCTGCCGCCGGGGCCATGTGACGCGCAGCGACATCGGCGCGATCCGCATCACCGCGAACGAAACCTTCTTCGAAGTGCAGTCCGGTGTCGCCGCCCGCTTCCTCGCGACCGTGGGCCGCACAGCGGAAGAAGGCGGCGAGGACGATGTCGAGATCGCGCCTTCTGAGAGTCCGCCGCAGGAGGCGCCCCGCCACATCCGCCATGATCGCGACAATGCGTCCGGTTCGCGGGATCGCGCGCCTCACGGTGCCCGGCATGAGGGTCCCCGCCACGAGGGCGCGCGTCCCTTCCGTGGCGAGCGGGCCGAGCGCGGCCCGGCCCCGTCGGACGCACCACGCCCCGGCAAGCGCGAGCGCGACGATGCGCGCGGCCCGGCCGATCGCAGCACGCTGCATGCCGCCAAGCCCTTCGCCAAGAAAGGCCCGGCACCTTTCCGCAAGGGCGCTCCGGGCAAGGGGCCTTATAAGGGGCCGCGCAAAGGCGGGCCTGGGGGTAAGGGCTTCGGCAAGGGCTGAGGGTTGCCGGCATGATCCGCGTTCTGGTCGATGCCGACGCCTGCCCGGTGAAGGAAGAGATCTACAAGGTCGCCTTCCGCCACGCCGTCCCGGTGACGATCGTCTCCAACAGCCCGATCCGGGTGCCCGCGCATGATCTGATCGCGCGCGTCGTCGTCTCCGATGGGTTCGACGCCGCCGACGACTGGATTGTCGAGAATGCCGGCGCGGGGGCGATCTGCATCACTGCCGACATCCTGCTGGCCGATCGTTGCCTCAAGGCCGGCGCCGTGGTGATCGCGCCCAATGGCAAGCCCTTCACCACCAGTTCGATCGGCAGCGCGGTCGCCACCCGCGCGATCATGGCGGATCTGCGCGCGGGCGCCGTGGGCGATCCCATTGGCGGCCCGTCGCCCTTCGGCAAGACGGACCGCTCGCGCTTCCTTTCCGCGCTGGACGAGGCGCTGGTGCGGATGCGGCGCACGCATCCGCGATAAGCATTAGCGCGTTGAGCGCTTAGCCCGCTACGCCTGGACCCGCCGCGCCTTATGGCTTCGGCGGAACCGAGACGCCTTCCACGGTCTGCACCACGGGCTTCATCGTGCCGTCCGGGTTGTAGTAGAGATGCTCCACCGTCACTGCGCGCCGGCCGATCGCGCCGCTCTGATCGCCCACGGCCAGCGTCGCGTTGTGCAGGAAGAGATACCAGTTCTTCTTGAACTCCACGATGCCGGGGTGGATCGTGAAGCTGTATTTGCCTGCGTCGGTCAGCAGCCCGCGATAGGTCCACGGCCCGTTGATCGAGGGCGCCGTCGCATAGGAGACATGCTCGTCGCGCTGCGTCGTCCGGTCGAGCGAGGCATAGGTGAGATAGTACATGTTGCCGCGCTTGTGGATCCACGGCCCTTCCTCGAAATGCGGCGGCGTGATCTCGGTGATCTCCCCGTCGATCTCGATCATGTTGGGCTTCAGCTTGGCGATATAGGCCTGGCGGTTGCCCCAGGCGATGTAGGTCGTGCCGTCATCGTCGGTGAAGACGGTTGGGTCGATGTCTTCCCAGCTGTGCGTACCCTTGGGCGTCATCTCGTTGGTGATGAGCGCGGAGCCCTTGGCGTCCACGAAGGGACCGGTCGGCTTGTCGGAGACCGCGACGGCGATTGCCTTGCCTGGGTGGGTGGCGTCATGTTCCACCGCGGCATAAAACCAGAACTTGCCGTTCTTCTCGATGGCCTGAGATGCCCAGGCATCCTTCTTCGCCCATTTGAAGTCCTTGACGTTCATGATCGCGCCGTGATCGGTCCAGGTCTTCATGTCCTTGGTGGAATAGACCAGCCATTCCTGCATGTTGAACATCTCGTCGCGCTGGGCGACGTCATGGCCGGTGTAGAGATAGAGCGTGTCGCCCACCACCAGCGGCGCGGGGTCGGCAGTGAACTTGTCACGGATGATCGGGTTCGATCCCGGCGCCTTGCCCGGCAGCTGCTGGGCGCTCACAGGCACGGCGGCGATCGTCGCCAGTAGACCCAGCGTCATCAGTCGCGCGAAACCATTGCCCATTCTCATCCTCCTCTTTCGACTTGTCAGACAAATAGCCGGATCGGCCTTCGGGTCAAGCCGCTGGCGGAAGTGCCTGCGCGGCCTCATCACAAGGTATCTGTTCTAAAGGCCCGCTTCGGTTCGAGCGGGGATCGAGAAAGGTCGAGATTGCTGCCCGGAACAGTATAGTCGAGCGCTCTGGTCAAATCCGCGCGACCGGCTAATCTCACGCGAACAAGATAAGCAGGAGAGTTGCCCATGTTCGTCAAGTTCACCAGCACGGATCGCGTGCCCGTCGCCGTCAACGCCACGCAGATCTCGTTCATTTCCAGCGTGTCGGAGGGCACCCGCATCCGCTTCGGCGAGGGGCGCAGCGTCACCGTGGTCGAGCCGATGGACGAAATCATCGACCGGCTGAATCACACCAATGCTCTGCCGGACGGGTAGGGGCTTACTAGCCGTCACCCCCGACTTGATGCGGGGTCCAGCCGCCCTACCGCAGCTTCGCGATCTTCAGCCCGTCTGCCTTGGCGCGGTCCTTCACGCTTTCCTCGCTGCGGGTCAGCGCCTTGGCGATGGCCTTCAGCGCCATGCCCTTGGCCGCGAGGGTGCGCAGCTTGGTCAGCTCGTCCGCCGTCCAGGGCTGCTTGTGCCGCTCGAAGCGAGCACCGTCATTCTTCGCCATCAGCCCTCGTCCTTTTCCTGAGCCGCCGACTTGGGACGGATCGACACGCCAGAACTGAATGTCAGCTCAGCGCTTCTTCACGAACTCGGCGCGCAGTACCAGCCCCTTGATGCCGTCATAGCGGCAGTCGATTTCCTGCGCGTCGCCGGTGAGGCGGATCGACTTGATGAGCGTGCCGCGCTTGAGCGTCTGCCCCGCGCCCTTCACGGTCAGATCTTTGATGAGGGTTACCTGATCGCCATCGGCCAGCAGATTGCCGACCGCGTCGCGGACCTCGACCGCATCCGCCGCGCCCTGCTTGGCGGCAAGCTCAGAGGCGGGCATCCACTCGCCGCTCGCCTCATCGAACACATAGTCGTCGCTATTCTCGCTCAATTGTCGTCCCCCATTTTGAGCGCCGCGATGAAGGCTTCCTGCGGAATCTGCACGGAGCCATATTCGCGCATCCGCGCCTTGCCCTTCTTCTGCTTCTCCAGAAGCTTCTTCTTGCGGGTGATGTCACCGCCATAGCATTTGGCGGTCACGTCCTTGCGCATTGCCGCGATGGTCTCGCGCGCAATCACCTTACCGCCGATCGCCGCCTGAATGGGGATCTTGAAGAGGTGGCGGGGGATGAGGTCCTTCAGCCGTTCGCACATGTGGCGACCGCGCTCCTCGGCGACGCCGCGATGGACGATCATGCTGAGCGCGTCGACCGGCTCGTTGTTGACGAGGATGCTCATCTTCACGAGGTCGCCCTCACGCAGGCCGATCTGCTCATAGTCGAAGCTGGCATAGCCCCGGCTGATCGACTTCAGCCGGTCGTAGAAATCGAACACCACTTCGTTGAGCGGCAGTTCGTAGCTCACCTGTGCGCGCCCGCCCACATAAGTAAGGCCGGTCTGGATGCCGCGCCGGTCCTGGCAGAGCTTCAGGATGCTGCCCAGATACTCGTCGGGCGTGTAGATCGTCGCCTTGATCCACGGCTCGTCGATCTGCTCGATGCGGCTGGGGTCGGGATAGTCGGCCGGATTGTGCAGCAGGATCTCGCGCGCGTCCTCGGTTTTCGATTTGCGCAGCTGGATGCGATAGACGACCGAGGGCGCGGTGGTGATGAGGTCGAGATCATACTCGCGGGTCAGCCGCTCCTGAATGATCTCGAGGTGCAGCAGGCCAAGGAAGCCCGCGCGGAAACCGAAGCCCAGCGCCGCGCTGCTCTCCATCTCGAAGGAGAAGCTCGCGTCGTTTAGGCGCAGCTTGGCAATGCTCTCACGCAGCTTCTCGAAGTCCGCCGCATCGACCGGGAAGAGCCCGCAGAAAACCACTGGCTGCACTTCCTTGAAGCCGGGCAGGGGTGTGGTCGCGCCGTTCTTCACCGTGGTGATCGTGTCGCCCACGCGGGTCTGCGTGATTTCCTTGATCTGCGCGGTGATGAAGCCGATCTCGCCGGGGCCAAGCTCGGGTAGCGTCTCGATCTTCGGGCGGAAGCAGCCGACGCGGTCGACCAGATGCTCCGTGCCGCCGATCATGAACTTGATGTTCTGGCCCTTCTTCAGCACGCCGTTGATGACGCGCACGAGGATCACAACGCCGAGATAGGGGTCGTACCATGAATCGACGAGCATCGCTTCCAGTGGCTTGTCGCGGTCGCCCTTCGGAGCGGGGATTTTCTTGACGATTGCCTCGAGGATCTCGTCGATGCCGATGCCGGCCTTCGCGCTGGCGAGAACGGCTTCGCTGGCGTCGATGCCGATCACGTCCTCGATCTCCGCCTTCACCTTCTCAGGCTCAGCGGCGGGCAGATCGATCTTGTTGATGACCGGCACAATCTCGTGGTCATGCTCGATGCTCTGGTAGACGTTCGCCAGTGTCTGCGCTTCCACGCCCTGCGCCGCGTCCACCACCAGCAGCGCGCCTTCACAGGCAGCGAGGCTGCGCGAAACTTCATAGGCGAAGTCGACATGGCCGGGCGTGTCCATGAGGTTCAGCTCATAGGTCTCGCCGTCGCTCGCCTTGTAGTCGAGGCGCACGGTCTGCGCCTTGATGGTGATGCCGCGCTCTTTCTCGATGTCCATGTTATCGAGGACCTGGGCGGTCATCTCGCGGTCGGACAGTCCGCCCGTGCGCTGGATCAGCCGGTCGGCGAGCGTCGACTTGCCATGGTCGATGTGAGCAATGATGGAGAAATTACGGATGCGGGCCATGTCGGTCATGCCGGGCACCTAGAGCATTTTCAGGAAAAGTGGGAACCGGTTTTCCGCCCGAAAATGCTCAATCGTAGGAATCCTGGCATTTTCAGGAAAAGTGGGAACCGGTTTTCCGCCCGAAAATGCTCTAGAAGAAAAAAACGGACCATTTCCAGGCTCGTTGAGGACTTTCGCTCCCTTTGAAAATAGCTGGCAGGGGCTTGCGCTGCTCGCCAGTCCTGCTGCTGCGATCGTTGCCGATCGCGGACAATCGCCTTATTCTGCCCGCTCAGCCAGAACGGTGAGGCCTGTCTCGCTCACTTCCGCAAAGCCGCCCTCGATGGCGATGCTCTGCGGCTCGGCATTGGCGGTGGCATAGACCTTCAGCGTGCCATCCTTGATCGTCGACATGAAAGGCGCATGACCTTCCAGCACGCCGAACTCGCCCTCGCTGCCAGGCACGACGACCATGTGCACGTCCTGCGAGAGAACGAGCTTTTGCGGGGTAACCAGTTCAAAATGCAGTGCCATGTCCGCCAAACCTGTCCTGTGCGTCAGCGGCCGGCGCTGGCCGATTTCCTAAAACATCACGCAGGTGATGCAGAAATCGACGACCAGTGCAGCGACCGCCAATCCTCCGAATATCCCCGCGATCGCGACGACATCCCGGGTCGTTTCCTTCACGACGAACGGGCGTTGAGGCCCGCGCGTCCGTATCGGCCAATGGACCATGGCATCCTCTCCTTTGCCCCGGCTTTTGTCGGGTGCAGGAGGAGAGGCTAGCCCGATCCCTTCAGGCGATCAAGTCAGGCGGCCTCCGCCGCCAGCTTCTTGCCCTTCTCGATCGCTTCCTCGATGCCGCCGACCATGTAGAAGGCGGCTTCCGGCAGATGGTCATACTCACCATCGACCACAGCCTTGAAGCTCTTCACCGTGTCCTCGATCTGGACGAACTTGCCCGGAATACCCGTGAAGACCTCAGCGACGTGGAACGGCTGACTGAGGAAGCGCTGGATCTTGCGCGCACGCGCGACGGTCAGCTTGTCCTCTTCCGAGAGCTCGTCCATGCCCAGAATGGCGATGATGTCCTGCAGCGACTTGTACTTCTGCAGCGTCTCCTGGACGCGGCGGGCGACGGCATAATGCTCTTCGCCCACGACTGCCGGGGTCAGCACGCGGCTGGTGGAATCGAGCGGGTCGACTGCCGGATAGATGCCCAGCTCGGAGATGGCGCGCGACAGCGTCGTCGTCGCGTCAAGATGCGCGAACGAGGTGGCCGGCGCCGGGTCGGTCAAGTCGTCCGCAGGCACGTAAATCGCCTGCACCGAGGTGATCGAGCCCTTGGTGGTGGATGTGATGCGCTCCTGCAGGGCGCCCATGTCGGTCGACAGGGTCGGCTGATAGCCCACGGCCGAAGGGATACGGCCAAGCAGAGCGGACACTTCCGAGCCGGCCTGCGTGAAGCGGAAGATGTTGTCGACGAAGAAGAGCACGTCCTGCCCTTCCTGATCGCGGAAATACTCCGCCATGGTGAGGCCGGAAAGCGCGACGCGAGCACGGGCGCCCGGGGGCTCGTTCATCTGGCCGAAGACCAGCGCCACCTTGGAGCCTTCGCTCGTCGGGTTGCCGTCCGCGTCCTTGGCGATGACGCCCGCGTCGAGGAACTCGTGATAGAGGTCGTTGCCTTCGCGGGTGCGCTCGCCGACGCCCGCGAACACGGACACGCCGCCATGGCCCTTGGCGATGTTGTTGATGAGCTCCTGAATGAGCACGGTCTTGCCGACGCCCGCACCGCCGAACAGACCGATCTTACCGCCGCGCGCATAAGGCGCGATCAGGTCGATGACCTTGATGCCGGTGACGAGGATCGCCGCCTCGGTCGCCTGATCGACGAACTCGGGAGCCTTGGCGTGGATCGGCGCCTTCTGCTCGGCGCCAACCGGGCCGCGCTCGTCGATCGGATCGCCGACGACGTTGAGAATGCGGCCGAGCGTCTTGGGGCCGACCGGCACGGAAATCTGCGCGCCTGTGTCGCGCACTTCCTGCCCGCGGGTCAGGCCGTCGGTGGCATCCATCGCGATGGTGCGCACGGTGTTCTCGCCCAGATGCTGCGCCACTTCGAGCACCAGCTTCTGGCCGTTATTCTCGGTTTCCAGCGCGGAGAGGATCGCCGGGAGCGCGTCAGGGAACACGACGTCCACGACCGCGCCGATGACCTGGGCGATGCTGCCGACATTGTTGGTGCCGGTGACGGGAGCGGCCGTCGCGGTCGTCTTCGCGGCGCGGGGCGCGCGGGGCTTCTTGGCCGGAGCTTCGGGTGCGGTTGCCATGATCGTCTTCCTTGCCTTCTCAATTCGTGCGGCGCGTCACCGCGCCTTGCCTGTCTGCTTTAGAGCGCTTCTGCGCCCGCGATGATCTCGACGAGTTCGGTGGTGATCGCTGCCTGACGGCTGCGGTTATACTCGACAGTGAGCTTGTTGATGAGTTCGCCTGCGTTGCGCGTCGCATTGTCCATCGCGGTCATCGATGCGCCCTGCTCGGATGCCATATTCTCAAGGAGCGCTTTGAAGAGCTGGATCGCGATGTTGCGCGGCAGAAGATCGACGAGGATCGATTCCTCATCCGGCTCATACTCGACCGCCGCGTTTGAAGTGGCAGGCGCGTCTGCCGGAACTGCGACCGGAATGAGCTGCTGCTCTGTCGGGATCTGCGCGAGCGCGGACTTGAACGCCGAGTAGAACAGGGTCGCAACGTCGAACTGTCCCTCGAAGAACAGGCCACTGATCTGTTCCGCGACCGCCTGCGCCTCGTCATAGCCAGGCGCGCGAACGGTCGTCGTGTCATATTCCGCGACGATCATGCCGGGGAAGGTGCGGGCGATCACGGCTTTGCCCTTGCGGCCCACCAGGAAGAACTTGACCGTCTTGCCCGCCGCGATGAGCGCGTTGGCCTTGACGATCGCCGCCTTGACGATGTTGGCGTTGAACGCACCGGCCAGGCCCTTGTCGCCATTGGCGACGACCAGCAGATGCACGTCGTCCTTGCCGGTTCCGGCGAGCAGACGCGGCGCGCTGTCGCCCTTCACCTTGCCGGCGAGACTGGCGACGACGCCTTCCAGCCGCTGCGCATAGGGGCGAGCGGCCTCAGCGGCCGCCTGTGCCTTGCGCAGCTTGGCCGCCGCGACCATCTGCTTGGCCTTGGTGATCTTCTGGGTCGATTTGACCGAGGCGATCCGGCCTTTGAGTTCCTTCAGCGAAGCCATGTGGCTCAACCTACCTTTTCATCGTCATGCTGAACTTGTTTCAGCATCCATCTTCCCCACCGCCCTGACTCCATCTTGAGAGATGGACCCTGAAACAAGTTCAGGGTGACGGTGGGAAAGCGAAGTCTTCCAATCAGGCGAACGTCTTGCCGAACGCGTCGAGCGCGGTCTTGAGCTTCGCCTTGCTGTCGTCCGAGAAATCGCGGCTGTCGCGGATCGCGGTCAGAATACCGGCGTGCTCGTGGCGGATATGCGCCAGCATCGCGGCCTCATAGCGGGTCACATCCTTCACCGGCACGGCGTCCAGATAGCCATTGGTACCCGCGAAGATCGAGACCGTCTGCTCTTCGAACGGCAGCGGCGAGAACTGCGGCTGCTTGAGCAGCTCAGTCAGGCGCGCACCACGATTGAGCAGCTTCTGCGTCGAGGCGTCGAGATCCGAGCCGAACTGGGCGAAGGCCGCCATTTCGCGATACTGCGCCAGCTCCAGCTTGATCGAGCCGGAAACCTTCTTCATCGCCTTGGTCTGCGCGGCGGAGCCGACGCGCGACACCGAGAGGCCCACGTTAATGGCGGGGCGGATGCCCTGATAGAAGAGGTTGGTCTCAAGGAAGATCTGGCCGTCGGTGATCGAGATCACGTTGGTCGGGATGTAGGCGGACACGTCGCCGGCCTGCGTCTCGATGATCGGCAGCGCGGTCAGCGAGCCGCCGCCCTGGCTGTCGTTCATCTTCGCCGCGCGCTCGAGCAGACGGCTGTGCAGATAGAAGACGTCGCCCGGATAGGCTTCGCGGCCCGGCGGGCGGCGCAGCAGCAGCGACATCTGGCGATAGGCGACGGCCTGCTTGGAAAGATCGTCATAAACGATCACGGCATGCATGCCATTGTCACGGAAATACTCGCCCATCGCAGCGCCGGTATAGGGCGCGAGGAACTGGAGCGGAGCGGGCTCGGAAGCGGTGGCGGCCACGACGATGGAATATTCCATCGCGCCATTCTCTTCGAGCTGACGGACGATCTGCGCCACGGTCGAGCGCTTCTGGCCGACGGCGACATAGATGCAATAGAGCTTCTTCTTCTCGTCGTCGCCCGCGTTGACGCCCTTCTGGTTGATGAAGGTGTCGATGGCGACAGCGGTCTTGCCGGTCTGGCGGTCACCGATGATGAGCTCGCGCTGACCACGGCCGACGGGCACCAGCGCGTCGATCGCCTTGAGGCCGGTCTGCACCGGCTCGCTGACCGACTGGCGCGGGATGATGCCCGGCGCTTTCACTTCCACGCGGCTGCGGCCCTCGGCCACGATCGGGCCTTTGCCGTCGATCGGGTTGCCGAGGCCATCGACCACGCGGCCGAGCAGGCCCTTGCCGACGGGAACGTCCACGATGGTGCCAGTGCGCTTGACGACATCGCCTTCCTTGATCTCGGCGTCCGAGCCGAAGATCACGACGCCGACATTGTCGGCCTCAAGGTTGAGCGCCATGCCCTGCACGCCATTGGCG
The DNA here is from genome assembly GCF_052327305.1 of Sphingobium sp. CR28. Taxonomy (GTDB): domain Bacteria; phylum Pseudomonadota; class Alphaproteobacteria; order Sphingomonadales; family Sphingomonadaceae; genus Sphingobium. The sequence goes on along the minus strand of NZ_CP182486.1, from coordinate 1,397,381 downwards.
AACTGCACCATCTCGCCGGCCTGAACATTGTCGAGGCCGTGGATGCGCGCGATGCCGTCACCCACGCTGAGCACGGTGCCGACTTCGCTAACCTGCGCTTCGGCGCCGAAATTGGCGATCTGGTCCTTGATGACCTTGGAGATTTCTGCGGCGTTGATATCCATTGCCTTGCCTTTTTAGCCTTTCGTGGAAGCTCCCTGTGCGGAGCCTTCAGCCCTTCATCGCCTGGGCGAGCGTGTTCAGTCTGGTACGGATGGAGCTGTCGATCATCTGGCTGCCAAGCTTGACGACCAGACCGCCCATGATGGCGGGATCGACCTTGAGGTCGAGAGCGACGTCGCGACCGGCGCGCGCCTTGAGTTGCGTTCCGAGCGCAGTCACCTGCGACCGGCTGAGCGGATGCGCAGACGTGATTTCAGCGCGGGCTTCGCCCCGGTGCGCCGAAAGCAGGGTCTCGAATGCGCGGATGACGCTGCCTGTCTGGGAGAGGCGGCGATTATGCGCCAGCACGCCGAGGAACTTCGTGGTGAGCGAATCGAGCCGGAGCTTGGTTGCCACTGCGCTGATTGCGCGCCCGGCGGCTTCACGGCCGACGACCGGGCTGGTGGTCAGCGCCTTGAGATCAGCCGATTGCGCGATCGCGGCCTTGAGCGTCGCGAGGCTCTGCGCCACCGAATCGAGCGCTTTTCCATCGCGGGCGAGCTCGAAGAGAGCAATTGCGTAACGCCCTCCTAGGCTAGCCTGAATACCGCCGCTATTCTCCACGCGCGTTGAGCCCTTCCCATCGATCGATCTGGACGTACCTGCATTGGGCGGCTTCAGAGCGCCCCCCGGCACGCGGCGCGGTTAGCAGGGGCGGCGCGGGGATGCAACCCGGCTGGGCTTTCGAGGGCGGCAATGCGGCCAGTTGCGCGCGGGAGCACCGCTTCCGGTGTGTATCGGAGGCTCAAGCGGTCGCATTGTGACGTTTTCAAGACAGATTTGTGACAGCTATCCACATGAAAAACAAAGATAATATGAGTTAGGATTAGGATGTCGTTAAGCATGGGTAACTAGATGCGGCACCGCGCGAAGCTTATTGGGCCGCTTAGAAATCATGCCTTTCCCATCGAAACCTTTTTCCGCCCTTTTGCCTGCGAACATGGGCGAATCCATTGCATCGCAGGTGCGTCTCATCCTGCTGGCGTTTGGCGGCGCCTTCCTGCTGCTCGCTCTGGTGCAGCTGGGCGTGCTTGCGTTTAACCGGGTGGTGATCGGCCGTCTCGTCGATGATCGCATAGCGCCGATGAGCCAGCTCCAGCTGCTCGCCGCCTCATATCAGACGAGCTGGAGCATTGCGGACAAAGTCCGTGCAGGGAATGTCGGGGCGTCCGGCGGCGCGCAGGCGCTCTCGGAATTGCGGACGCGGCAAAAGCAGGACTGGCAGGATCTGACGGCTGCCAATCCGGGGATCGCCGCCCGTTTCGCGGCCGAGCATCGCGAGACGGACCGGGTTCTGGCCGATCTTCAGCGCATTCTCGAAAACGGTAATCAGGACCAGCTCGACTTCTTTCTCTCCGGGCACTTTTATGGCGTGCTTGATCTTTTCGTCGGCAAGCTCGCGGCTAGGGCGGCGGATCTGCGCGCGCAGGCCTCAGCCGAGCGGGCCATGCTCCGCCGGGTCGATGTGGTCGCGGAAGTGGGACTTGTGGTACTCATGATTCTGGTCGGAGCAGCTGGTCTGTGTCTTGCACGCGCAGCCCGCACGCGTATCGTCCAGCCACTGTGCGCCATCGTGGATTTTATCGCGCTCAAGGAGGCTTCCGGGAAAGCGCCCGGCACGGAGCGTAAGGACGAAATTGGAAAGATCGCCCGCGCGCTGGATGCGGCGAACGATATCGAGCGCGCGGCGCGCCGCGCGGCAGAGGAGCGGCATGAGGCGGAGAAGCGGCTTCGCTCCAGCCAGCAGCAGGCGGCCGAGGCGCATCGTATGCGCAACGAACGATTGAATCAGATTCTCGCCAGCTTCGGGCACACAGTGTCGGGTCTGGTCGCGGAACTTGCCGAAGCATCCACCGGAATGCGGGAAATGGTCTCCCGCCTTGCCAGTTCCTCCTCGCAATCGCGTGATCGTGCCGATGATGCGGCGCGCGCGATCGGAGAGACGGCGAGTCGCATCACTCAGGTGCAGCAGGATACGGTTGGCCTGCTCGCGCTCGCGGGCGGGGTGAAAACAAGTGTTGCCTCCACACGCGACCTCATCGAGCAGGTCACTTCTCACTCCAGCCATAATCGGCAGCGCGCACATCAGCTCAACGAAGTGGTGAAGGGGATCGGGAGCGCAGTCGAACTGATCGGCGGCTTTGCCCGCCAGACCAATCTTCTCGCGCTCAATGCCGCGATCGAGGCGGCGCGCGCCGGTGAGGCGGGGAGGGGGTTTGCCGTCGTCGCCAATGAAGTGAAGGCGCTGGCGGCCAGCTCGGCAGTCGCGGCCCTGCGCATTGAGGAGCAGCTCGGCGAAATTACCGGCACCGCGCAGGATGTGCTGGCCAGCGTGGCGCTGGTCGAGGATCTAGCGGGCGATGTCGGCCGCCAGGCCGACCGGATGGAAAGCGCGGTGTGCACACAGGAGGTGTCGAACCAGCGCGTCGCAAACGCAGCCGGCGCCGTACAGGCGGAGATGCAGCAAATGACGGTCGCCGCCCACGAAGTGCGGCAGGGTTCGCGGGACGTGGTGCAGGCAGCGAGCCAACTGGCAGAGATTGCCGACGCGATCGCGCTTCAGGCCGATCAGCTCCATGTTCGGTTCGGGCGGCTTGACGAGGAGGTGCGCAACGTTGCGTGAGCGGATGAGGCTCCGCCGTCAGGGTTGCGGCGCTTCGGGCTCGCACCGGTAGACCAGCCGTTCGTTCGGCGGATTGGTGAGCAGCGCGCGCACCTGAGCTTGCATCTGGCCCAGCGCCTCGATCCGGCCGGGGTCGCTGGTGCATCCTTCCCAGCCGATCTTGCCGCGAAGCTCCCTTGCCTGATCGGCCGTGGCGGCGTCCACGGAATAGCGATCCGAGCGATAGCTGCCCGTCGCGGGATCGAAACTGCGCATGGAAATGGTCGGCTCATTGTTGAGCACGAAGGCCCGGCTCCATCGCGTTCCGTCCTGAACCATTTGCGTCTTGCCGTTCACGCAGCCTGTCTCGCGCCAGTCGAGCGGCACATCATTTGTTTCCGAGACAGTGATGCGGCTGCGCGCGCGATCGATACGGCACACCAGTGGCCCGCTCCCGCTCTGCGTCGGCGGAATGTTCACGGAGACACCCGAGTCCTTCTCCCCGCTGGCTCGATCGGGCGTATCTGCTCCATCGAAGCTCGGGCGGAGCAGGAAGGCGAGTATCGCCGCCGCGCCAAGCACGCCTGCGCTGATGCCGAGCCACTTGACCCGCTTGCGCTGGCGATGGCTGGAGGACAGCACGGCGCCGCCGCCTGCCAGCACCGCGCCCGCCAGCAGCACAGCGGCCAGCGCCATCATGTTCTCGCGCCGGGCGATGATGTCCTGCTGGGCGGTCTCGCGCGCGTTCAGCGCGATCTCGCGCGTGCGGATCGCCTCCTGCTGCGCCCGCTGAGCCGCGTCCGCCTTGGCTCTTGCGTCGGCCAGCGCTTCGGCTTCCTCCAAATCGGCAAGGCTGCGGCACGGCTCGGCGCTGCGCTGGAACTGGACGCCTGCCTGCCGCAGGAAATTGGCGACTTCCCGGTCAGAGACGGCGAAGCCATATTCCGCGTCATTGCCGTCCGATAGCGAACCGAAGCTGTTGACGCCGAGCACCCGGCCGCAAGCATCCACCAGCGGACCGCCGCTGTTGCCCGACGCCAGCGGCGCGGTGTGCAGCACCGTGTCATATTGCTTGGCCGAGCGGCCGGCAGAAATAGTGCCTCCCGTCCTCACCGCACTCATCGGCTTGATAATGTCGTTGAGCTCCATGCCCTGCGCCCGGTCGACCGCACCGGGATAGCCGATGGCGGTAACGCTCTGGCCGTCTGTCGTGGCTCCGGCGAAGAAGGTGGCCACGGGCAGGTTCTCGCCGCCATCGATCTGGATAAGCGCCAGGTCGTTTCCGGGCGAGAAGGCAATGACTTTGCCGCCGAAACTGCGCGTGCCTTCCGCCGGGATGACCCCGATGACAATGTTGGGCTCGGTCCGGGTCATCTCCACGACATGCGCATTGGTGAGGACTTTGCCCGGCGCCACCACAATTCCCGAGCCGTGGCCGACGAAATAGGCATTGTCCCCATCCGTCGTCACCAGCGCCACGCGGACGACGGAGCGCGAGGTGGCGGCAATATCCTGAGTGTCCGCCGATGACGGGAGCGGAACAAGCGCGACGAGAAGCGCGGCGAAGCGAAGGACGAGACGTGCCAGCATATCGGGCTGAATTAGACGGGAGCCCGCGCACTCGCAAAGAAAAAGCATGTGTCCTCGCTTTGATCGCAACCTGCGGGACGCGTGCCGCGCGCCTCTTGCCTAATTTGTCGTCATGACGGAGGACTGACAGTGACGATCATGAGCGAAATAGATCATCTGGACGAGGATTCGGCTTTCGCTGCGTTCGAGGCGCGCGACCGGTCGAAGGACGGCGGCTTCGTCGTCGCGGTGCGGACCACGCGCATTTATTGCAAGCCAAGCTGCCCGGCCCGGCGACCGAAGCGGGAGAATATCTGGTTCTTCGCGAGCGGGGCTGCTGCGCGCGACGCCGGTTTCCGCCCCTGTAAGCGCTGCCTGCCCGATGATGTCGGGCGGGATCGGCAGGCAGTGTCCCGCGCGCTGGCGCTGCTGGGGGAAGCAGACGGCACGGTTTCGCTCGCGGAGCTGGCGGCGGAGGTCGGATATACGCCGCATCATTTCCAGCGGCTCTTTACTCGGGAAGTGGGGCTTTCCCCTGCCGCATATGCTCGTGCGCTCCGTGCCGGACGGATGGAGGATGCGCTGTCCGAAGGGGGCAGTGTCACGCAGGCGATCTATGATGCCGGCTATTCCGGTCCTGGTCGTTTCTATGAAGATGCCGGGGAAAGGCTGGGCATGACACCAGGCGCGTGGCGCAATGGCGGAGCGGGCGTCACCATCCGCTGGGAAATGGTGGAGACGCATCTGGGGAGGATGCTGCTCGCGGCAACCGAAAAAGGCATTTGCCGCCTGTCGTTCGATGAGGATGAGACGGCCCTTGTCCGGCGCTTCCCTGCGGCGACCATCGAGCGCGGCGGCGCGTCCATGCGCGATCTCGTGGCTGGTGCGGTTGCTGCGGTGGACAATCCCGCGACCATGCCGGACTTGCCGCTCGATGTGGCCGGCACGGCGTTTCAGGAAGCAGTGTGGCGAGAGCTGCGGAAAATCCCGGCGGGCGAGACGCGCAGCTATGCGCAGATCGCGGCGGCGGTCGGGCGACCCGGCGCGGTGCGGGCGGCGGGGTCCGCCAATGGCGCCAATAACGTCGCGGTGCTTATTCCGTGCCACCGCGTCATTCGTTCGGACGGGAGCCTCGGCGGCTATGCCTATGGGCTGGACCGCAAGGAAGAGCTGCTAAAGAGAGAGAACCGGAAATGACCGACAAGATCGAAGCCTTTGGTGCCCTCCATGTTCCCGGGCGTCCGCTCCTCCTCTATAATATCTGGGATGCGGGCTCCGCGCTCGCGGTAGCCGGTGCGGGCGCTCAGGCAATCGCAACCGGCAGTTGGGGTGTGGCCGGCGCGCATGGTCACAAGGATGGCGAGAATTTCCCGCTCGATCAGGCACTCGCCAATCTCGCAGAGATCGTCGCCGTTACCGATCTGCCCGTCACCATAGATATGGAGGCGGGATATGGAGATGCGCCCGAGGGCGTGGCCGAAGCTGTCGGGCGCGCGAAGGCGCTTGGCGCGGCGGGCATCAACATCGAGGATAAAGACCCGAAGACGCGCGCGCTCTTCCCAACGGATGTGGCAGCCGCCCGGATCGCGGCGGCGGCATCGACTGGCCTTTGGATCAATGCGCGGGCCGATCTCTTCATCGTGACGCCGCGCGCCGAGCACGACGCTGCGTTGGTCGATGCGGTGGCGGAGCGTGGCAAGGCTTACCGGGACGCCGGGGCCGACAGTCTGTTCGTGCCTTTCGTCTATGAGGAGGCGCTAATCGGCCGACTCTGCGAACGTTCGCCCCTGCCGGTCAACATCCTCGTGGGCGAAGGCGTGCCGGCGATTGCGCGTCTCGCCGAGCTTGGCGTGGCCCGCATTAGCCATGGCCACGGGCCTTGGGCGACAGCGATGGCGCGTCTTGCAGAGGATGCGAAGGCAGCAATGGCGGCCCTCGCTGGACCTGTCTCCCGAGTCGCGGAGAAATAAAGTTACTCAATGTTTCAGCTTGACGGCTTGCGCATAACGATTCGTCGCTCTTTCCGAGTCGCGCTCGCAACTGAGGAACGAGGGCGAGGGTTGATTGTGCATGAGATACGCACTCACCCCTCGCCGCCCAGCGCTGACCGCGATTGCCGCTGTCATGGCGCTTTCCGCCACTCCGTCGATCGGTCAGGTCTCAGCGCCGGTGCTTCCGGACGTTGCCCCAGCGCCGGCCGCTCCCGCTTCGACTACGCCGACCGCGGAGCTGACGACTCAGGCACCCATTAACCCGGCTATGACGCCCAGCGCGCCAAGCGCTGCTCCTGCAACCCCTGCTGTTACAGCGACTATTCCGTTGCCGAGCCTGCCCACGTCCGTGGCGCAGAGCACGCCTTCGGTCGCCAGCGAGTCGCCTGCTGAGACCGCACCGGCGCGTGTCGCCACCCAAGCGCGTGAGGAGGCCCGCGCGTCCAGCCGGACTGCGGCCGCCCAGACCCAGAGCGCTGCAACCACGGCGCGCGCTTCAGCCGATTCGGTGAAGGCCGCTGCTGCGACTGCTCTCACCGCGACCGTTGCCGAAGCCCCGGCGCCCACTGAGCCGGCTAATTCCGATCCGGTGGTGACGACCCCCGCACCGATCGCCACGGGTGCCGCAACGCCGCCCGCTCCGGTGGTGGCGGACAACAGCTCCGTCTACTGGATGCTTGGCGGCGGCGCTGCCATTGTGATCCTTGGCGCCGGTCTGGTCGCGACCCGTCGTCGCAAGGTTCCGGACGAGCTTTCATATGATGAGAGCCTGTCTGAGCGAACGGTCGTCACGCCCGCCGCTCCCGTGGCGGCCACCGTTGTTCGTGCTCCGCAGGATGTGTTTGTCCCAACGCCTGCCATGGCGATGGCGCAGGCCGATCGCGAAACGCGACTGGAGCGCTCGACTGTCCGCGCTGCGAATCCTGCGCCGCGAGAGGGCGAACTGGAGCGCATGGTTGCGGAAGCGCCGAGCGCGGAGAACCCTTTCCTCACGCGCACCAAGCGTCTGCGCCGCGCGCAGTTCCTGATCCGTCAGGCCGGCAACGGGCAGCCGCAGGCTGCGCCCGCAAGCAGTACCGTGGCGGCCATGGCGCCGTCGCCCCAGCCTGCTGCCTCGCGTGAGCAGGTCGTGGACTTCGGCAAGCTGGGTAAGGGCCAGCGGATCAACTGGCGTCCCGCCACACGCTGATTTTGAGCTTCCCCGTCGCAGGGGCGCAGCCGTCTCGCTTCTTTCCCGGCGAGGCGGCTGCTTTTTATACGCGGCCCGGATCGTCGCCCAGCGCCGCGTCCAGCCGCGCCATGATTGCCCGGCGTTCCTGCGGTGTCATCCTGCCCCAGCGCACGATCTCGTCGATGGTCCTGCCGCAGCCCGTGCAAATCCTTTCCGCGTCCAGCGCGCAGAGACGGCGGCACGGCGTCTCGACTTCGCCCATCACACGAAGCTGTAGGGATCGATGTCGACGGTAACGCGCGTGCTTGCTTTCCAGTCGATGCCTGCCAGCCATTTGCGGATCACCGCCTGCACATCGAGTGTCCGCGGTGCGTGGACGAGCAGCCGGTGCCGGTGTCGGCCGCGCAGCATGGCGAGCGGCGCGGCGGCTGGCCCGTAGATGCGCAGGCCCTCCATGCGCGGCTGGCGTGCGCCGATCCGGTCTGCGGTTGCCTTGGCTTCCGCGCCATCCGTGTCGCTGATGATGATCGCGGCAAAGCGGCCGAAGGGCGGCGCGTGAGCCGATTTGCGCGCGTCGGTTTCGGCGCGGTAGAAGCCTTCCGTATCGCCTCTCAGCAGCGACTGGATGACGGGCGCCTGGGGGAGCCGGGTCTGGATATACACTCGCCCCGGTTTCTCGCCGCGCCCGGCACGCCCGGCCACCTGCATGATCTGCTGAAAGGTGCGCTCGCCTGCGCGCAGGTCTCCGCCGTCGAGGCCGAGGTCTGCGTCGATCACGCCCACGGTCGTCAGTTCGGGGAAATGATAGCCCTTGGTGATGAGCTGTGTGCCCACGATGATGTCGATCGCCCCGGCATTCATCGCCTCGACGAATTCCGCCGCCCGCGCCGGAGACCATAAGGTGTCGGACGTGACGATGGCAGTGCGCGCGTCCGGCAGCAGTGCCTTCACTTCGTCCGCGATGCGCTCCACGCCAGGGCCGCAGGCGACGAGCGCGTCGTCCGCCTCGCAGGCCGGGCATATGTCGGGCGTCGGCACGCTGTGGCCGCAATGATGGCAGGCGAGCCGGCGGGAGAGGCGATGCTCGACCATCCACGCCGTGCAATTGGGGCACTGGAAGCGGTGGCCGCAGTGGCGACACAGCGTGAGCGGCGCATAGCCGCGCCGGTTGAGGAACAGTAGCGACTGCTCGCCCTTGTCCAGCGTTTCGCGGAGCGCGGTCATGAGCGGCGGGGCGATCCAGCGCCCCCGGTCCGGCGGATCGTGCGTCAGGTCCACGCCGATGATCTCGGGCAGCTCCGCACCGCCGAAGCGGGCGGGGAGCCTGATCTCCTCATAGCGGCCGATCTCCACCTGATGCCGCGTTTCGATCGCAGGCGTGGCGGACGCCAGAAGCGCCGGTATGTCCTCGAACATCGCGCGCATCACCGCCACGTCTCGCGCGTGGTAGCGCACGCCATCTTCCTGCTTGAAGCTGGTTTCGTGCGCCTCGTCCACCACGATCAGGCCTAGCCTGGCATAGGGCAGGAAGAGCGCCGAGCGCGCACCCACCACCACTTTCGCCTCGCCGGTGCTGATCGCGCGCCACGCCCGCCGCCGCTCGGTCTGGCGCAGCCCGGAATGCCAGGCGACCGGCACACAGCCGAACCGGGCCGAGAAGCGCGCGAGGAACGGCTCAGTGAGCGCGATCTCGGGCAGCAGCACGAGCACTTGCCGGTCCATGCGCAGCGCCTGCGCCACAGCCTCGAAATAGGTCTCGGTCTTGCCCGATCCGGTCACGCCGTCGAGCAGGATGGGCTTGAAGGCGCGCGCAGCCACCGCGGAGACCAGCGCACCGGCGGCGCTCTCCTGCTCGGGCGTCAGGTCGACCGTTGCGAAGTCCGGGTCCGGCTCGGGGAAGGGCGTGTCGGTCGAAACCTCGATCGCCGCCAGCGCGCCCTGTTTCACCAGACCGCGCACCACCGCGTCGGAGACTTCCGCAATCGTCGCCAGTTCGCGGACCAGCCCTTGCCGGTCCCCGATCCGCTCGATGGCCTGCGCGCGTTGCGGCGTCATCCGCTCGGGAAGCACGCCGGTCGCGCGATACTCGATGACGGTGCGCTCCCCCTCCAGCGCGGAGACGGAAGCGAGCGCCATGCGCAGCACGGCGGCGATCGGCGCCATATAATAGTCGGCGGTCCATTCGATCAGCCGGCGCAGCGGCGCGGGGATAGGCGGCACGTCGACAATGTCGAGGATCGGGCGCAAGCGGTTGTCGCCCACTTCCGGCACATCGGGAAAACTGCCTTCGTCCCACACGACGCCCATCAGCGGGCGCGGGCCGAGTGGCGCGATGACGATCTGCCCCGGCGCCACCGTCACACCCTGCGGGGCGCGATAGTCGAGCGGCCCGAGGGCGGCGTTGAGCAGGATGACGCGCAGGCGGGCCATGGCGCTCATGTAGCGATGCGGGAAGCCAAGACAAACCGGCGAGTGGACGCGACGGTATTAAGCCACGCATCGCCACGCGACGACTGACTTGCCCGACATTTCCGGCTAGAGAGGCACGAATCAATCGCGCCATCCTCATTGGGCCGATTTCATCGCACGATTTCATTTGCACAGGGGCCATTTCGCCATGAAATTCTTTGTCGACACTGCCGATACCGCCGAAATCCGCGAGCTGGCCGCGACCGGCCTTCTGGACGGTGTCACCACCAATCCCAGCCTCATCAACAAGTCGGGCCGCAAGTTCCTGGAAGTCATCGAGGAGATTTGCGCGATCGTCCCCGGCCCGGTTTCGGCGGAAGTTGTCGCGCTCGATCATGAGACGATGATGAAGGAAGCCGCCGTGCTGCGGAAGATCGCCGACAATGTCACGGTCAAGGTGCCGCTGACCATTGATGGCCTCAAGACCTGCAAGGCGCTCACTGAAGACGGCTGCATGGTCAACGTGACGCTCTGCTTCTCGGCCAATCAGGCGCTGCTCGCCGCTAAGGCGGGCGCTACGTTCATCTCGCCGTTCGTCGGCCGGCATGACGACAATGGCATGGACGGCATCCAGCTCATCTCCGATATTCGCCTGATCTACGACAACTACGGATACGAGACGGAGATTCTCGCTGCCTCGCTCCGCCACCCCATCCACGTGCTGGAGTGCGCGAAGATCGGCGCGGACGTCATCACCGCCCCGCCGGCCGTCATCAAGTCGCTGGTGAACCATGTGCTGACGGACAAGGGCCTCGCCCAGTTCGAGGCGGACTGGGCCAAGACCGGCCAGTCGATCCTGTAAGGGATTTTCCAAGACTGAGATAAAGGAAGGGAGGCCTTGTGCCTCCCTTTTCTTTTTCCCCAAAGCATCGTCATGCTGAACTTGTTTCAGCATCCATCCCCGCCTTTTGGCAGGGTGCTTCATAAGGCGACCAGCGTCTATCTGCGGTCTCCGCGCCTCCGCGCGAAAACTTCAAGCCGCGTCTGTGAGGCCGAGCGCTACTTCGTGAACCCCCTCGGCGCCGCGTCCACGATGCTGGTGCCGGCGGCGGTCACTTCCTGCACTTCCAGCGCGCGCTCCGCGATGCCGTCGCGGCCGAAGCGGAAGGCGCCGTCAATGCCAGCAAAGCCGTCGGCATCGGTGAGGCGGGCGGTGGGGAAGGGCGTTCCCACTTTCCAGTCCTGCGCCACGCGCACGGTCAGCAGCACCGAATCATAGCCCAGCGAGGCAAGGCGATAGGGCGCGCTGCCATAGCTGGTGCGATATTTGCCCGAGAGCGTGCGGTAGAGGCCGTTGGAGACGCTGGCGAACCAAGCGCCGCGCAGGGCCGGTGTCGCGCCCAGACTGGTCTCCGTGTTCCACAGTTCCGTGCCGAGCAGACGGGCATCGCCCCCGCCATTGGCCCGCACGAGCGGCGCGGCCTGCACCGCGATCCGCCCAACATCGGCGATGAGCAGCGCGTCATAGCTGGAGCTTGCGCCGAGTTTCTTGATTGCCGCCGCGACCGATCCGGGCGCCCGGTCAAAGGTTTCCATGGATACCAGCGTCCCGCCGCTCGCCTGCACTTCGCGCAGGAAGGCGCCGCCCGCCCGCTCGCCATAGACGCCACGAGGCACCAGCGCCGCGAACTTCGAGAGGCCCTTGCCACGGGCGAAGCGCACCACGCGCTCGACCGATTGGTTTGGCGAATAACCGAGCAGGAAGACGCCGTTGCCAGCGACGGACACGTCGTTGGAGAAGCTGATGACCGGCACGCCCGCAGCCTTTGCCACGGGTGCGACGGCGCGCACTTCCTCGGCAGTGAGCGGTCCCAGAATCAGCCGGTTGCCATCCCGGATTGCCCGCTGGGCGGCGCCTGCCGCGCCGGCGGCAGTGTCGTAGCTGGTGATGCGGACCTTCTCGGTCTTGGTGTCGAGCATTGCCAGCGTGGTCGCATTGGCGATCGATTTGCCCACGCCCGCATTGGTCCCCGTCATGGGCACGAGCAGCGCGACGCGGTGGCGCTCATTGTCCTGCGGCAGGCCGGGGATCACGCCGGACTGGTCGGTAGTGCGCGGCGGCGGGGCCTTTGGCGCGTCGGGGCGCGGCACGACGGTGGAACAGGCGGCCAGGAAGGCGAGCATGGCCAGTCCAACGATCCGCCGGGCGGCACTCATCCGATTGCTCCCGAGCATCCTCTCTGCCATTTCACTTCCTCATGACTGCGCAACTTGAGCCGGGGCTATATATCGTCGCGGGGCCGATCGGCAACTTGTCCGACCTCACGCCTCGCGCCGCCGAGATACTGCGGGCCGCTGATGTGGTCGCGGTGGAGGACAGCCGCGTTTCCGCGCGTCTGCTGCGCCATGCCGGATCGGACCGGCCGATGCTCCCCTATCACGACCATAGCGACGAGCGCGTTCGCGCCCGCCTCATCGAACGGATGGCGAGCGAATCGGTTGCGCTGCTGTCGGATGCGGGGACGCCTCTGATTTCCGATCCCGGCTACAAGCTGGTGCGGGACGCGCGCGCTGCTGGCCGCATGGTGACGACCGCGCCTGGGCCGTGCGCGGCCATTGCTGCGATCACGCTCTCTGGCCTGCCGAGCGATCGCTTCCTTTTCATGGGCTTTCTGCCGTCGAAGGCGAAGGCGAGGGGGGATGCGCTGGCTGAGGTGGCGGGTCTTCGTGCGACCCTCGTCTTCTACGAGAGCGGGCCGCGCTGCGCCGCCTCTCTGGCGGACATGGCCAGCGCTCTGGGAGATCGTCCGGCGGCGCTCGCCCGTGAGGTCAGTAAGCTGCACGAGACAGTGCTGGACGGTTCGCTGAGCGAACTGGCTGCCGCTTGTGCCGAGCGTGAGCCGAAAGGCGAAATCGTGATCGTCGTGGCGCCTCCCGGTGAGGCACCGCCCGCCTCAGAGGATGAGGTGGAGGATGCGCTGGTCACGGCGCTCAAGACCATGCCGGTCTCGAAGGCGGCGGGCGAGGTTGCGCGGCGCTTCGGGGTGGATCGCAAGGCGCTTTATGCCCGCGCGCTCGAACTGCGGGAGGCTGAATGAAGTCGCCCGCCCGGCTGGCGGCGGAGCGCAAGGGCCGGCAGGGCGAGCGGCTCGCGGCCTGGTGGCTGCGCCTCAAGGGCTGGTCGATTCTCGATCGTCGGGTGCGGTCGCGGGCCGGAGAAGTGGATCTGGTCGCGCGGCGTGGGGCGATGCTTGCCTTCATCGAAGTGAAGGCGCGGGCATCGGGCGAAGCGCTCGATCTCGCGATCGACGAGCGGCGGCTGGCGCGTGTCGCGGCGGCGGCGGAAAGCCTCGCTCATCTTTATCTCCGTCCGGGCGACGATATGCGGATCGATGTGATGCTGCTTGCGCCGGGCCGTCCGCCTCGCCATCTGGAGAATGTCTGGCATGGAGGGTGATACTCCTCCAATCCTCACCGTTCGCCCTGAGTAGGGGCTGAGCATAGTCGAAGACCCGTATCGAAGGGGCCATCTATGCGGAGCCTTCGATACGCCATTTCGCCCTTCGACACGCTCAGGGCCTCAATGGCTACTCAGGATGAACGGATGGGTGATGATTGCCGTTCAAGGGAGACGTAAAATCAATGCCCCTCACAGTCGCATTCCAGATGGACCCGATGGAAACGCTCAAGATCGGCGGGGATTCGACCTTTCATATCATCGTCTCGGCGCAGGCGCGCGGCCACCGGCTCTATCATTACCGCCCCGATGATATGACATGGGCGGATGGTCGCCTGTTCGCGCAGGCGCGCGAAGTGCGCGTTCAGCGTATACCCGGCGATCATTTCGGCTGGCTGGGCGATCCCGTCCGCCTCGATCTCGGTCGCGATGTCGATGTCGTCTGGATGCGGCAGGACCCGCCCTTCGATCTCAACTACATCACCGCGACGCATCTGCTGGAGCGCATCGGGCGCGAGACGCTGGTGGTGAACGATCCTGCCGCCGTGCGCAACGCGCCGGAGAAGCTCTTCGTGCTCGACTATGCGCGGTTCATGCCGCCCACCATCATTACCCGCAGTCTGGCCGAGACTCGCGCATTCCTCGCCGAGCACGGCGAGATCGTGGTGAAGCCGCTTTACGGCAATGCCGGCTCGGCCGTGTTCCGCATTGGCGCGGACGGCGGCAATCTCGCGGCGCTGGTGGAACTCTTCGGGGAGATGTGGGTCGAGCCTTTCATGGTGCAGGCTTTCCTCAAAGACGTAACCCAAGGCGACAAGCGGATCGTGCTGGTCGACGGCGAGGTGGCCGGCGCAATCAACCGGATACCGGGCAAGGGCGAGATCCGCTCGAACCTCGCTGCCGGGGGCTCCGCCGCCAAGACCGAGCTGACGCCGCAGGAGCATGAGATTTGCGCTGCGCTGGGGCCAGAGCTGAAAGCGCGCGGGCTTCTGTTCGTCGGCATAGACGTGATCGGCGGCAAGTGGCTCACGGAGATCAACGTAACCTCGCCCACCGGCATCGTCGCGATGGACAGCTTCAACGGCACGGACAGCGGCGCAATGATCTGGGACGCGGTCGAGCGGCGTCTCGCGGCGCGCGCCGCCTGATCCGCAACCCACTGCCATGACGGATCAGCCGCGATGACCGAGTGGGTGATTCGCCTCATCGATAGCGGCGGCTATTGGGGAATCGCCTTCCTCATGGTCCTGGAAAATGTGTTTCCGCCCATCCCTTCCGAACTCATCATGGGCATTGGCGGCATCCGCGTCGCGCAGGGGCGCATGGAGTGGTTGCCGCTGCTCTTCGCCGGAACGGTCGGCACCACGGTGGGCAACCTCAGCTGGTATTTCGTGGGGCGGTTGCTTGGGTTCGAGCGGTTGAAGCCGCTGGTCGATCGCCACGGCCGCTGGCTGACGATGGAGTGGCGCGATGTCGAGCATCTCGACCGCATTTTCGAGCGTTACGGACAATATGCTGTCTTCATATTCCGCTTCATGCCCGCCTTCCGCACGATGATCTCGCTGCCCGCCGGTCTTTTCCGCATGGGGCTGTTCCGCTTTCTCGGCTGGACCTTCGCGGGCGCGCTGATCTGGAACATCATCCTCGTCGCGGCGGGCTGGGTGCTCGGCAGCGCGGTGACGGAGATCGACACATATCTGGGACCGGTCACCACGGCGTGCATCGTCCTTGCCGTCATTACCTATGTCTGGCGGCTGGCCGTGTGGAAGCCGCGCGGCGACAGAGAATGATAACGAGTTGCAATAACGATTGAGCGAGATTAGAGACCGCTGCATTCAACCTTTGGGGGAAAAATGCGCGTATCTCGTTACTTCGCTGTCGGCACCGTTTCTTTGCTGGCTCTCGCCGTTCCGTCGGCTCTTCAGGCCCAGACCGCCGCTGGCGATCCGGATGACGGCAGCCGGGAGCAGATCGTCATCACGGCCGCGCGCTCCATTCTCCCGCCCAATGCCCTGCCGCTCACTGTCGACATCATCGACAAGCGCTCGCTCGACCAGCAGCTCGCCATTTCCGGCTCGGTCACGGATGCGGTGTCTACGCTCACGCCCAGCTTCTCGCCGACCCGCCAGAAGCTCTCCGGCGCGGGCGAGACGCTGCGTGGCCGCTCGCCGCTCTACGCGATCAACGGCATTCCGCAGTCGACGCCGATGCGCGACGGCAGCCGCGACGGCTTCACCATCGATGGTTTCTTCGTAGACCGGGTCGAGCTGATTTACGGGTCGAACGCGCTTCAGGGCATTGGCGGCACCGGCGGCATCGTCAATCAGGTGACGGTCGGCGCGCCGGCGCAGGAAGGCATTTCGGGCCGCGTGCTTCTTCAGGGCACGGCGGACGACGGCTTCACCTCGGATGGTATTGGCGGCAAGGCGGCGGGCCTCATCCAATACAAGACCGGTCGTTTCGACGCGAGCGTGGGCGCAGCCTATGACCGGCGCGGCGTCTTCTATGATGGCGATGGTCGCCGGATCGGCCTCAACCTCACGCAGGGTGAAACGCAGGATTCCAAGAGCTGGTCGGTCTTCGGGCGGTTCGGTTATGCGCTGTCCGACACCGCCCGGCTGGACCTCATTGCCAACCGCTTCGCGCTGGACGGCGACGGGGATTTCATCGCGGTCCCCGGCAACCGCACTACGGGCATTCCCACCAGCGCAACGCGCGGCAACCCGCCGGGCAAGCCCGCCGCCAATCGCGCGGAAAGCCTGTCACTATCGCTCACCGACACGAATCTGGGCGGTGGCAACTTCGTCAGCCAGATTTTCTGGAACCGCACCCATGATACGTTCGGCGGCGAGATCGCCACGCAAGCCACCTTCCAGGACCCCGCGCGTGCGCCGGTCGGCACCTTGTTCGACCAGTCGGAGAACCGCTCGCGCAAGATCGGTGGCAAGCTCAGCTATGAGCGCGCCGTTCCCGGTCTTGAGGCGCTTACGCTTATCGCTGGCGTCGATGTCCTCTGGGACAAGACCGAGCAGCGCCTCATCGCCACGGACCGCGTCTGGGTGCCGCCCAGCGATTTCCGCTCGATCGCGCCATTCGGTCAGGCCAATCTCAAGCTGTTCGATGGCGTCGTCCGCCTCGCCGGTGGCCTGCGCTACGAGAATGTGAAGATAAAGATCGACGACTACCGCACGCTGCCGTCCACCACATTCGTGGCCTGCTCGGCGACTGTTACGACAAACTGCGGTCTCTCGACCTATGGCGGCGTCGCGGTGGCGGGTGGCACGCCCAAATTCGAGGATCTTCTGATCAACGGCGGCATCGTCATCGAGCCGATTGCCGGCATCCGCGCCTATGCGAGCTATGCCGAGGGCTTCACCGTGCCGGACATCGGCCGCATCACGCGCTCGATCGACACGCCGGGCGTCAATCTGAACAACTTCCTCGACATCAGCCCGATCGTCTCGAACAATCGCGAGATTGGTGTCGAGGTGAAGCGCGGCCCGGTCGACGCCAGCGTCGCCTATTTCTGGTCGTCGAGCGACAAGGGCCAGCTGCTCATTGCCAATCCCGGCGGCATTTTCGATGTGCAGCGTCTGCGCACCGAGATTCAGGGCATCGAGATCAACCTCGCCACGCAGCTTCCGCTGGAGGGGTCGCGCCTCTCGGTCGGTTACGCGCATCTCATTGGCCGCTATGACAGCGATGCCTCGCGCGGCGCGCCCGATGGCATTGTCGACACCGATCTGGACGGCACCAATATCTCGCCCGACCGCATCAACGTGGCCGTGAGCTACGACAAGGGGCCGCTCTCCGCGCGCTTCCAGACGCAGCTCTTCCTCTCGCGCACCTTCCACGGCAAGGCCAATCCGGACCAGCGCAACAATTTCGGAGGCTATGCCGTGAGCGATGCCGCCGTCCGCTATCAGACCGGCTTTGGCGGTCTCAGCCTCAGCGCGCAGAACATCTTCGACAAGTTCTACATCGACTATTCGAGCGACACGCGGCTGCCGACCGACAACCTCTCCTATTTCGCCGGGCGCGGGCGCACCTTCGCGCTCACATGGGATTATCGGTTTTGATTGGATCAGCTTCGCTGACCGAGGGCGGTTCCGGCCCACCCCCCCTCCCGGCCACCCACAAGCATAACCTGTTGGGTGGCCGGGAGGGGTTCAACGAGTCACGTGCCTCGTTGAAGGCTGATGCCGCTTCCCACTTTAGTGGGCGAAAAGACTCATGAAGCTGCTCGACACGCTTCATCGCTGGGCGGGCGGCGTCGTGGGCCTTGTGCTCGCGGTCATGGGGCTGACCGGCGCGCTGCTCGTCTGGCGGGACAAGTGGACGTTTGTGCCCCACGCCGGCGATGCGCTCGTCACCGATCCAGCGGCGGTCGGCCGGGCGACCGCGCGGATCATGGCCGAGCAGGACGGGGTGCAGAGCATTATCTACGCCTCGGATCGGTTGGGCCTTCACCAGCTCCGGCTTCCGAGGGGCGCGGGCGCCTATGCCGATCAGACCGGCGCGGCGGTCACGCAATGGGCCAGCCAGTGGGAGCGGCCGGAGCTGTGGATCTTCGATCTGCATCACCATCTTTTCACCGGGGATGTCGGCGAAACGATCATTGGCATTGCCGGGCTTTGCGCGCTCTTCTTCGTGGTCTCCGGCGCGATCCTGTGGTGGCGCACGCGTAAGACGTTCAAGTTCCGGCTGCTCCCCGCCCGCATGAGCCGCCCCGCGATCGTCATGCATCATCGCGATCTCGGTATCTTGTTCGCGCCGTTGCTCTTTCTCTCCGCGCTCACCGGCACGATGATGATCTTCCGCCCCGTGGCGGACTTTGTCGTCGCTCCGTTCGGTGGCCCCGTCCTCGCGAAAGCCATGGCGCCTCCCAAGGTCGAGGGGGGTGCGCTTTCGCCCACGCTTGATTGGCAGGCGATCATCGCCACCGCGTCGCGGCGCTTCCCGGATGCGCAGGTGCGCACGCTCTCCGTGCCGTCCGAGGTCGGGGAGCCGATTTCGATGCGGATGAAGCGGGCGGACGAGTGGCTGCCCAATGGCCGCACGCTGCTGCTGTTCGACCCTGCGGATGGGAAGCTGCTTGCTGCGCGTGACGCGCTCACCATGCCCGCCAATGCGCAGGTCTTTAACAAGGCCTATCCTCTTCACGCCGCCAAGGTCGGGGGCGTTTTGTTGCGCATCGCCATCACCACCACTGGTCTCGCCATGATGCTGCTTGGCAGCCTCGCTCTGTGGAGTTTCTGGTTTAAGCGACCCAAGCCAAAAGCGCGCCCGGGTTAAAGCCGCCTGCTTTCCTACAGTCTGGCATCCATGGCAGTCCGGTCGCGCACACGCGTTAGACCGGCGGCAAACCCATGGATTTTTTTGCTCCTAGGACTGTAACCTTTAGAACCTTTCGCGCCTCACGCCCTTGGGTGCGCGTTGCGATAGACGTCCATGAGATGCGCGGCGTCGACACGGGTATAGATCTGCGTGGAGGAGAGGCTGGCATGACCCAGCAGCTCCTGAAGCGCGCGCAAATCCGCGCCGCGCCCCAGCAAATGCGTGGCGAAGCTGTGGCGCAGCGCATGGGGCGTGGTCCGCTCCGGCAAGCCGAGCCGCTGGCGGGCGCCCTGCACTGCACGGCGGATGAGGGCAGGCGAGAGCGGTCCGCCCCGCGCGCCACGGAACAGCGCGTCCTTCGGTGTCGGGGCGTAGGGGCAAAGGGCGAGATAATCGTCGATCGCGTCCCGGACTTGCGGCAGCAACGGCACGATCCGGGTCTTGCCCCGCTTGCCGGTAACGCGCAGCGTCTCCCCCAGCGGCAATATGTCCCCGGTGAGCCCCATCGCTTCGCCAATGCGCAGGCCCGCGCCATAGAGCAGCAGAAGCACGGCCCAGTCCCGTGCGCCGATCCAGTCGTCCTTGGCGGTCTCGGCAATGTCCTGCGCCAGCGCGACCGCCTCGTCCGGGCTCACCGGGCGGGGCACGCCGGGCTTCACGCGCGGTCCGCGCACGGGTGGCGGAGCATGGCCTTCACCCCCGGCGAAGCGCAGAAAGGCACGGAGCGCCGAGAGCTCGCGCGCTGCCGAGCTGTTGCCGATGCCGTCCGCGCGACGCCCGGCGAGATAGGCGCGCAGGTCGCTCGCGGTCAGGCGCGCCAGCGCCGCGCGATCGGGCGATCGCCCGTCCATGTCCTCCATCCACTCCGTCAGCCGTTCGGCCGTCGCCACATAGGCGCGCACGGTGTGCAGCGAGCGTCGCCGCGCCAGCGCCAGATGCGATCGCCATTCATCGATGAGCGCGGACATGGGCGGGGTCATAGCGCGCCTGCCCGGATACGTCACGCGATGACGATCTCCGGCAGGATCGCGTCGAGCAGCAGCATCCCCGCGTCCGTCATGCGCAGCCTGTCTCCGTCTCGCACAAGCAGGCCATGGCCGGCGAGCCGCGCAACTGCGCCCTCGTCGATCAGCAAGGGGATGGCCAGTCCGGTGCGGCGGGAAAGCGCCGCAAGGTCGATGCCTTCGGTAAGGCGCAGGCCCATCATCAGCGCTTCCGCGCCTTGCTCGGCGGTGTCGAGCGCGCGCTCCTCCTGCAGGCCGTGTCCGTTCCGCCCGACAGCATCCATCCAGTTCTCGGGTTTCCTGTGACGGACCGTCGCGAGCGCGCCCCGTCGGCCATGCGCGCCGGGGCCAACGCCAACATAGTCCTGATAGCGCCAGTAGGCGAGGTTGTGCCGGCTTTGCGCGCCGGGCCTGGCATTGTTGGAAATCTCATAGGCAGGGATGCCTGCCTGCGCCGTCATGGCCTGCGTCAGCTCATAGAGTGTTGCGCCATGGTCCGGGTCGGCCGGTGTGAAGCCGCCTTGCCGCACATCCGTGGCAAAGCGCGTGCCGGGCTCGATGGTGAGCTGATAGAGCGAGAGATGTTCCGTGCCGAAGGCGAGGGCACGGGCCAGCTCCGCTTCCCAGTCCGCTTCGCTCTGGCCGGGACGGGTGTAAATGAGGTCGAAGGAAACCCGGGGCACGGCGGCCTGCGCGGCATCGAGCGCAGCCAGTCCCTCGGAGACATCGTGCGCACGGCCAAGGAAGCGCAGCGCCGCATCGTCGAGCGCCTGCAGGCCCAGCGAGATGCGGTTGATCCCCGCACCCGCCGCGTCGGCGAATCGCGCGGCTTCGGCGCTGTTCGGGTTCGCCTCCATGGTGATCTCGATGTCGGGCGCAAAGCTCCAGTGCTTGCCGGCGGCGTCGATCAGCGCCGCCATCGTCGCGGGCGGCATCAGCGAAGGCGTGCCGCCACCGAAGAAAATCGAACCGAGCACGCGACCCGGAGTCAGCGCGGCTTCATGGGCGAGATCGGCCAGAAGCGCGTCGCGCCACGCCGCCTGATCCACGCTCTCGCGCACATGGCTATTGAAGTCGCAATAAGGGCACTTCGAGACGCAGAACGGCCAGTGGATATAGAGCGCCAGCGGCGCGCCCATGGTCTCGGCACTCTCGCTCAGAACAGAGCCTCGACCAGCTTGGCAAAGGCCTGCGCGCGGTGACTGATCGCGTGCTTCGCCTCTGGCGCCATCTGCGCGAACGTCATCTCCTGTCCATGCGGCATGAAGACGGGATCGTAGCCGAAGCCCGCAACGCCGCGCGGGGGCCAGACGAGCGTGCCTTCCGCGCGCCCTTCGAAGCTCATGGTGAAGCCGTCCGGCCAGGCGACGCAGAGCGTGCAGACGAAGGCGGCGCTGCGATCGACGCCTGGCCCCTGTTCGGCGAGCAGGCCCTCGACCTTGCCCATCGCCATGTACCAGTCGCGGCCCTTCTCGCCCTCGAACCATTGGCGCTCCGCCCAGTCGGCGGTGTAGACGCCGGGGCGCCCACCAAGCGCGGGCACTTCCAGACCGCTGTCGTCCGCCAGCGCGGGCAGGCCGCTCATGTCCGCCGCACTCACTGCCTTGATGAGCGCATTGGCCTCGAAGCTGGTGCCGGTCTCTTCCGGCTCGGGAAGGTCGAGGTCCTTGGCCGATACCGGCGCCATGCCATGCGGGCCGAGGAGCGCGGTGATCTCCCGCACTTTGCCCGCATTGTGGCTGGCGACCACGATGCGCCCCGGCTCCAGCTTGCGTGTCACCGCCCGGTTACCTTGTTCTGTGCAGCGAAGATCTGCGCGCAGCCGATCCGGGCCAGGCGCAGCAGGCGCAGCAGCGCTTCCTCGTCGTAGGTTGCGCCTTCCGCCGTGGCCTGCACTTCCGCGATGTTGCCGTCGGAAAGGAGGACGAAATTGGCATCGGCATGAGCGTTGCTGTCCTCGATATAGTCGAGGTCGAGCACCGGCGTGCCTTCGTAGATGCCGCAGGAGATCGCGGCGACATTGGCCTTGATGGGATCAGACGCGAGCAGGCCCTGCTTCACAAGGCCGTCGATTGCGAGGCGCAAGGCGACGAATGCGCCGGAAATGCTCGCCGTGCGGGTGCCGCCGTCCGCCTGGATGACGTCGCAATCGAGCGTGATCTGGCGCTCGCCGAGCGCCTTGAGATCGACCACAGCGCGCAGCGAGCGCCCGATGAGTCGCTGGATCTCCTGCGTGCGGCCGGACTGCTTGCCCTTGGCCGCCTCGCGCGACCCGCGCGTATGTGTTGCCCGTGGCAGCATGCCATATTCGGCGGTCACCCAGCCTTCGCCCTTGCCGCGCAGAAATGGCGGCACGCGCTCCTCGACGCTTGCGGTGCAGAGCACGCGCGTATCGCCGAAGGAGACGAGGCACGAGCCCTCGGCGTGGCGGGTGAAGCCCGCTTCCATGGTGATCGGGCGCATTTGGTCGGCGGAACGGCCGGAAGGACGCATGAGATATTTCCTTAAAAGTTTGCCCTTAGCTAGGCGTGGGCCGCATGGCCAGAGCGCCGGCTGTTCAAATAAGTGGGCCATGGTTACAGATGCTGCCAGTTTGGGGATTGATGTGACGAAGACGATCGCTTCGATTATCGGGATCAGCGTGATCCTCGCCGCACTGGGCCAGGTGCTGCTCAAGGCTGGCATGTCCGTTAGGTCCGTGCAGGTCGCCGCCCAGAGCGGTACGCCCGTCCAGTTCGCGATTGCGGTCGTCACGAGTTGGCTCGTCTGGGTGGGGCTTGTGGTTTTCGGTCTGAGCGTGCTCACTTGGTTAGTAGTGCTCAGCAAGGTCGAGGTTTCGACAGCTTATCCCTTCGCTGCCCTCGGCATGGTGCTTACCGCGACGCTTGGTTATCTCGCCTTCGGAGAGAGCATGGGCATGACCAAGATCGCTGGCATCGCCTTGATTTGCATGGGCGTCATTCTGGTTGCGAGAGGCGCCTAATGTCGCACATGACTCCCCTCTGCGTCGATTGTGACGGTACGTTGGCGCGCGTGGACCTTTTTCATGAGGCGCTACTGCGTGTGCTCAAGCAACAGCCTTGGCTGATCTTTCCCATGATCGGCTGGCTGCTTGCCGGACGCGCAGCGTTCAAGGCCCGAATTGCCGCCATGGCTCCGCTTAATCCTGAGGTCGTGCCGCTGCGCGAGGAAGTGCTGGCCCAAATCGAGACGGCGAAGGCGGCCGGTCGCCCCGTCGTGCTCGCGACCGCTGCCGATCGCACTCATGCCGAGGCGCTTGCCCGCCATGTCGGCTATTTCGACGACGTGATCGCCAGCGAGGGAGCTACCAATAATGCGTCCCACGCCAAGGCGACTGCGCTGGTCGAGCGCTATGGCGAAGGTGGATTCGACTATATCGGCGATTCGAAAGCGGACCTGGCCATCTGGTCGCGAGCGCGCCGCTCGTTGTCGGTCGACAGTCGAAAGCTCAGAGGTCAAGTGAGGCGCGCGGGGCTGCAGGTGGAGGTGGTCGCTCGCAAGCCGGAGACGGCTCGCGCGCTAGCCAAGGCGATGCGTCCCCATCAATGGCTCAAGAACGGACTAGTTTTCCTGCCACCGCTGGCGGGTCACCGCTTCGAACTGGATGTGTTGGTGCAGGCGCTGCTGGCCTTCGTGGCGTTCAGCCTGTGCGCTTCGGCTGTGTATCTGCTGAACGATATGCTGGATGTCGACGCTGACCGGCGCCACAAACGCAAGCGCAATCGGCCTTTCGCGTCCGGTGCGCTGTCGATCTCCGTTGGCTTCAAGGCTGTGCCGCTTCTGCTTCTTGCGTCGCTTGCCATTGCCATATTGCTCGGCCCGCTCTTCACGGCGGTTCTGGTGGGCTATGGCATTGCCACGACGCTCTATTCCTTCAAACTCAAGCAGCAGGTGATTGTCGATGTCATCCTACTCGCTGCGCTTTATACCGTTCGCATTGCCGGCGGGGCGGCGGCAACGGGAGTGGTGCCCAGCTTCTGGTTGCTCGCCTTCTCGATGTTTATTTTCTTTAGCCTCGCGCTGGTGAAGCGTTACTCCGAGCTCCGGCCTCTCCTGACTTCAAGCGAGGGCATGCTGGCAGGGCGGGGTTATCAGGCGAGCGACCTGCCCGTGTTGATGGCGGCGGGCGTCGCCTCGGGAATGAATGCGGTTCTCGTCATCGCCTTTTACGTCGATAGCGAGACGACGCGCGCCATGTATCCGTCCACCGCTGCGATTCTGTTGGTGCCCGCACTCATTCTCTACTGGGTCGCACGTCTGTGGATGAAGACGCATCGCGGTGAAGTGCATGATGACCCGGTCGTATTTGCCGCAAAGGACTGGCAGACGCTGGTCATCAGTGCGTTCATCGGTCTGCTCTTCGCCGTCGCGGGCACCTCATGGTTCGTGGGGTTCTGATCGCCGGTCGATTATCCGCGGGCTCGCGGGCAGGATTGGGGGCGACGCGACGGCGAGGATCAGCCTTCGGTCGCCTTGCACGAAGGTCAGTTGATGCGGGCCGGTCAGCTTGCCCTGGAGTCTGCGCTTCTCCAGAATGAGCTGGACATGACGCCAACCCATGCCGCCGGCATCGAAGTAATTCTCTCCACCCAGAAACAGCGTGTCGCCGGGAGGCCCCTGGAGCCAGTCGGTCACGATCCTCGCAGCGACACGCTGGTCTTCCGTGCGATTTTCTTCCGCATTCGTCGCCATCATTTGCCAGAGATACCCGCCCAGCGCCCGGGGGCCATCATGAGTGCCGATAGACCAACTCGGCCGAGTCTCGATACGCAGGAATGGCGCTGATTTCTGAAGTGCGACCGCGAAGATAAAGGGCAGCGCCGCGCCGGCAAGCAACGCGCCGGCCACGCCGCCACTATGCCTGCCCGAAAGACGAACGAGATTGGACGCCGTCCAGGCGAAGAACGGCACGAGAAACAGAGTAAGTGGCAACAGATATTTGGGGCTGAGCATGTTCAGCAGCGGGTAGAGTGCGGGCAGGGCGGCAATCGCCCACAACGAAACGCGAAAATCGCGATGACGAGCGATCCTTTCAAATGCCAGGGTTGCTCCCGCGAACAACAATATCCAGCCCGCGGGTGCCACAGACACCACAGCGACGAGGATCTTCACTCGCCGGTCCCAGCCCGGGACGTTTGCCTTTTCGGCGATTTCAGCGACACTCATCGATTGGATACGTGCGATCTCGGACAGGTCGAGAAAACCGATGGCTGCCGCACCACCAAGGATTGCGATGACGACTACGCCCAGAAAAACGGGACGCTTCAGTGTTCCGTCCTTTTCCCAAGCGGCCATGGCGAACAGAGGGCAGACGAGCACGAAGTCGAGCCGCATCATGACGGCCAGCGCGGTCAGAAATCCCGCAAAGACGGCGCCTGCCATGCCAGTTCTTCCGCGCAGCAGCAGCAGCGCGCCAGCGCCCAACGGCATAGCGAGAATTGTCGAATTGAAGTAGAGCGAAGAGTAGAAAAGCTCTGGCTCTGCAAGGATAGCGACGAGCGCGCAGACCAGCGGAGCGGTCCCTCGCGCTTCCCGCCAGGCGACGCAACTCAGCAACGCAAGTGTGAACGCTCCACAGACGGGTGCGAGCGTGAACACCGCGTCAGGGGTGCCAAAAAGGCGCCACACAAGCGCCCCGACCTCGTAAGAGAGTGGCTGCCAAGCATAGCGGTACAGGAGCAGCATTCCGGCCTTTGCGGCGTCCAGATGCGCCATTGGCAGGATGCTGTTGAGATCATCGCCTTCATAGCCATCATTGTCAGCGAAGCGCAGTAGAAACCCGAGACTGATCGCAAATAACAAGGCAACGGATAACCACGAAGCAGTGGGGTGCCCTTGGGCGCCCGGTCTTTTTTCGATGCGCACGTTTTGCCTCCCGAATGAGAGACCTTCTTAGCGAAACTGTCCGTGTCCGGCCAGTATCGGGAGAGGTTGAGGAAAAGGTCTGGAAGCCCTAGCATTGTGAGAATGCCCGGCCCACCCATAGACCTTCTTTCGGATCGCGCGCGGGATGTTTTCCGCGTCGTCGTCGAATCCTATCTGGGCACCGGCGCGCCCGTGGGGTCGCGCACGATCAGCCGGCTCTCCGGTCTCAATCTTTCACCAGCCTCGATCCGCAATGTCATGCAGGATCTGGAGGAGGTGGGGCTCCTCGCCGCGCCGCACACTTCTGCCGGGCGGATGCCGACCGAGACGGGCCTGCGCCTGTTCGTCGACGCAATGATGCAGGTCGCGGCACCTTCGGACGATGAGCGGCGCGCGATCGAGCGGGAACTGAGCGGAGAAGGCCCCATTGAGGATGCCCTCGCAACGGCTTCCACCCTGCTGTCGGGTCTGTCCTCCTGTGCCGGTCTTGTCATGGTGCCGCGTCGCGAAGCTATCCTGCGCCAGTTCGGCTTTGCCTGGCTTTCGGATAAGCAGGCGCTCGCCGTGCTTGTCGGCGTTGACGGATCGGTAGAGAACCGGGTCGTCGATCTGCCGCCCGACACGACGCCGTCCATGCTGGCGGAGGCCGCAAATTATCTCACGGCCAATCTCGCGGGGCGCACCTTGGCGGAAGCCTATGGTCTGCTCGCGCGGGAAATCGAGGCGGGGGAGACCGCTCTGGACGAGGCATCGCGCGATCTGGTCGCCCGAGGTCTGGCTGCCTGGAGCCGCGACGGGGCGGATCGCCCTGTGCTGATCGTACGGGGGCAAGCCAACCTGATCGATGAAACCGCCGCAGGCGATCTGGAGCGGGTTCGCCAGCTCCTCGAAGAACTGGAAGGCAAAAGCGAGATCGCCCGTCTGCTCGACAGTGCGCGAACGGGCGCTGCCACGCGCATCTTCATCGGGTCGGAGAACAAGCTCTTTTCCTTGAGCGGCTCTTCGGTCATAGCCGCCCCTTATCGTGGAGCAGGTGGTCGCGTCGTCGGCGTCGTCGGCGTGATCGGCCCCACACGGTTGAACTATGCCCGCATCGTTCCCATGGTGGACTTCACGGCACAGACCCTTTCGAGACTCATGCAATGACGGATGTGATGGACGAAGAAAACAAGACGACGAACGAGCAGCTTCAGGCAGATATCGCCGAGCAGGTGACGGGCGAGCAAGTGGACGAGACGGCCGACCGTCTGGCGCAGCTTGAGAGTCAGCTTGAGGCGGCGAAGCAGGAAACGCTTTATGCCGTGGCGGATACGCAGAATGTGCGCCGCCGGTTGGAGAAGGAACTGGCTGATGCCCGCGCTTATGCAAGCACGACGTTCGCGCGGGACATGCTTTCGGTCGCTGACAATCTCTCCCGCGCCCTTCAGGCCATTCCGGCCGATCTGCGCGAGGACGAGAAGTTCAAGGGGCTGGTCGCCGGTCTCGATGCCACGGCGCGCGAGCTTGAAGGCGTGTTCCGCAAGAACGGCGTGGAGAAGTTCGTGTCCGTGGGTGAGGCACTTGATCCCAACCGGCATCAGGCGATGATCGAGCTGCCGTCGGATGCTGCTCCTGGCACCATCGTGCAAGAGATGCAGGCTGGCTATGTCATCAAGGACCGGCTGCTGCGCCCGGCACTGGTCGGTGTTGCAAAGGCACCGGAGTGATCGCGCGAAGCCTTCATTGATTCTCCGGCTCTCACCGATTATAGGCGCTTTATGAAAGTGGCGGCCCACAGGGTCGCCATTTTCCGTTTTGGGCGAATGTCCGCCTGCATATTGGAGAAAAGGAGCAGTTCGATGTCTACACCTGCGCTCATGCCCGTCTACCCGCGGTGCGATGTGCGTCCGGTGCGAGGCGAGGGCTGCTATCTGATCGGCGAGCGCGGTGAGCGCTATCTGGATTTTGCGGCCGGTATTGCGGTCAACGCGCTTGGTCATGGTCATCCGCATCTGACGAAGGCGATCGCGGAGCAGGCCGCGACGCTGATGCACGTCTCCAATCTCTACGGTTCGCCACAGGGCGAAGCGCTGGCCCAGCGTATCGTGGACAATTGTTTTGCAGACACAGTGTTTTTCACAAACAGCGGCGTCGAGGCGATCGAATGCGCGATCAAGACAGCGCGGCGCTATCATTATGCGAACGGCAATCCGCAGCGGCATAAGCTCATCACCTTCCGCAATGCCTTTCATGGCCGCTCGCTCGGCGCGATCAGCGCAACCGACCAGCCCAAGATGCGCGACGGCTTTGAGCCGCTGCTGCCCGGCTTCGACTATGTGAAGTTCAACGATCTGGAGGGTGCGCTCGCCGCGATCGACGACGAGACCGCCGGTTTCCTCGTGGAGACGGTGCAGGGCGAGGGCGGCATGACTGCGGGAACGCCGGAGTTCATCCAGGGGCTGCGCAAGGCGTGCGACGAGCGTGGCCTGCTGCTCATTCTGGACGAGATCCAGTGCGGCTACGGACGCACTGGCAAGTTCTTCGCCTATGAGCATTATGGCATCACGCCGGACATCATGACCGTGGCCAAGGGGATTGGCGGCGGTTTTCCGCTCGGCGCCTGCCTTGCCACGGAAGAGGCGGCGAAGGGCATGGTCTTTGGGACGCACGGCTCCACCTATGGCGGAAATCCGCTTGGAATGGCGGCGGGTCAGGCGATCCTCGACGTGATGCTGGAACCCCACTTCTTCGACGGAGTGGCGCGCATGGGCGAACGGCTGCGCGGCGCTCTCGAGCAGCTTATCCCCAATCACGATCATCTCTTTGAAGAGATTCGCGGCAAGGGGCTGATGCTTGGCATCAAGCTCAAAGAGCCTGCTGTAGCGCGCGACTTCGTGGCGCATCTGCGCGATGAGCATGGCCTGCTCACGGTCGCTGCCGGAGAAAATGTCGTCCGGCTGCTGCCGCCACTCGTCATCGAGGAAAGCCATGTCGCGGAGGCAATCGAGAAGCTGAGTGCGGGGGCGGCGAGTTACGCGCTGTCGAACGCTGCATGACCCGGCATTTCATCAGCCTGTCGGATGCCGGAGGAGATGGCGTTGCCGCCATCCTTGCCGACGCGATCGATCGCAAGGCGGCGCGCGCCCATCTGCCGAAAGGCACGATGGATGCGGATGCGCCTCTCGCCGGCCGGACGCTCGCCATGATCTTCGAGAAGAACTCCACGCGGACCCGCGTGTCCTTCGACATGGCGATCCGGCAGCTCGGCGGCACGGCGCTGGTGCTGGAAGGCGGCACCTCGCAGATCGGCCGGGGGGAGACGATTGCGGATACCGCGCGCGTGCTCAGCCGCATGGTGGACGCGATCATGATTCGTACCGACGATCACGCTAAGATCGAGGAGATGGCGCGCCACGCCACCGTGCCGGTCATCAACGGTCTTACAGACTTGTCGCATCCCTGCCAGATCGTTGCGGACCTGCAGACTGTCCTGGAGAGCGGGCTTGCCTTGCCGGGTAGCCAATGGGCGTGGCTGGGAGACGGCAATAATGTGCTGCACTCGATCATCGAGGCGGCGGGCCTGTTCAAGTTCGACGTCCGTGTGGCCGTACCCGAGGGATATGAGCCCGACCCGCGTTTCGGCGACGAAGCGCAAGCCCGTGGTGCGCGTATCACCCTCACCCGCGATGCGGTCGAAGCGGTTTCCGGTGCGGATGTCATCGTTACCGATACGTGGATCAGCATGGGCCAGGACCATGCCGAGGCGAAGCTGGCGGCGATGATGCCTTATCAGGTGAATGACGCGCTCATGGCTGCTGCGAAAGCCGACGCGCGCTTTCTCCACTGCCTGCCCGCGCATCGCGGCGAAGAAGTGACGGACACAGTGATCGACGGGCCGCGCTCGCTGGTCTGGGACGAGGCGGAGAACCGCCTGCACGCCCAGAAGGCTGTGCTGCGCTGGTGCTTCGGCCAGTTGGGAGAGTAAGTCGGCGCGGCTGTTGTCTCTTTGACGCAGTCTTGGACTTTGCAACCTGTCCACCTATTTAGACGCGGTGACTCATCCGATTTCTTCCGCCGCCGTTGACACTGCCCTCGGCTTTACCGTCGCCGCGCACCATGTGCGCGGCCGCCTCGTCCGCCTGTCCGCGACGCTGGACGACGTGCTCTCGGCTCATGCGTATCCCCCAGCGATTGAGCGGCTGGTCGCGGAAGCGCTTGTGCTGGCGGCGTTACTCGGCTCCACTCTCAAGGACGAGGGCGGGCAGCTTACCTTGCAGGCTCAGACCGATAACGGCGTCGTGTCGCTTCTCGTTGCGGACTACAAGGATGGCGCTGTGCGTGGCTATGCGAAGTTCGACGCTGACCGGCTGGTTGAGCTGGGGGACGATCCGTCGCTCTTCGGGCTGTTCGGCAAAGGGTTCCTGGCCATCACGTTCGACATGGCAGCGACCGGCGAGCGCTATCAGGGCATCGTGCCCCTTGAGGGCGATTCGCTAGGGCAAGCCGCTGAATATTATTTCGCCCAGTCCGAGCAGATCCCGAGCCTGATCCAGATCGCAACTCGCCACGACGCCGGCGAGGGTTGCGTGGCCGCGGGGCTGCTGCTCCAGCATTTGCCGGAAGGCGAGGTGGGGCGAGAGCGACTGCATGTCCGCCATGATGAGCCGGAGTGGCAGTCCGCGCGTGTGCTCGCGAGCACATTGTCGGATGGCGAGCTGGTGGACCTCAACCTTCCCCTGGACGATATCGCATGGCGCCTCTTCCACGACGAAGGGGAGATCCGAGCGACGGCGCCACATCAAATCGTGAAGGGATGCCGCTGCAACATCGATCATATTCGCGATGTTTTGGGCCGCTTCGGCATGGCCGATCGGGAAGAAATGGCGGACGAGAGCGGTGTGATCTCTGTGGACTGCGCCTTCTGCTCGCGACTGTTCGCCGTCCCTGTCACGGAACTCGCCTGAGGCTCTCGAGCCTTGTGGGACTCCAGAGCTTGGTGCGGGCGGAAAACATGGTTGATGCCCTTCTTTGGCCATCAACAGTTCCTATGTTGTAACGATGCGTTACAATCTCCCTCTCGCAGCCCTTTTCACAGCCATACCGATCACCGCCGGCGCGGAGCCTGCGGCGCCACAGCTTGCTGCGCTTCAAGCCTTGCAGCCAGGCGAATGGGAGCTGCGCTCGCGCAACCCTTCGGATGCGGCGATTCGTTTGTGCGCAGCAGATTTGCGTCAGCTGCTGCAGCCGCGCCATTCCGGGCAATCCTGTCCGCATTTCGTCGTTGAAAATGCCGCTCGACGTGCCGTCGTCACTTATGAATGCGCGGGAAGCGGGCAGGGGCGGACGAGTTTGCGGGTCGAGACAGCGCGGCTCGTACAGATCGATTCGCAGGGGATCGCGAGCGGCCTGCCTTTCGCGCTCGTCATGGAGGGCCGCCGGGTCGGCGATTGCAAGTCGCAGGTCGCCGGCCGATAGCTCTCTTGGCTCTTACCCGTATAATCGACTAAAGCGCGGCATGAACAGTCTCTCAGACAGCCGTGCCGTGGTGCTACTCTCCGGTGGCTTGGATTCGATGGTCGCCGGCGGGCTTGCGCGCGAAGCCGGGCATGATGTGGTCGCGCTCAGCATCGATTATGGTCAGCGACACCGGCGTGAGCTGGAGGCGGCGCGGGCGATCGGCGCAATGTTGGGTGTCTCGCGCCACATTGTTCTGCCGCTCGACCTTACGGTGTTCGGTGGCTCGGCCCTGACCGACGCGATCGAGGTGCCCAAGAGCGGTGTGGATGAGAGTGGCATCCCGGTCACTTATGTGCCCGCGCGCAATACCATATTCCTCTCACTGACCTTGGGGCTGGCGGAGGTCACGAAGGCCCGCCACATCTATATCGGTGTCAACGCGCTCGATTATTCGGGTTATCCGGACTGCCGCCCAGAGTTCATCGCAGCGTTCCAGACCATGGCGAATCTCGCCACTAAAGCCGGCGTTGAGGGACGCGGCGTGACCATCGAAGCGCCGCTCCAGCATATGACAAAGGCAGACATCGCTCGCGAGGCGGACCGGCTGGGGCTGGATGCCGGGTTGAGCTGGTCCTGCTATGATCCAACTGCGGACGGGCTGCACTGCGGCCTTTGCGACAGCTGTCGGCTTCGTGCCAAGGGCTATGCTGAGGCCGGTCTACCGGACCCGACGCGCTATGCCGTCTCACCCTAAACCTGCACCATGAGCTATGCCGTGAAGGAGATGTTCCTGACTTTGCAGGGGGAAGGCGTGCAGGCCGGTCGCAGAGCAGTGTTTCTGCGCTTCGCCGGCTGCAATCTCTGGTCCGGCCGCGAGCAGGACAGGGCGGACGCGATTTGCCGTTTCTGCGACACGGACTTCGTCGGTACGGACGGCGAGAATGGCGGTCGTTTCGTCGATGCAGCAGCGCTCGCGGACGCTGTCCTTGCTTTATGGGGCGAAGCCGACGCGAAAGAGCGCTTCGTCGTGATCACGGGCGGGGAGCCGATGCTGCAGCTCGACGATGCGCTCGTCGATGCGCTGCATGCGCGCGGTCTGATGATCGCCGTGGAAAGCAACGGAACCTTGAAGGCTACCGCAGGTGTCGACTGGCTGTGCATCAGTCCCAAGGCCGGCAGCGCTGTCGTGCAGACCAGTGGCGATGAACTGAAGCTGGTCTGGCCGCAAGAGGGTGTCGATCTCGACGAGTTGGAAGCGTGGGATTTCCCCAACCGTTTGGTCCAGCCCATGGATCTGGGAGATTCCGCAGCGAATGCGACAGCGGAAGCGGCGGCTATCAGCCTCGTCATGGACCGGCCGTCCTGGCGGCTGACACTCCAGTCCCATAAGCTGCTCGGACTGAAGTGATCGGGCCGGTCTGCTGCCTCGTGACAGCAGACCGGCAACGAAGATTTCAGTCCGCACTCTTCAGGGCATCAGCCGGCCTGCGGAGGCCACTGATTGAGGCACTTCTTCTGCAGTTTGCCCTTCTTCCAGCAGTCCTTGGCGAGGGGCGGAAGCGTCGCCACATATCCGTGCAGAGGATTGGTGAAATATTGCTCGCCCGCAGGCGTCAGCGCTTTCTTGAGTTCGCCCATCCGCTTTGCAGCGACGGCATGAAGCTGGCCGCGCGGCGCGAAAATGGCGTCGCGCCCAACTGATCCCGCGACTTGGCAGAATGTGTATTGCGCCCTGACCGTCGAGAAACCGGAATAGGTCTTGGTGCCGTACTGATCGAACTGCTTCTGCCCCGCAACCTTACCACCCGTGCGAGTGAAATACTGGGCGACCGTCTTGAAGGCATCTGCCAGCTCGTCGTCATGCTGCGCAAGCATCGCGTTATAATTGCCGGTCGTCAGCAGGGTTGGCTCGAAATCGCACTGCAGCGCAGCGACATTGAGCGCCGAGCGAAGCTGCCAGACGAGTCCGGCCTGGAGTTCGGCGGGCGTGGCACCCGGCATGTTGACGCCCACATTCGGCTCCGCGCCAGTGATCGGGGGCGTGGAGAGATCGGCGGGTTTCCAGAAGAACTGGGCGGATGCAGGCGAGCCTGTCGCGACAAGGAACATCGCGGCGGCAAGCGCCTTCGTGACTAGCCGGCCCGCCGTCGCGCGACGGCTGGGAACGATGATATCCTTCGTCATTATTTCATCCTCATTCGACGGGGACCGTCTCTGCATCCTGCTCTGCTTCGTCGTCCGCTTCACGCGTTTTGCGGCGGGCTGAGGCCGGAGCCGTGCTTCCAGCCGCGTTGTTTGCCAGCGCTGTACCATCGACCTGGACTGCGTCCAGATCCGTCATCGCGTCGCTTATTGTTCCGTCCACGGCCTCCATGTCGCGCATTTCGACCTTCTTCGTGGGACTTTCCTCGGATTTTCCGCAGCTTGCCAGAGCGATGGCGCTCAGCGCGACACAGAGCATTGGCGCTGTGATCGGACGTCTTTTCGCGCTCGTGCGCATTGGGTTCTCCACCGGTGCCATGATCGCTAAGGGTTACGATCTATTATGAAGGTGGCCCGTGCGCGGGCACACTAGTGGCGAGAGCCGCGTCTCTCAAGTCCCGGCGCACGAACCTTGTAAAGCGCCAAGAAACGATGGAAAATGGCGCGAAAGAGCGGCGTCCAGTGTCGCCATGTCAGACGACATGCCGAGGGCCGCGAGGCTGGTAACGCCAAATTCGCTGATCCCGCACGGCACGATCCCGCCGAAATGGGAGAGATCGGGTGCGACGTTGATCGAGAGGCCATGGAGCGTCACCCAGCGCTTCACACGCACGCCGATCGCGCCGATCTTTGCTTCCAGGCCGGTGCGCGTGTCGGTCCAGATGCCGATCCGGCCTTCAGCCCGGCGCGCGGATACGCCAATGTCGCCCAGCGCGGCGATCATCCACCCTTCGAGTGCATGGACGAAACAGCGTATGTCCCGGCCGCGCCTGTCGAGATCGAGGTTGAGATATACCACGCGCTGCCCCGGCCCGTGATAGGTGTACTGGCCGCCGCGCCCTGCCGCGTAGACAGGAAAGCGCGGATCGAGCATGTCGGCTTCGCGCGCGCTCGTGCCGGCCGTGTAGAGCGGCGGATGCTCGATGAGCCAGACGCGCTCAGTTGCCTCACCCAGTCTGATGGCGTCGGCACGCTTCGTCATCTCGTCCAGAGCGAACGCGTAATCGACAAGGCCGCTGTCGGTTCGCCATTCTATAGGCGCGATCGGATCGTCGAGGATAAGAGCGGGAGAGGACATGCCCGCCAGATGCGACCGATTGGGTCTGGGGGCAAGGCCCGGCACTTCAATGCCAGCACGAAAAGCCCGCGAGGGGTGGCCCCACGACAAGAATTTGCTAGGGGCGCGGTAAACAGGGAGCAGCCCGGACTATCATGATGAAACTCGATCTCAGTGCTGTTCTGGCGCAGGCCATCGCGATAGGAAAAGCGAACACTGCGCTGATCCTTCCGCTCGCGGGTATGTTCCTGCTGCTTCCCGGTATCGTTGCTGACCAATTCCTCACAGCGCCCATCGCGCTCGATCCTGCGGCGACCTCGCAGCAACTGATGGAGCGTTTCAGCCTCTTCGCGCAGCAGAACTGGGCGCCTCTTCTGGCGCGAGGCATCGTAACAAGCTTTGGTTCGCTCGCGATCCTGGCACTGGTGTTGCGCGCCGAGCGGCCCACCGTGGCGGAGGCGATGAAGCACGCCATTCAGGTGCTGCCCATCTTCATCGTTGCGAATCTCATTCAGTCGCTGATCGTCGTGAGCGGGTTCATGCTCTTCATCGTGCCAGGCTTTTATTTCATAGGGCGGCTCTTGCTGGTGAGTGCGGTCGCCGCCAACGAGGGCGCGCGCAATCCCCTTAGCCCGCTGACGCGAAGCGCGGCGCTGACGCATGGCAATGGCTGGCGCGCGTTCCTGCTCGTTACCGTCATCTTCGTTGTTGGGATGATCGCCGCAGTGGTCACGACGTCGGTTACGGGCATATTCTTCTCGCTGGCCTTGCCGGCTGAAGTGGCCGGATTGGGCCAGATGCTCATCGGAGGCCTGGTCGAGACGGCGCTGGCCGTGGCGATTATCCTGGCCTCGGCTGCGCTCTATCTCGCGCTGTCCGAAAAACCGGCACCGCGCTGGCCTGGCTAAATAGCGAGCTCGGCCTATTCCCAACTGGCGAGTGGTGGCAGGCTCATCAGGATCGCGCCGATATTCCCGCCGGTCTTGAGACCGAAGAGCGTGCCGCGGTCGTAAACCAGGTTGAATTCCGCATAGCGTCCACGCCAAGCGAGTTGTGTCGCCTTGTCCTCCGCCGTGAAGGGCATAGCCATGCGCCGCCGCACGAGTCGCGGGAAAATCTCCAGAAACGCTTCGCCCACGGCCCGCGTGAACGCGAAGTCCTTGTCCCAGCCGTCTTCCAGATGGTCGTAGAATATGCCGCCAACGCCGCGATGCACGTTGCGATGGGGAATGAAGAAATACTCGTCTGCCCAGGCTTTGAAGCGGGGGTAATGTTCCGGACTGTGCGCGTCGCACGCGGTTTTCAGCGCGGCATGAAAGTCGGCCGTGTCCTCTTCGTAGGGAATTGGCGGATTAAGGTCCGCGCCACCGCCGAACCATCTTTTGGTTGTGACCAGGAAGCGCGTGTTCATGTGGACGGCCGGCACATGGGGATTAGCCATGTGGGCCACGAGGCTGATTCCGGTGGCGAAGAAACCTGGATTGTCCTCGCCCGCGCCGTGAATCGTCTTTGCGAAATCGGGAGAGAAGGCGCCGCCGACGGTGGAGACATTGACCCCTACCTTCTCGAAGACCGTGCCTTTCATTAGCCCGCGCACGCCGCCGCCTGCGCCGCCCTGCTCGATCGGCCCGGCAAGCAGTCCGTCGCCTTCACGCCACCAGGGTGCATAGTCGAAGGACGCGTCGCTGCCCGCTTCCCGCTCGATCGCTTCGAAAGCCGCGCAGATGCGATCTCGCAGACTCTCGAACCAGTCCCGCGCGGCCTGCTGTTGGGAATCGAGCGCCGATACGCTTTGTGCGGTCATTCCGGTAACTGTCCCGTTTGT
Organism: Sphingobium sp. CR28; assembly: GCF_052327305.1. Taxonomy (GTDB): domain Bacteria; phylum Pseudomonadota; class Alphaproteobacteria; order Sphingomonadales; family Sphingomonadaceae; genus Sphingobium. Next base: position 1,361,234 of record NZ_CP182486.1, on the reverse strand, counting down.
CTGAGTGCTTCGCCGAGCGCGATGCCCGTGGCGACGGCGAGATTCAAGGAGCGAAAGCCCGCCGCCATCGGGATGCGTATCCGCATTGCGGCCTTTTCATGCACATCATCCGGCAGGCCGGCGCTTTCGCGACCCATGAGGAGTACGTCGTCGGGCTGGAACCTGGCCTCATAGAGCGGCAGCTCGCCTTTGCTGGTAAGCGCGACGATCCGGGCGGGGGAGATCGCTTCCCTGAACTGCTCGAAATCGGCGTGGCGCGTGATGGAGGCGGCGGGGCCGTAATCCATCGCGGCGCGCTGAAGATCTCTGGCCGTCGCCGGAAAGCCGCAGGGCATCACGATGTCCACGGGCACGCACCAGCACGCCGCGAGGCGCAGAATCGTCCCGACATTCCCTGCAATGTCGGGCTGAAAGAGGGCAATCCGCATTGGCCGCGCATAGAGGCAAGGGGCGGTGCTCGACAAGTTGTGCAGCCCGCTTGCTCGCCTCCTGAGGCCCCGCGCTACAAAAATGCGGTTGAGGGAGCCAAATTGGCAGTTGGCAAATGGCGATCAAGAACGCTATCAGGCCCGCGAACGTGCCGGGGGGCTCCTGGCGCGCGGACCGTCGCATCGGCGGCGACACCGGCCTGGTCCCGGATGAGAGAGGATCAGTCGGCTGTCGTTCGGTTCCGCGCAAGGAGCTTGGTACGAGACAGGGACGCTGCTTTTCCGGTGCCACCGGAGAAGCGAGAACCGGATAACAAGGGCGAACGCATGGCGAGCGACGAACAAGTGATCGACGGAGCTGAAGGAGATGGCGTGCGTCGCCGCGACTTCATCAATATCGCGGCGGTGAGCTTTGCCGGCGTTGGTGCGGTGGCAGTGGCCCTGCCGCTAATCAACCAGATGAATCCGTCGGCAGACGTGCTCGCGCAGGCGACCACCGAGGTCGATCTCTCCGCAATCCAGGAAGGCCAGTCGATCAAGACCGTCTTCCGCTCGCAGCCTCTCTTCGTCCGGCACCTCACGGCCAAGGAGATCCAGGAGGCGGATGCCGTCGACGCTGCCAGCCTGCGCGACCCGCAGACGCTGGAAGAGCGCACGGTCGACGGCAAGAAGCAGTGGCTCGTCACGATGGGCGTATGCACCCATCTGGGATGTGTGCCGCTCGGCGCCGGCGAGGGGGAGAACAAGGGCGAGTTCGGCGGTTATTTCTGCCCGTGCCACGGTTCCTCTTATGATACCGCCGCCCGTATTCGTAAGGGCCCGGCCCCCAAGAACCTGGAAGTGCCAGCGTATAGCTACACTTCCGATACCGCAATTCTCGTGGGCTGAGGACGTAGACGATGAGCTTTCCCTGGGCAGAGCATTACACGCCGAAGCACCCGCTGATGAAGTGGGTTGACGAGAAGCTGCCGCTTCCGCGTCTGGTCTATAACGCTGTCGGTGCCGGCTATCCGGTTCCGCGCAATCTAAACTATTTCTGGAACTTCGGCGTTCTTGCCGGTGCGGCGCTCGCCATCCAGATCATCACCGGCATCGTCCTTGCCATGCATTATGCCGCGAACGGCGGTGTGGCGTTCGATTCGGTCGAGCACATCATGCGCGACGTCAACGCTGGCTGGATGTTGCGCTATGCGCATGCCAACGGCGCGAGCTTTTTCTTCATCGTGGTCTATCTCCACATTTTCCGCGGCTTGTTCTACTCGAGCTACAAGGCTCCGCGCGAAATGGTGTGGCTGCTCGGCATCGTCATCTTCCTGCTGATGATGGCGACCGCTTTCATGGGCTATGTGCTCCCCTGGGGACAGATGAGCTACTGGGGTGCCAAGGTCATCACTGGGCTGTTCGGTGCTATTCCGGTCGTCGGCGAGCCGATTCAGACCTGGCTGCTTGGCGGTTTCGCGCCGGGCAATGCCGCGCTTAATCGCTTCTTCTCGCTGCACTATCTGCTGCCGTTCGTGATCGCGGGCGTCATCATCCTGCACATCTGGGCCTTGCACATTCCCGGTTCGTCGAACCCGACGGGCGTGGAAGTGAAGGGTCCGCAGGACACCGTGCCGTTCCACCCTTATTATACGGCGAAGGACGGTTTCGGCCTCGGCGTGTTCCTGGTGCTCTTCGCCATCGTGCTGTTCTTCGCACCCAACTATATGGGCCATCCGGACAACTACATCCCGGCGAACCCGATGAGCACGCCGGCGCACATCGTCCCCGAATGGTATTTCTGGCCGTTCTACGCGATCCTGCGCGCCTTCACCTATGATCTCACCATTCCCTTTACGGGTATCGTGCTGGTCCCGGCGAAGCTGCTCGGCGTGCTCGCGATGTTCGCATCGATCCTGCTGCTGTTCTTCCTGCCCTGGATCGACACGTCGCCGGTTCGTTCGGGCAACTACCGCCCGCTGTTCAAGAAGTTCTTCTGGCTGCTCGTCATTGACGTGCTGATCCTGGGCTTCTGCGGTGGTGCGCCAGCCGAAGAGCCGTATGTCATGATCTCGCAGATCGCAGCGGCTTATTATTTCGCACACTTCCTCATCATCTTGCCGATCATTGCCTCGATCGAGCGGCCCCTGCCGCTTCCGGGTTCGATCACCGAGGCAGTGCTGGCGAAGAGCAAGTTCAAGGGCGAGCAGGACGCGCTGCCGGGTATGGCCAGCGACACCCAGCCGACCGGCGTCGCCTGACAAGGGGGAAGAAGGAAAATGGTTCGCTTGTTCGCAGGCCTTGTCGGCCTCTTCTTCTCAGGCATGTTGCTGCTGAGCTTTCTGTTCGGTGCCATCTCCTATGTCAGCGAGCCGCCGGCTGCGACGGCGGAGCACGAGTTCCATGAGCACCCGAAGAAGGTGGCATGGAGCTTCAATGGCCCGCTGGGTCATTATGACCGGCAGCAGCTTCAGCGCGGCTTCAAGGTGTATTCGGAAGTCTGCTCGGCCTGCCACTCGCTGCGGCTGGTGGCGTTCCGCGACCTCAAGGATCTTGGCTATAATGATGCCGAGCTCAAGGCGATCGCTAAGGCGCGTCAGGTGCCGGACATCGATCCGGCTACTGGTGAACCAACGACGCGTGACGGCATGCCGGCCGATCACTTCCCGCTGGTCTATCCCAATGATGTGGCAGCCCGTGCGGCCAACAACAATGCGATCCCGCCAGATCTCTCTCTCATTACCAAGGCGCGGCACGATGGCAGCAACTATGTCCATTCGCTGCTGACGGGATATAAGGAGCAGCCTGCGGAACTCCTCAAGCAGTTCCCGGACGCCAAGACGCCGGAGGGGTTGCACTACAACCCCTATTTCGCAAACCTCAATCTCGCGATGGCGCCGCCGCTCTCTGCGGATGATCAGGTCACCTACACGGATGGCACGAAGGCCACCGTCGATCAGATGGCTCAGGATGTCTCGGCGTTCCTGACCTGGACGGCGGAGCCGAAGATGGAGGCACGCAAGGCCACTGGCCGTGCAGTGGTCTTCTTCCTGCTGATCGCTACGATCCTTGCCTACATGGCGTACCAGAATATCTGGGCCAACAAGGAGCATTGATCGGCGCGACACGCGCACTCGATCGAATAAGTTTGAGGGGCGGGCCTCGCGGGGCTCGCCCTTTTTCATGGCGGTTGGAACAATATTCCTTGTCATTCCCCGGGAACGTTGGCGCGACGGGCTTGTTTGAGGGTCATGTCCGCCGCTATCGTGGCACCATGCGTGAAGGGGTTCGTCCATGCCTGTTCATCTTGAGGGGTCGTGCCACTGCGGAGCCATTGGCTTCTCGCTCGCTAGTCAGGCACCCGTACCTTATCAGCGTTGCTATTGCTCGATTTGCCGCAAGCAGCAGGGCGGCGGCGGATTTGCGATCAATCTCGGCGGACTTGCCAAAACGCTGGAGATTGAAGGCGCAAAGAATCTGGGCGTTTATCGCGCGGCGATCTGGAACGACGCGCACGATCATTGCGAGGTCTCAACTGGCGAGCGCAACTTCTGCACCCAATGTGGTGCCGCGTTATGGCTCTACGATCCCGAATGGCCGGACCTTGTTCATCCCTTTGCGAGCGCAATAGACAGTCCACTACAGGTGCCGCCCTCAAGCGTGCATCTCATGCTGCGTTACAAGGCGGCTTGGGTCACGCCCCAGATCGGGCCGCAAGACAGCATGTTTGACGTCTATCCCGAGCAATCACTCGAGGAGTGGCACAAGGCGCATGATCTCTGGGTCGAGTAACGTGCGCCTCACCACCTCAGTTCGTCAGGAGATCATTTGCCCAGGCTTTGAGGGCGGGCCCCATATCCTTGTCACGGCTGGCCAGCGCGAAGTTTGCCTGTGCAAAGCCCAGCTTCGAACCGCAGTCGAACCGCTCTCCATCGAAGGTGACGCCATGGAAAGGCTGGGAGCCAATGAGCTTTGCCATCGAATCGGTGAGCTGTACCTCCCCGCCCGCGCCGGCTTCCTGCGTGGCGAGGAGGCTCATCACTTCGGGCTGAAGAATATAGCGACCCGGGAGCATCAGATTCGAGGGGGCAGTGCCCGCAGCCGGCTTTTCGACCAGACCCTTCACCTCGGTTAGCACGCCGTCCCGTGCGCCCGGATCGATAACGCCGTAGCTCGGTGTTTCTTCCATTGGCACCCCAAGCGCGCAGACCAGATTGCCGCCGACTTTCTCATATTGATCGACCATCTGCGCCATACAGCCCTTGGTGCGGCCGATCAGCAATTCGTCCGGCAGGATGATCGCAAAGGGATCGTTGCCGATAACTTCGCGCGCGCACCAAATGGCATGGCCCAGCCCGCGTGGCTCCTGCTGCCGCACGAAAAGCGCGTTGCCCGGCGTCAGGCGCGTGCCTTCCAGAGCCGCCACGGACTTGCCGCGATCGGCCTGCGTGCGCTCCAGTTCGAACGCCACATCGAAATGATCCTCGATTGCGCCCTTACCCCGACCGGTGACGAAGATGAGCGTATCGATGCCTGCCTCGAGCGCTTCGTCGACGGCATATTGGATGAGCGGGCGATCAACGACCGGCAGCATCTCCTTGGGCACGGCCTTGGTAGCGGGTAGAAAGCGGGTGCCAAGTCCGGCGACGGGAAAGACGGCTTTGCGGATGCTCACGATGATCTCCGGAACAGTTGTTGTTGAGCCTTTACAGGCACCGACATCGCTATCGATGCTGTTTCCGCTCCTGTTGAGATTTTATGGGTCCGCTATGAAGCGGCTTTATCGGAACTTTGGCTTCAGAACGAGGACGACATAACCAACGACAGCTGCAACGAGCAGCCACGCAATGAGCGCATAACCCTCATTGCCGGCATAGTTGGCAAGAGCGCATCCGATAGCCGGTGGCAGATAATCGATCATCCGATCGGGTGGATTGTCCATGGACGATCGCTGGAGAAACAGCACGATGATGCCTGCGAACAGAGCAAGCGTCACCCAGTCGTAAACAGTCTCCATTCAATCCTCCGAGCAGACTTCTGTAAGGCCAAACGCGAAATCGGCGCGGCACCGCGATACGCGTAAGGGCCAAAGTCTTGCAAAGATGTTTACGTTGTTTGTCGCGCGGCTTCGCTCTTGTCCAGAGGCGTATACATATCTTTTGAGAGTGAATGTTAAGCCTCTCATGCTTAAGAGGCTTGCAACAGGCCTGCCGTGACAAGGCATGCCTATTTCCCTCAGGGGAGCTGTGCGGACAAAAGGGGCGATCAACTCGATATGCGCAAAGGCATTATATTGGCGGGCGGCTCCGGCACGCGGCTCTATCCCCTGACCAGAGCAGTTTCGAAGCAGCTCATGCCGGTCTTCGACAAGCCGATGATCTATTATCCGCTGTCGGTGCTTATCCTTTCTGGCATCCGCGAGATTCTCATCATCACCACGCCACAGGATCAAGCAGCGTTTCAGGCGTTGCTGGGTGATGGCTCAGATATGGGGTTGGACTTGCGTTATGCTGTGCAGCCCCATCCGGGCGGCCTGGCGCAGGCCTATCATATCGGAGCGGATTTCGTGGGAACGAACCCCTCCACGCTCATCCTGGGCGATAATATCTTCTACGGTCATGGCCTGTCCGATCTTCTTGCCGCCGCAAGCGCGCGGGAAAACGGCGCGACGGTGTTCGGCTATTATGTCGGCGATCCCAAAGCCTATGGCGTGGTGTCATTCGATGCGGATGGCAAGGCGGAGACGATCGAGGAGAAGCCGGCCGTTCCAAAGTCGAACTACGCGGTGACCGGCCTGTATTTCTATGACGGACAAGCCGTGGAGCGCGCCCACGCAATTGCTCCTTCTCCGCGTGGTGAACTGGAAATCACGGATCTCAACCGTCTCTATCTCGAAGCAGGCGAACTTAATGTCGAGCTCATGGGGCGCGGATATGCCTGGCTGGATACCGGCACGCACGGATCGCTTATAGATGCCGCGAATTATGTGCGCATCACCGAGGAGCGTCAGGGTCTTAAGATCTGCTGCCCGGAGGAACTGGCCTGGCGCATGGGCTTCATTGATGACGCGCATTTGATGCGAATCGCCGAGCCGCTGCGCAAGTCGGGCTATGGCGAGTATTTGGTGAAGTTGCTGGAACGGGGCACGTTGTGAACATCATTAAGACGGCGATCCCCGGCGTTCTCATCATCGAGCCGAAAGTGTTCGGCGATGAGCGCGGTTTCTTCCTGGAGAGCTGGAGCGCAAAGACATTTCGCGATGCCGGGCTGGATCTCGCATTCGTGCAAGACAATCACAGCCGCTCGTCGCGCGGCGTTTTACGCGGCATGCATTATCAGCGGCCCAATCCGCAGGGGAAGCTGGTGCGGGTAACTGCAGGCGCGGTCTATGATGTCGCCGTGGATATGCGCGCCTCTTCTCCGACATTCGGCAAATGGGTCGGCGTCGAGCTCTCCGCGGCGAACAAGCGGATGCTATGGGTGCCCGAAGGCATGGCGCACGGCTTCCTGTGCCTGGAGGACGGCACCGACTTCCTCTACAAATGCACGAGCCCCTACGATCCGGCAAATGAGCACAGCCTGCTCTGGAGCGATCCGGAAGTCGGCATCGAATGGCCGCTGGGAGACATCATGCCCCAGCTCTCTGCCAAGGATGTCGCCGGCAAGCCCCTTAAGGAGGCAGTGACCTTTCCATGAAGGTGCTCATCACCGGAGCGGGTGGCCAACTGGGGCAGGCGCTGCAGGCCTGTGCGCCGGCGGATGCAGTGGTCGTAGCGCTTGGCCATGCCGATCTCGATATCGCTGATTCGCGAGCTGTCTCGGAGATTGTCGCGGGACACTGCCCGGAGCTGCTTCTGAACGGGGCAGCCTATACAGCTGTCGACAAAGCCGAGAGCGATGTCGAAGCGGCTCGTGCCATCAATGCCGTCGGTCCGGCCAATCTCGCCCTCGCAGCGTGGGAGGCGGGCGCTCGCTTTGTTCACGTCTCAACCGACTTCGTCTTCGACGGCATGTCGGGCGTGCCTTACCTGCCAGACACGCCGACCGCGCCCATTGGCATCTACGGCGTCACCAAGCTGGAGGGCGAAAAGGCTGTCCTATCGACAAAGCCGGATGCGCTTATCGTGCGCACCGCATGGGTCTATGGCGGCACCGGCAACAACTTCGTGCGGACCATGCTGCAGCTGATGGGTGAACGAGACGAAGTGCGCGTGGTGGCGGATCAGATCGGCACCCCCACATTTGCTGGCGGGCTTGCGCAGGCCATCTGGGCGCTGGACGCAGTCGGGGCCACCGGCATTCATCACTGGACGGATAGCGGGGCGGCAAGTTGGTACGACTTCGCTGTCGCCATTCAGGAGGAAGCGCTTGCGTTAGGGCTCTTGTCGCGTCGGGCAGCGGTTCTGCCCATCCCGACAATGGCTTATCCCACGCCCGCCCGACGCCCCCATTATTCGGTGCTCGACAAGGAAGCCACCTTCGCGCTCCTCGGAAAGCCGGCACCTCATTGGCGCGAAAATCTTCGCCGCATGCTCAAGGATATACAGACGAATGGCTAATTTGCTCGTCACTGGTGGCGCTGGGTTCATCGGTGCCAATTTCGTTCACTACTGGGCGCAGCATCACCCCGACGATGTCGTCACGGTGCTCGATGCTTTGACTTATGCGGGCAATCCCGCGAATCTCGACGGACTGAACGGCGTCGACCTCATCCAAGGCGACATCTGCGATACGGCACTGGTCGAAAAGCTATTGGGCGAAAGAGACATCGACACGATCGTCCATTTCGCTGCCGAGAGTCATGTCGACCGCTCGATCACCGGGCCGGATGCCTTCGTCACGACCAATATCGTCGGCACGCACAGCCTGCTGAAGGCAGCGCGCAAGCTCTGGCTCGATACCGGTACGGGCAAACCGCACCGCTTCCATCATGTTTCGACCGATGAGGTCTACGGCTCGCTGGGGCCGAACGATCCTGCGTTTGCCGAGACCAAGCAGTATGAGCCCAACTCGCCATATTCCGCGAGCAAGGCGGGCTCGGATCATCTCGTGCGCGCCTATCATCACACTTATGGGCTGGAGGTCACGACGAGCAACTGCTCGAACAATTATGGCCCGTTCCAGTTTCCCGAGAAACTGATCCCGCTTTTCCTCCTGAACTGTCTGCACGGCCGCAGTCTGCCGATTTATGGTGACGGCATGAACGTGCGGGACTGGCTGCACGTGGAAGATCATTGCAACGGCATCGAGAAGGTGCTGCTCGTCGGCAGGCCGGGTGAGACATACAATATCGGCGGCGGGCAGGAACTGCCAAATCTGCACGTGATTGAAGAGATTTGCGCAACGGTCGATCGCGCCTTCTCGGCGGACCCCAGCCTTGCTGCGCGATTCCCGGATGCGCCGGCCGCCCAAGGCAAGCCTTCGGATAGCCTCAAGACATTCGTTAGGGATCGCGCGGGGCATGATCGTCGCTATGCGATAGACGAGACTAAGGCGAGAGGGGAGCTGGGCTATGCTCCCCGCCGGACTTTCTCGGAAGGTTTCGCACAAACCCTCGCCTGGTACCTGGCGAACGAAAGCTGGTGGCGGCCGCTGCTCGACAAGGCGAAGTCGGTCCGCTGATCCTTATCCTGCCAATCGCTCCATGATCGCGCGGGCAGCGCGGGTCACGTCTGCCCAAGTCGTCTCAAAGTCTGCCTCATCGCCATAATAGGGGTCGATGACGGCGGTGCCTTCGCGGCCCGGCACAAGATCCATGAGCAGGCTTGTTCGCGCCGTCGCATTGCTGGGCGCGACGCGCATCAGATCGGCGAGGTTTTGCGGATCGAGCGCGAAGATATGGTCGAAGCGGTGAAAGTCATCCGGTCGAACCTGTCGCGCCTGATAGCGGCTAATGTCCACACTGTGACGGCGCGCCGTCGCTTGCGCTCGCGGATCGGGCGGATCGCCCGCATGCCATCCTCCCGTGCCCGCCGAGTCGATCTCCATATTCAGATTATGCCGGGCTGCTTCCGTTCTCAGGGCGGCTTCTGCCAGTGGTGAGCGGCAGATATTGCCCAGGCAGACGAAGAGAATGGCAGGGAGAGCGGTGGTCATGCAGCTGCTTTAGGCAAAGAGGGCGAGGGCTGCCAATGCCCCGCTTGCTGTCAGCACCCAGGGCGAGTGCTTTACGCGCGGTCACACCCTTGAACTGGCCTTACCAGTGCGTCGCCGGGGTGATACCCCTCAGTCGCTCTTCTTGAAGTAACTCGAATAATTTCCATACGACCCATAGCCGTAGCCATAGCCATAGGGATCGCCGAAGCCACCTTCATAGCGGTTGAGCACCGAACCGATGCACTCGGCTGGATCGAGCAGCCGCATGCAGTCTTTGACCTCTTTCTGGCTGGTGCGCCCCTGTTCAATGACAAGCAGATAGGCATCGATCCGGTCGGCGATGACGATGGCGTCGTCATTGGCGAAGGCCGGAGGCAGGTCGCACAGAACAAGACTGTCTTCCGGCAGGGCGCGCATGGCAGCGACCAACGCGGCGAAACGATCACCCGCCAGCAGCTCGAACGTGTCGAGATTGTTGGGATAGCAGGGGTAAAGGGAGAGGTTGGTGCCCTCTACCTGCAGCCCGACTTTAGTGAGATCGTCGGTCTTGCCGCACAGATACTGCTCAAGACCTACCTCGCCCTTCAAGCCGAAATACTCGGCCATCGACGCGCGTCTTACGTCGAGATCGAAGACATGGACCGTCCGGTTGGGCAGGCGGCTCAGCGAAGCCGCGAGATTGGCGGAAAGAAACGACTTGCCCGCGCCTGGTGCGGGCGAGGTTACGCCCACGACACGATGGCCGCGCGCCTGCATCCGCTTGATCAGCTGGGAGCGCAACAGGCTGAACGGGCGCGAACTGATATGCCTGCTGTTGAACCCGACGATATGGTTCGCGTCGAGCACCTGAGGTTCCGGCGTGAAAACGGTGAGTTCCGACTGAGCCGGAATACGCGCTGTGGGGCGCGGCGCCGTTGTCGTCGCTGCAAAATCTTGGGCCAAAGTCAAAACTCCCGTCGCGCCTTGCTCAATCATCGTCGTCATCGTCATCGCCCTTACCGAAGGGCCAGATGCGCTCGAAGAAGCTCTTTTTCTGTGTGTCGCGGCGCTGGATGGTCGGGATGACGACCAACGGCGCCTCGCCAGTTGCGGCCTGCACTGCGCCAATGTCGCGAATGGGGCGGAGCAGAAGCTCGAGAAGGCCGGCAAGGAAAACGCCGAGGCCCAGTCCTCCCAAGAGGCCACCCGCGATGAGGAGCGGGCGATTGGGTGAGGTTGGGTCGTCTGGGATCACCGGCGGGTCGATCACGGAGAGGCGCTCGCCCTGCTGCTCGTCTTCCGCCTTTTTGCCGGCGCGTGCGGCGAGCAACCGCGAAGACACCGACTGATATTGCACGTTAAGACCATCGAGTCGCTGCTGAAGCTGTGCGATCTGCTCCTGCACGGCCGGCGCGCGGGATGCGGCGCTCAACACCGCACCGGTCCGCGCGGACTCCTGCGCGCGCGCTGACTGAAGGATGGCAAGCTGGCGATTATTCGCCGCGATCTGGCGGTCAATGCTGTCGGTGGGCAGCCTGCGCGTGGTTTGTTTGGCCAGCGCGCGCGCCTCCGCGAGGCGTTGCTTCGCGATCACCACGTCAGGATGGCTGTCCGCATAAGTGGCCTGCGCCGTGGCCAGAGCGGCTTCCGCCTGGGTCACGAGGGGATCACGCAAATCGGAAGTCTGGGCCTGTTCTCGCTGCGCGTTGAGCTGGGCATTCGCCTGCTGGATTGCCGCGATCTGGGCGTCGTAGCTCCCCGTGCCGGCACCGAGCATGGTCATGGAACTGCCCGCCAGTGCCATGCCGTTCGCCGCCTTGATCGAAGAAATCTGCTTCTCGATGATGCCAATCTGCTGCTGTAGGCCATTGGCCTGATCGGAGAGGAACTGGACTGTGTTCTCCGCCTGCTCCGCATTCTTGGTGGAGTCGATCTGGAGGACCTGCTCGGTCAACGCCTGTGCAATGGTCTGCACCTTCACAGGGTCAGCATATTCGAACGACATGCCAAAGGCGATCGTCGTCTTGCGGCCGCTGCCGGCTTGCTGAATGTCGGCGGTCACCGGCTCGATGCTGATCGCGTTGCGCATGCGCTCGATAACTTCACTCAGCGAGCGGGTCTGAAGTTCGGTGGTGTAGAGGTCGTTGCGCTGGATGAGTTCGATAAGCTGCGGACGGCTCAGCACCTGTTGCCGGATGCGGGCCATGCGCTGATCGACGAGTTCCGCATCGTTGCTGCTGGCCACCTCGGCAGGCAGTAGCGGCGCCTCGACCAGCAGAACGGCACGCGACTGGTATTTCACAGGCATGATGAACGCTGCGGCGATGCCGCCGATCAGGCCGATCAACGCAGGAACAATGATGAACCATTTACGCTGCTTGGCGATGGCAGGCAGATGCGACAGAAACGAGCTGCCGTTCGCCTCCTCCTGTTCGGGGAAAGCTGCGAATGCGTTGTTCATCTGATGTCACCCAGGCGATAGCGAAGGCCCACGCTGCCGTAGAAATTGGCGCGGCGCGCTGCGATCGAATTGAAGCTGTCCGAGTAGCTCAGTGTCGCAACGGCAGAAAGGCGGCGGCTGATCTGACGGCTGTAGCCCAGCGACGCGTAGCCAAAGTCGAATGTTTGCGCGTTGCTTATTCCAGCGACGCCGGCCTGCCGCGAGTAGCTCGCGCTGGCAGTGATCTGACTGCGCGGGTCGAGTTCGTAGCTGTAGTTCAGGCCCACCGAGGTCTGCTTCGAGACGCCATTAAAGGCGGAAGGCGCGACCGAGCGTGAGGCCTGAGCGCAGAGATTGGACCGATCGCCCTTTTTGCAGAGGCTGACGCTGCCCGAGAAAGCCGTGAACTTGCGAGACGCACCCGCGATGTCCGTATCGGTGAAGGTCACACCCGCCGCCGCATTGATCGACAGCGTCGGGGATAGTCTCGTCTGCAGAGTGGCGCTGGGTGAAAAGCTGGTCGTGTTGCCGAAACCCGCCCGCTTATAGAGCGTGCGGTTCGCGCCCATCGAGACACCTATGGCCGTGTAAGTGCTGATCGAGCGCTGGTAGCCGATATTGCCGCCATAATAATCATAGTCGCTCTGCGGAAACAGGCTGTTTCCGTAGCGCGCTGCGGCACCGTTGGCACCGAACGACAGGGAGTCGCGCGCAGTCAGCTGGTGCTGCACCTGTACGCCGCCGGAGAGCATCTTGGTGCGCTGCTGAAAAGATCCGAGTGTCGCTGGATCGACGATCACGGGCAGGTTCGGGTCGCCCGGAAGCGGGTTGAGCGGGTTTATAATGGGGTTGAGGGCGTTGATGACGCGCGAGGAATAGTTGACGTTGCCGCTGATCGCTGTCCGGGGACTGGCCTGGAGTCGCGTGGCCACGCCGCCGGCATAGTCCGTCTGACCATCATATCGCCGCGCATATTCGGTGCGGGTGACTTCGCCGCTCAATCTCGTGTTGCCTGCCGGAGAGACGAGATCGATGAACGGCAGGAAGGAGGCTGTCGCCATTGCCGAACCGGCATCTCCGCCAGTGGCGGAGAAAGGATTGGTCGAGTAGCCGCCGGTGACTTGGACATCGGCCCCCACCCGCGAATCGGCGAAAGCTGGACCATGTGCTGCCAGCGCCGTGGCGGAGCACAGCAGGCTGAGCGATCGGATCATTCTCATGGCACGATCACCGTGTCGCCGCTTTCGATCTGCGGAATATCCGCGCCGTTTGCCGAAACATTGCCCTTCATGACTCCCCCAAGCCTCACGCGGAGGGGATTCTGACCCTTTCGCACGATAACGACGTTATCCAGATTGGCGAACTCATCGCCACCTCCGGCCATGGCGATCGCGTCCACGACGTTGACGTAACGTCCCGGCGTGAACGTGCTGGGGCTCTTCACCCGCCCAATCACGGAGAAGATGAAGCCTGCCGGAGCCTTGACCGAAACGGTCACCTGCGGAACTTGGCCTCGATACTGGCTGGAAAGTCCGTTGGTAATCGCGGTTTCGACCTGCGAGGGGAGCTGCCCCTGCGCTATTACCTGGCCTACAAGAGGAAAGGAGAAAGTACCGTCGGGGAGCACGCGAATCTCGCGCTGGAGGCGTTCCTCACCCCAGACATAAATCTCGAGTTCGTCACCTGCGTTGATCGTATAGGGGCGATCCGGGGCGCGAACTGTCGCTGGACCGGATGGCTGCTGTGCCATGATTGCCGTTGGGCCCGTCAATAAAAGAAGGGCAGCCGACAACCTTACCGCTGCTTGAAGCACGCTTTGCGTTCCTTTAGGCTATGGCCGATCCTGGCCTCATATACCAAAAGACCATGCCGTCACCACGTAAATGCGGGGTTAACGAACGCTGTGCCGGGAAATAAAGGGCTTTTGTGGTGCGTCTATGCATCATTATTAGCGATATCTTTGCATCTTCGGCCGCAGTAGGCGTTCGCGATGTTGTTGAATTTTGACCCCGTCATTCTCCGCAAGAAGCGCTCCTTCGCCCGGATGTCGTTGCGTTCATTGAGAAATCTCGCTGCCTTGATCCCGTTGGCGATGCTTGTTGCTTGCCAGAATCCGCGCGAAAAAGCCGACGGCCTGGCGCAGGCAGCTCGCAATTATCTCGAAGCGGGTAATGTTGCGGCGGCTGACCAGGCGATTACCCAAGCCATCCAACTGCGCGACGATAATTCGGACTATTATCTTTTGCAGGGTCTCATCAATTTGCAGGCCCAGCGCATCGTTCCGGCCTATAATGCGTTCGACAGGGCGCTCGATCTTGACCGAACGAACCGCCAGGCGCTGGCCTATGTCGCCAATATCGGCGTGCAGGTCGGCCGCATCAAGCAGGCGGAAGAGGCTGCGGATCGCCTGCTGATCCTCGACGGGGAATCGCTGCCGGCCATGCAGGTCAAAGGTATGATCGCCCTGTCGCGCGGACAGTTTGAGGACGCCAATACACTTGCAGAGCGCATTCTCGCGCGTAGTCCCAGCGATGAAGCTGGCACGATTTTGCGGGCGCGGTCGCTGGCTATCAGTGGTCAGCCCGAAGAAGCGATCAAGCTGATCGATCAGAGTATTGTCGCGAACGGCAAGACGCCTGCGATGCTGACCAACAAGCTCAACATCTATCGCAAGATGGGCCGCGCGCCAGAGATGCTGGCGCTCTACGACGAGATCATTCCGCTCTCCGGGGCCAATCTCCAGTACCGGCTGGAGCAGATCAACCTTCTCTACAAGACCGGCAATGTCGATAAAGCCCGGCAGAGCGCAGTCGAGTTGCTGGAACAGGGCTCTTCAAACGTCGGGGATTATGCAACGCTGAGGCGTATATGGGGGCAGTTCGACAGTCACCCGATCCCGGCCGCCGCTGCCGCGAAGGTTGCAAATAGCAAGGATCCGCAGGCAATCGTCAACGCGGTCCGCTACCTCATTCTTGCCGGTGACACGGAAGCAGCCGGACGAGTACTGAACGCCGTTCCGCCGAATTACACTGGATTCGTCGCGTCGCTGCGTTCACGCCTCCTCTCGATTGCCGGTCGCAAGGCGGAGGCGCGCTCTGCGGTGGACAAGATCCTTAAAACCGACGCAAATGACGTAGATGCCTTGATTCTTCTCGGGCAGCTCCACTTCGCATCTGGCGAGATCAACTTGGCTTTGAACGATGTGCAGAAGGCGCAAGCCACCGATCCGCTCAATCCAGAGCCGTACATTGTCCTTGCCGGCATCTCGGAACGGCGCGGGGAGGCCTGGCGTGCCCTGCAAATATTGGGCGAGGCATCGCGCCGCCTGCCGCAGGACTATTTCATCCTGGACCGGCATCTCGCGCTGCTACGCGCGGAGCGCTCCTATGGCCGCGCTGTATCCGTGGCCACGGCCTTCGCGCGCGCCCAGCCTTCCGCCAAGAAGGCGTGGGATATTCTGGCGCAGCAATGCGGGTTGGCTTCCGATATTATGTGCACGGCGATTGTTGACCAGGAGGGCAAGGGTGCCAATAGCGCTTATCTGCTTGACGACATTCCCGGAACGCCGGCCAACCGTGGCCTCTTCGGGCGGCTCTGAGGACGTGAGGAAAATCGCATGATCATTCGCAAGGCACCTCGGAAGCGGTCCCCGAACCGCTATGTGCGCTTCACATCCAATGTTCTGCGATCGGCCGGCATTGTTAACGACGCCGTGTGCTTCTTCCTCGCCTTCCTTGTCGCCCGGTTCGCCTTTGAGAGCTACTACGGCTATTATTACGAATATCGTCTGCACGAGACAGCGGCGATCGTACTGGCCATCAATTTCTTCCTGATCCGTATATCGCGCGATGCTTATTCCGCCTTTCGCGGGCAGGGCGATGACCTCGGACGGGGCACGTTCATCGACTTTCTTGTCGCGACGTTCCTGACTGGTTTCGTGGTTCTGCAGTTCGGCCGGAGCACGGATTTCTCCGGTCGGTTCGCCCTTTGCTTCCTTATAGCAAGCATCACGTTGCTGGTCTTCAGCCGCCTCCTGTTCCGCAGGCTCATCTGGCAGTTGATGCTTCGCGGTTTCATTGGGCAGCGAGTCGCTATTTACGGTGCGGATCGCGATATAACGACACGCGTGCTCGAACTGCTCGAAATCGAGCGTCTGCCGCACATCAAGATCATCGGCTTTGCAGATGACCGACGCACGCGCGTGGAAACGGGCATGATCAATGGCGTGCCGTTTCTCGGCGGCTTCGAGGATCTGCTCGGCCTTGCCCGTGCGGGTATGCTGGATCAGCTGATCGTGGCCCTGCCGCTTGTCCAGCAGGACCGGCTCAACATGATCGTGGAGCAGCTTTCCGCGGGTGCGATCGACGTATGCATCCTGCCGCGCGAATTTCTCGTGCTGCGCGATCGCTACCGGGTGAATTACCTGGGTTCCCTCCCTGTACTCAATGTCTGGCAGCAGCCCGTCCGGGATCTCGACGGCGTGCTGAAGGAAATTCAGGATCGCACGGTGGCGCTCATCGCGCTTGTGCTGCTCTTTCCGTTGCTGCTTGTCACGGCAATCGCGATCAAGCTGGAGAGCAAGGGCCCGATCCTCTTCCGTCAGCGCCGTGTGGGCTTCAATAATCTTGAGATTGATGTGCTCAAGTTCCGCTCCATGTATGTCGACCGGCAGGATATTACCGGCGGCCAGCGCACGACCAAGAATGATCCGCGCGTGACCAGAGTGGGGCGGATCATCCGGCGCACAAGTATCGACGAGCTTCCCCAGCTCTGGAATGTTCTGCGGGGCGAGATGTCGATCGTGGGTCCGCGCCCGCACACAAATGCCATGATGGTCGGTGACGCTTATTATCATGAGGCAGTGCGGGGTTATGCGGCGCGCCATCGTGTGAAGCCAGGAATTACTGGCCTCGCGCAGGTGCGGGGTCTGCGCGGAGAAATTGATACAATTGAGCGCGCGCGTAAACGGGTTGAATACGATACCTATTATATTGAGAACTGGTCTCCGCTATTCGACTTGAGAATCATTGGGGAGACCTTGGTCAAATTGATCTGGGACCGCCATGCTTACTAGGACTCACTGGATGCTTAGAGCACCCCGCGCGCACTTCGCCGGAATTGAGTTTGACCTCTGCACGGAGGATCAACTTGTTGGTGACCTTGCCAAGCGGGATGATGGTGGACGCTTCCGTTATATCGTAACCCCCAACACTGACCACATCGTCAATCTCTGGCCACAGCGCGATGGCCAATACACCGAGGCGTTTCGTCGGGCCTATGCCGCCGCCGACCGGCGGGTCTGTGATAGCCGCATCGTAAAACTTCTCGCCCAGATGCGTGGGGTCGAGCTCACGCTTATTCCAGGAAGCGACCTTACGGCCCGCCTATTTCGAGAGGTTCTCACTGCTGGTGACAAGGTCGTCATCGTGGGTGGCGATGAGACGATGCTGCGGGATCTTCAGCAGCGCTTCCCCGGCCCGCTTTATGTCCAGCATATTCCGCCCATGGGTCTGCTCAGGAAGCCGGAGGCCATTCAGGAGATAATCGACTTTCTTGCGACCCAGCGCGCTGACTTCGTTCTTTTAGCGATCGGTGCCCCCCAGAGTGAGCTGGTGGCGCAGAAGGCAGCTCAGCAACCCGGCATGCGGGGTGTCGGCTTGTGTATTGGCGCTTCGATCGAGTTTCTGCTGGGGCGTAAGGCCCGAGCGCCGATTTGGATGCGCCGCATGGGCCTTGAATGGCTGCACCGCTTGCTGAGTGAGCCGCGCCGGCTCTGGAAGCGTTACCTAGTGCACGGTCCCCGCATCTTCTGGATCGCGCTCAAGGATCGCTCGCTCGATGACGGCGTCTGAGAGTCCTGCGGTCTCAGCGACCGAGCCGGATTGGAGTCGCGAAAGCCGCGAAGGAAAAGGTTGGTCATCCGGTCGCTCGTTGCTCGCCGCGATTCGCGACTATCAAGCTGCGCGTGGCCCGCTCGCCTGGCTGCTCCGGGCGTCGGCGGTAATCCGGCACCGCTTCTGGTCAGTTGTGACTGGGGCGGATATCCCGCTCAATGCCCGTATCGGCGGCGGGCTGCTCATTCCCCACCCCAACGGCATCGTCATTCATCCGGATAGCCCGATCGGTCCCAACTGCCTCATCTTTCAGCAAGTCACCATCGGCGCCGCTGCTGGCGGCATACCCACCATCGGCGGTCACGTCGATATTGGTGCCGGAGCGCGTGTGCTTGGGCCTGTCGTGATCGGCGATCATGCCCGGATCGGCGCGAACGCCGTCGTGCTGAGTGATGTGCCGGCAGGTCGTACCGCGGTCGGTATCCCCGCGCGCATCGTCGGTGAAGACAGGGGCAACACGTGACCCCCAGGCAGATTCGGCGCGTCACGGCTGTCACCGTTAACTATCGAACGTCTGAACTCGCGGCCGAGTGCGCTCGGGCGCTGGCGGCGCAGCGCAGCGACACCTTCCATATTGACATGATTGTGGTCGATAATGGCTCTGGCGACGGATCGGCCGAGAAGCTGCCGGTCCTGCTGGGGGATCTCATTGACGAGGGCTTCGTGACGTTCGTGCCGCTGGAGATAAACGGCGGGTTCGGTTGGGCCAATAATGAAGCGATTTTGCGGGCCTGCGCTAGCGACACGCCACCCGATGCCATTTTCCTGCTCAATCCCGATTGCGTGCCGGAGCCGGGCGCGCTGCAGGCTCTTGTCGACGAACTGGAGGCCTATCCGCTCTGTGCCGTTGCCGGCAGCCAACTCGTGAATCCGGATGGCAGTCTCACGGGTTCGGCCTTTCACTTCCATAGCGCCGCCAATGAATTCGTTCGGGGGTTAGGTCTTGCGTCGGTGGGACGCCTTTTTCGCGTGCAGCCCGTTTTTGTGCCCTATGGAGAGGGGGGCGAGGTGGGCTGGGTAACCGGCGCGTCTTGCCTCATCCGCACGGCTGCCCTTCGAGACGTCGGTCTCTTCGATACTGGTTTTTTCCTCTACTTTGAGGAAGTGGAACTGATGCATCGCATACACGGCGCTGGCTGGACGCTCCGGCATGTTCCGCGAAGCCGGGTCGCCCATATTGGCGGCGCATCGACCGGCCTTAAGGAGGGCAAGTCGCAGACGGAGAGCGCAATGCCACCATATTGGTACGAAAGCCGTCGGCGGTTTTTTGCGCTAACCAGAGGGGCGCACTATGCGTTGCGTGCCAGCGTTGCTTGGCTAGCCGGCGCGCGCCTCGGCCGGTTGCTGAAGCTTATCGTGCCTGGCGACCGGATCGCATCCACACAGGCGGATGAGCACAGGCTCCGAGAAAGCGGCATCAAAGTGCGAGCAATGGACAGCGAGCCTGCGATCACGCGCATTGGCGACCCACTCGGAGTTCCGCCGCGCTGGATGCGGAAGGCGGGCTGACGATCATGACCGGGGAAGATGTCGGCATCGTTGTGATCGGCCGGAACGAGGGACAACGCTTTGTCGCGTGTCTCGCTTCGATGCCAGCCGGAGTGCCGGTGGTCTACGTCGACTCCGGCTCGACCGATGGCAGTGTCGAGCGGGCAAAGGCGGCGGGGGTCATGGTGGTGGAACTGCCGATATCGCCCGGTTTCACGGCAGCGCGGGCGCGCAATGCGGGCTGGCGAGCTTTGCTCAGTCACTGGCCATACTTGCACTATGTCCAGTTCATTGATGGTGATTGTACTCTCGAACCCGGTTGGATCTTGGCAGGGAGAGACGCGCTTGATGGAGATGCCGGCCTCGCGGTCGTGTTCGGCCGCCGCAAGGAGCGTCATCCAGAAGCCAGCCTCTACAACGCCCAATGCGACGATGAGTGGAACGTCCCCATCGGGGAGGTGCTATCTTGCGGCGGCGACGCGCTGATGCGGGTGAACGCGATTACTCAGGCCGGCGGCTACAGCGACGATCTTATTGCGGGGGAGGAGCCGGATCTCTGTCTGCGCATGCGCGCACGAGGCTGGCATATCCGCCGCATAGATGCTCCGATGACGCGGCATGATGCGGATATTCATCGTTTCAGTGCCTGGTGGCGCCGGGCGAAGCGCGCCGGGCACGCCTTTGCCCAGCATGTCCAACGGCATGGTAATGCCGCAAATCCGGGCTGGCGACGGGAGGTGCGCAGCACACTCTTCTGGGCTGCGGCCATTCCTTTGGCTATTCTGCTTTGTGTCGTGGCGGGTCTGGCGGGTGCCATGGTCGGCTGGATATTCGGCCTCTCGCTGGCGCTTCTCTATCCCGGTCAATGGCTGCGTCTCTGGCGCCGCGAACTGGCGACGGGCAGATCGCCTGCTCTCGCGCGCGGCTTTGCCGCGCTGACGGTCGTTGCCAAATTCCCCTTGCTCTCAGGCATGATCTCGTTCTGGACTGCGCGCCTTCGCCGCGTCCGGACTCGCATCATCGAATATAAGGCAGTTGCTTGACAGTCGGGATCACCACTTTGCGCGCGCTCCGCATTATTATTGCGGAAGACTTGCGCGCCCACGATCGCGACTGGACGCGTCCGGGCTTCCGCGCGGTTGCCGTGCATCGGTTCGGTGTCTGGCGAATGAGCATTCGCTCCAAATGGCTGCGCGCCATTCCCAGTCTGGTCTATCGCGCAGCCTTCAGACATTGCCGCAATGTTTATGGTATTGAACTGCCTTACAGCGTGGTGCTCGGACGTCGGGTCGTAGTGGAGCACCAAGGCGGGATCGTCGTCCACGGGAACAGCGTGATCGGGGACGACTGCATCATCCGGCAGAACTGCACGCTGGGACTGCGGGATCTGTCACGGCTGCACGAAGCGCCGGTACTGGGGAACGGCGTGAATGTTGGCGCGGGCGCGGCTCTGCTGGGCGCCGTGCGGATTGGAGATGGCGCGGCGATCGGCGCGAATGCCGTTGTCTTGACCGACGTGCCTCCCGGCGCTCTAGCCGTGGGTGTGCCGGCCAGAATCGTCACGCGGGGTCCTGGTCTTGTCGCGACAACCAAGGCCTAGGGACCTTTCGTCATGCCCAACATGATTGCCTATGGCGCGCTCATCGCCTGGCCCATTGTGACCATCATTCTGTTCTCGCAGCTTGGCGCGCGCAAAGCGATCATCTGGTCGCTGGTTGCCGCGTATTTGATCCTGCCGGTCAATGTCGATTTCGATCCGCCCGGCCTTCCGTCGCTCGACAAGACGACCATTCCCAATCTTGCTGCTCTGGTCTGCACCCTTTTCATGGCGAAGCAGCGCATGATTCGGTTGCCGAGAAGCCGCATCGTGCTGATGCTCATGATCGTCTTCGTCCTTTCCCCTATCGTGACTGGTTTCGGTAATCGCGCACCAATTATCATGTTGCAGACGGCGCTGCCCGGCATGTCGCTCTACGACTCCTTCTCCGCGTGCGGTCTCAATGCTCTCACACTGACCCCCTTCATTCTGGGTTACAGCGCTCTGCAGAGGGATGTGGATCATCTTCAGATTTTGCGCGTGTTGGTCATTGCGGCACTGTTCTACTCCCTGCCCATTCTCTACGAAGTCCGCTTCGCGCCGGTGCTGCATCGCAAAATCTATGGTATAGAAGCGTTCAACGATTTCCAACAGATGGTCCGCTTCGGTGGATATCGTCCCGCTGCCTTCATGGGACATGGCCTTCTCGTTTCGATGTTCTGCGCGATGGCCCTCACTGCTTCGATGGTTTTGTGGCGGCTTCGTTTACGCACCTTCGGGCTGCCCACCGCGCTGGTGTGCTTGTACCTGGCCGTCATTTTGATTCTGATGAAGTCGGTCGGCTCAATCGTGCTTGCCGCTGTGGGCCTCATTGCGCTCCTGGCGTTCACCCCGCGTCGCATGACGACCCTGATGTTGGCTCTGTCACTGATTATCGTGACTTATCCCGCAGTTCGGGCAACGCGCTTTTTCCCTGGGGAGGCCGTGCTGAAGGTGGCTGGCTATGTCAGCGCGGAACGTGAGCAGTCGCTTCGGTTCCGACTTGAAAACGAGGATCGCTTGCTTGCCCATGCCAATCAAAAAGCCCTGTTTGGTTGGGGCACCTGGGGGCGAAATCAGGTTTTCCAGCAAACCGATTGGGGGACGGACGTTCAGATATCCACGACTGATGGGAGCTGGATCATCGCGATCGGCCAGTTTGGTTGGGTCGGTTATGTGGCAATGTTCGGACTGCTTTGTCATCCCTTCTGGCGCGCCTATCGGCAAGGACGGGGTAAGCTCGCACTACCTACGCTGGGCCTGTTGCTCATCCTCATGCTCAATCTGATTGATCTCATTCCCAATGCGTCGCTGAGGCCGTTAACATGGCTTATCGCCGGGGCGCTTAGTGGAATGACAATTCAGCGTAGCCGAATTGCGCGACCCAAAGCGAGCCAGAGCGAGAAGACAAACCGTGGCTCAAATGCGCCCGATGAAAAACTGTCCCACTTTCCTACAGTTTAATGCGACTGATAAAGCGAAAGTCGTTTACTTGACGGATTTTCGTATCAATTTTCCAAATTGATGGAGATTTTCGGATCTCGGTAGCTGCAATTGCAGTTTCTGTTCCTAATATTTACCGTATCATTAACTATGTTCGATCATCTCATCGTATGGACGCTCTAGCCATGAATAGGTGGCACGGCGATAATTGCCTGATTTGTCGAGGGAATCCATAAGTGATGGCTAAGAGAAAGTCAGCCGGATCAAATTTTCGGCGGGGCGCGATATGGGCCGGTTTTGGTGGAACTGGTCTCTTGAGTTCTGCTGCTGTGGCAGGCACGTTTGGAACCTTACTGACTTTCTTGAGTGTAGGTGTCGTGCCAGCATTCCGTAGTTCCGTATTTTCGACTCTGGTTTCCTTGGGCTCGTTCTTCCTTTCGACGAGTACATCCACGAGGCCTGTCATCATTTCTCCTCCGCCGGCGCCAGTGACACCAACGACGCCGACATCTCCCGTCGGCACGGCGCCGCGTCCCACACCGGGCCGTACGAGCGTTGGTATGAACCTGACAGCTCCCGCCTATTTCGCGGGTGACCGTTCGTTTATGAATCTCCTCGCTGGCTCCCGCTGGGTTTTGGTCAGTCCCGCGAATGTGTGGGGCGACATGCCCGCAGATCGCCTGAATAACGACCATGACATCATTCTCATCAAGACCGGCGAATCGGTTGCGCGGACACTCCAAACCCCGCTGGCGGCTCGCGAAGGTCAGTCCGTACAGATTAAATGCCGCTGGAAGGGCCAAGGCTCGGTCAGTCTTTCGCCGTGGGTAGCGAAGAATGTACAGAGTTCTGGTAACGCCTTGACCTTTACTTGGGTGCCGGACGGAATACTGCAGCCAATCTTGTTTATTTCCAAAACGACGCCAAGTGATCCGGTGCGCAAGATCGATTGTCGTGAGACTAGTGCGGACCCCGACCGTCTTTTCATGCCGGAATATATCGCGCAGGTTGCTCGCTACCGCGCCGTGCGATTCATGGATTGGCAAAATACAAATGCGAATTTGCCTGTTACTTGGGCAACTCGCACAACCCCAAGTTCCGGAGAGGTCACCGGCGACGATGGCATCGCTGTAGAATACATGGTCGCTCTCGCCAACCAGGCGCGGGTCGATCCTTGGTTCTCCATGCCGTGGAATGCCGACGCCGACTATGTCCGTCGCTTCGCTCAGTATGTTCGTGACAATCTATCGCCTGATCTCAAAGCCTATGTTGAAGTGAGCAATGAGGTGTGGAACTGGGGCTTCAAGGTCACGCATCAGGCGGACGCGGAGGGCAAGGCTAAAGGGCTGTCTCAGACCACCGGCGTGGCCATGTATATGCGCTATGCGGAGAAGACGATCGAGGACATGGACATTTGGAGCGACGTCTTCAAAGGACAGACCAACCGGATTGTCCGCGTCGCGGCGACACAGAATGCGCTGACGGTGCTTTCGGGGCAGATCTTCTCCTTCAGGGACCTTCCTGACCATGTCGATGCATTGGCAACCGCTCCGTACTTCTATGTGGACAACGAGCCGACTATCGCCACTAACCTTGATGATTTCTTCGCAAATGTTCTGCCGGCGCGGATAAACTTCGTGTTCGGTTTGGCTGACGTCCACAAGGCAGTCGCCAATAAATATGGCAAACGCTTCATC
The DNA here is from genome assembly GCF_052327305.1 of Sphingobium sp. CR28. Lineage (GTDB taxonomy): Bacteria > Pseudomonadota > Alphaproteobacteria > Sphingomonadales > Sphingomonadaceae > Sphingobium. The sequence goes on along the minus strand of NZ_CP182486.1, from coordinate 1,337,214 downwards.
ACTTATGAGGCTGGCCAACATCTCGTTACGCAGGATCTGACTCTCGCTAGGAAGATCCAGACGGATCCGCGCATGGGGCAGATCATGACGAAGTATCTGCAGGCCTGGGACCAGCGCTATGGGGATCTCATCACACTATACCAAGAGGTGGGGCCGATATCTCAATATGGGGCATGGGGTATGCAGGAGTTTGCCGGTCAGCCGGCATCCGAAGCGCCTAAGTACGCGGCGGTGATGAACTTCCTCAATTCAATCGGTCAGTAAGAAGATAGAGATCGCCAGAGGCTTCGAGGGGGTGGTGGCGATACCGCCCCCTTTTGTTGTGGGCGCTCGAAGGCAGTTTTGTATCCCGTTTGGGATACAAAACTTGTGGGCCCCAGCTTTACTACTCGCCCGCTCGCTTGGTTCGTACCCACTCACTTTCGCGCTTCCGCACAAGGCGGAGATAGACTGGCAATTTCCAGAGCAGGTACAGGGGGATGCGAGCAAGGGTGCTGCCTCGCACGGCCTCCCGGCCGTTCAGCGCCCAGTTAAGCGCTAGCAGAAAGGCAACCGCACCAAGCGCGCAAGCGCAGACTATGGCGGGTGTCCATTGTGCCCCGACCAGCGCGAGGAGTACGCACAGCGCCATAGCCAGCCCGCCCAGAGTGACGAGCAGAGCGAGCGGAGGAACCAGCAGATGAAGGCCAAGCCAGGCAAGGCCGGGCCTGCCCTGCCTGAGCCCCTCGATAAAGAGCGGGATTGCTCGGCGGGTCGCGGTTTGGACAAAGCCGTGTTCCCAGCGCGTTCGCTGGGTCAGCGTGTCGGCGGCGTCGGCTGGGTCGCTCGTTATCAGCGCTTGCTCAACGAATATGGGCGAATGGCCATTTTGCGCGAAATGGATGCCTAAAGCCAAGTCTTCGACGAGATCGCTCGTGGCCAGTGGGGCGCTTTCGAAGAGTGTCCAGGGGAACGCCATGCCGGTGCCGCTCAGTAGAGCCGGCGCGCCGATCCGTGTGCTGCCGCGCTGCCGCACCTTGTTCTTGATGAGAAAGGCGAAGTTGGAAATCTGCACCATCGGGGCGTCGTCGGGGCGGGAGCGAAGCAGGTTGCAGCTTTGCACGGGGCGTTCGTTCGCCAGCGCGGCGTGACTAAGGTTCGCGATCGTGCCGGGTGCAACGAAACAATCAGCATCCAGCACCATGACGCTGTCTGGTGGATTTGCGCGTAGCCAGTCTCTTCCGAAGGCGAGGGCGTGGCCTTTGCCGCGTTGCGTCGCGTTTTGGCGCTCGATGACCTCTGCGCCTGCTTCTCGCGCACGCATTGCCGTTTGGTCTTTGCAGTTGTCCGCCACGACGAGCAGGCGAACGCTCTCGTTGAGTTCAGGCTTCAGCGCCGCGATAGTGGCCGCGATTCCCAACTCCTCATTGTGCGCGGGCATCAGGATCGTCGTCCGGGCGGCTTGCCCGTCTCGTGTGGGCTGGGGGCGTCTTGGCTTGAGACCAAAAGCCAGTTCGGCGCCCAATATGCCATTCAGGGCTACTATCGGCGCAGCGATCAGCCAGGAGAAGAGCGTTAGCATTATGCGCGCGTGACCTGAGTTGTGTGCAGCTGCTCTATCGTCTGGAGTAAGGCTGCGCCGTTCTTGCCGGCATCGTGGTCGGCGAGCACGCGCGCGCGGCCCTTTTGGCCCATGTCATCGAGTAGCGCCGGCTGCGCGGTGACCGCCGCGATCATCGCATCGGCAATGGCTTCCACGTCCCCGGCGGGAATCAGCCAGCCGCAGCTTTCATCGACGAGTTCTGGAGTGCCGGCGATCCGACTGGCGATGACGGGCCGACCGAGGGCCAGCGCTTCCATGATGACCACCGGGAGTCCCTCCGCGAAGCTCGGCAGGATCATGGCACGTGCCGAGAGAATTTCTTCGCGCACCCGGTCGCTGGTTGCCCAGCCGGTGATGCTGATACTGTCTGACAGGCCGAGCGTCGCGATCTGTGTCTCGATCTCGTCGCGCATTTCGCCATCACCCACCAGCGTCAAATGAAAGGCGTGACCGCGATCGCGCACGAGGCTGGCCGCCTCGATGAGAAGCGGCAGGCCTTTCTGGGCGCTTAGGCGGGCCACGCAGCAGAGTCTGGGCTCCGTTGGGGCAGGGCGACGCGCCTGATTAGCGCGGAAACTCTCGTCAACGCCGCACCGCGTAACGATCAGGCGGGACCAGTGACGGGGATCGCTCCAGCGCATGAGTTGGCTACGCCCGAAGCTGCTGATCGCGACGCATGCCAGGGCCTCGGTGATCTTGCCACCCAGGTCGAGGCCACGTGGGTTATCGAACTCGTCCGGGCCGTGCACCGTGAAGCTGTACGGTGGCCCGCCGAGCCGCCGAACCAGCCGAGCAACCGACGTAGCATTCGTGCCGAAATGGACGTGCAGATGTGCAATCTTGCCCGATTGGAGCCGAGGTGCGAGCCAGCATGCCTCGGCTAAATAGGCGAGATGGGCAACGATGCCCCGGTCGGATCGGCGCGCCATGGTCAGAGTGCAGGCCAGCGCGGACGCGAAACGAAAGGGTGCGCGGATTGCCGTGCGGAGCGTCGCTATTGCCAGCGTCGCGCCGCCTTGTGCGAGGATGAAATGAGTCCGCGCTCTCTCGGCCTGATCGCGCGGGTCGGGCAGGTTGTCCGGAGCGTTGCGTAGGGAATAGCGCGTTACCTGCGCGCCTGCTTCCTCCACCGCTGCGATTTCACGGCGAATGAAGCTATGGCTCACGGCCGGATATTGCGTGGTGAGGTAGGCGACGCGCATATCGCTGGCCAAATTGCTCCAATCTCAGCCCGCCTGTTTGTCGCCGTTCTGGCGCGGTCGGGCGGTCCGATCGGCTCCATGGCCGCGCATGAGCGCGCGCATTTGAATCCGTGCGAACGCAAAGGCATTGGCCTGCGGGCTAAACTCTGTCAATTGGCGCGTGACATTGCATGTCGGGCGCTAACCTTATTTCAAACGCTACATGCCACAGGCGATAAAAAGGCGGGCCAGGAAAGTGCGTGGCGTGATTGAAAACTGGTTGAGCAGTTGTCGGGGCAGAGCCCAGGCCATGCTGGGAATGGCGCGAGACGACGGCTCGCTCAAAGGGCGGATTGTACGGAACGCCTCTTGGGTTGGTGTGAGCTACGGTTCTGAACTAGTGCTGCGCTTCGGCTCCAGTCTGATCGTTACCCGCCTTCTCGAACCGAGCGTCTTCGGCCTTATTTCCACGGTTTCGATTTTCCTCACAATCGTATTCATGCTCTCCGATCTCGGTCTTCGTCCGATCGTGTTGACGCACAAGCGCGGCGATGATCCGGATTTTCTGAGCAGCGTCTGGGTGCTCCAGATCTTCCGGGGCGTCATTCTCACGTTGCTGTTGGTTGCAATGGGACTGACATGGCACGTTGCGCAGCAACGGGGCTGGATAGCGGCGGGGAGCAGCTACGCGGATCCCTTGCTTCCCGGACTTCTCGCGTTCGTGGGTCTGTGCCTGCTGTTCGGGGGCTTCAATTCCATCAACGAGTTCCGCCTTGCCCGCCATCTGGAGCAGGGTGCCGTCACGCGCATCGACATCGTGAGCAAGACGGCGACGACGATCGCCAACATCGTGTTCGCCTTTTTCCTGCGTTCCGTGTGGGCGCTTGCGATCCCCATGGTGCTGGGCGCGATCATCCGTTCCGCCCTGTCGATGCGATTGCCCGGGCCGAAGATGCGCTTTCGTGTCAACTGGGCGGACTTGAAGGAAGTTTTTGGTCATTCGCGCTGGATCGCCATCACCAGCCTGCTCACTGTCATCACTCTTTCGGCAGACAAGCTCATCATTGGCTATGCCTTCGGGCTGACGGCTCTTGGCATCTACTCTATTGCTTTTGCGCTGTTCGACGCCGTGCAGAACCTGCCGCTAAAGTTCAATTCAGCGGTCAGCATCTCGGTGATGAAGGCGCTGGAAAACCACGATCGGGAGGCTTTCCGAGCACAATATTATCGCTTTCGGCTACCAATCGACCTTTACAGCATCGCTTTTGGCCTTGGCTTTGCGATCTTCGGCCAGCTGATGATCACGCTCATGTATGATCCGCGCTACGCCAGCGCCGGTCATTATCTGCAGATCTTCGGCATCGCCCTGCTGCTCCTGCCCTTTGCAGTCACGGCGAACATCCTAATTGCTGCCCAGCGCTTCAAATATACGTTTTTCGTGACCTTGCTGAAGGGCATCAGCTTCCTCGTTGGGCTCGCAGTATGCGCCTATTTCAAGTCGCTGACCGGACTCGTCTTCGTCGTCGGTTTGCAGCGCCTGCCCGAGATTCTCGTCTATCTCCTGGCGCCGGGGTCAGGCATTCCGTTCTCGCTCAAGCGCGACGGTGTGCTGCTCGGCTTGGCGACCTTAGTAACTGTGGGCCTCGCGCTGCGCTGGTAGAGCAGCGCGTCCAGCCACACGTCAAAGCAATGGGGACGATCCGCGCCAGCGCATCGTCCCCATTCCCTTAGTCAGAACTGACCTTCAATAATCGAATGCGTCAGCTCTTGGCGGGGCTGCCCTTTGTATCGGCCTTCGGCGCTTCGTAGCCGGCCTGATACTCGATCTTCGCCTTCGCCTTGGCTTCCTTCAGGCGATCTTCGCCAATCTTGTTGAGGCTCTGTGCACGCAGGGCTTGTGCCGCGATCGGGCGCGCCCTTTCAGGAGGCAGCGCGACCTTCTCAGTGCCGGTTACTACGCTCACGACGACCTTGTTGCCTTGCGGAACGATGAAAGGCTCACCAGCGGGCAATGAATTGATGCGGCTGATGATTTGCTCGGGCACGACGGCGGAATCGAGCGCGCCCTTACCCTGCTCGAACTTGATTCCCATCGCGGTCAGGCGGGTGGCGACATCCTCGATCGAATTGGCCGACTCCAGCTCCTTCAGGCGGTTGGCATCGGCCGGCATGTCGAACTGCAACTGGTTGAGCGCATAACGCGTCCGGTCGGCGAACATGGCGGGATGCTCTGCAATGAACTTGTCGACTTCCGCATTGCCCGGCACGGGAACGGTATCCATGGCCTTCTTGCCATACATGGAGACGAGCAACTGCTCGTCCATGCGGCGTTCCTGGCTGATGTACGTGGGGTCGCGGTCGATTCCGGCTTCCTTGGCGGCCTGCGCCAGAAGACGGCGATCGATCATCTTCTGGAGGATTTGGGCACGCGCCGCCTGCTTGTCGGCATTGGCCGGCAGGTTCATTTCGGCGATTTCGGCATTCAGCTCGTTGAGAGTGATCTCCTCGCCATTCACTACGGCGACGACTTGTCCCTCCGCCTTCTTCTGGCAGGCGGACGCCGTAAGCAGAACCGCCAGCAGGGCGCTGGAGGACATGATCTTCTTGTTCATTGATGATCTCCGATCAGGCATAAGTATAGTATTTAAGAGTTTCCACAGCGAGATTCACGCAGCCGCCACAGTCTGAATGATGCAGGTGATGGCGCAGAGTAAAGCTGCATTTTGTATCCTATTGTCCGACGAGGAGTTGCAATCCACGCGGGCTCAAACTCACCAGCAATTCTTCCATGAAGCGCTTGAGGGCGGCCTTTGCTTGGTGGTTGGCATCGGAAAACACGGATGCGCGTACCAGGACTCCGTCGGGAATTTCGCCACGGAGATTTGCCTTGACCACAGCAAGGCGCTGGTCGAGCCAGCTATTCGGCAGATAATCGCCCAGCCGGGTCCAGTAGAATACATATTCCGAGCGCTGCGGACTACTGGCGGCAAAAGATCGCGTATTGATCTCGCGTCCGTCCGGCAGCCGGAGTGGCGAGAGCACCGTGTCGGTCAGTTTGAAACCGCCAGCGGGATAGCAAATTTCCGGTCGATGCAACTGCAGCAGGCCGTTCTGGATGCTGCTATAGGCAATGAGTAGCGCGACCGATGGCTTGTTCGGCGCTGTGTAGATTCGCGTGAACACCTGATCATAAAGCGTTTCGGATAATTCGTCCGGCGGCGGCATGACGAGGCCGGACGATGTGAGAAACTGCCACTCGCCCACATGAGTTGGGATGAGCTTTTCCAGTTCGTCATCCTTGATCGGTTTGTGCGTAGGCTGCGGCTGGCGAATATAGCCGATGCCGGACGCAAGGAGCAGCGCTCCACCCATCATCATATTCCGGCGGCTGACTCCTCGCGCTCCGAGGGGGCCGGGAGCGTCGGCATCGATTGGGACGGTGGCTTCAGCCATGCGCAAGCTTTCGATGGCTGTAGCGCTGCCACAGCGGTTGGATGAGGGCGTCGAGCGCGAAGATGGTGAGCAGTGCCGTCACAAACATGGTGAGGCCTGCAAAATTGTGGAGGAAGCCCTGCGCCGCTGACTCGCCGCCATAATAGGTCAGCAGAATGAGAATGAGGATTCTCACGAAGTTGGCGAACACCGCTACCGGCACGATCATCAACAGCAGGATGAAGGCGTAGCGCCAGTTCTCCTGATGGCGGACATAGACGTAGAAGAGCGATATGGCCGACAGCGAGACAAGCGAGTTGAGACCCGAGCAGGCCTGCGCCACGAAGAGCTGATACTGGCCGATCTGCATGGTGACTCCGGCGCCGGCGATGGGGTAACCAAGGGTGTAAAGAAGCTTCACTGCCGCCTCGGACAGGCCGATCTTGAGCGGCTGTGTCACTGCAGCCACGAGCGTCTCCGGCGGCGGAAACACGAAAAGCAGGTAAAAGAGTGGAAACCAGAGCAGCTTCATCGCTGCGCTGCCGATCGTGCTGTAGAGCACGACGAGAAGCAGCCCATACATCCAGAAGCCCTCGACCTCGACGATCTGGGTGACCCGCGCCACTATGTAGCCGATCAGCAGGGGAATGAAGAAGAGCATGACGCGCCCGACCGGCGCGGGTCGCATGACCGGCACGGCCTCGCTCCACTTTCGCACGAGGAACCACAGGCCCGTCGCGAGCACGATCGGGCCGTGGCCACCTTCCTCGGTCGACCAGCTTGCCTTGGCGACGAAGATGATTGTGGGGATGAAGACCGCGAGGGCGCCAGCTGCAAGGAGCGGATTGCGTATAATCCAGCTCTGTAGCGCCGCCATGGGATGCTGCTTGTTCAAAACCTGAGTGCCGTGCACAGACCGCTCCACCCGCGCATGATGAATACAGGTGCCTCCCCTTGGCGAAAAATCTCGCCAGTCCGCACACGTCCCTGTTGGATCATTAACAATTCCCTACAGCGAAGAGAGAGTGCGCACAAGCGTGGTAACCAAGCATTCCGGCAGCTCTCGGGAAGGTTGCGTTCCCGCAGGCCGTAATTGCCCAACGCTTAAGAAAGCGTGTTGCAAGGTTTATAAACTACAGCCCTCTTTTCGCTGGCCTAGGCGGTGTGGCCGAATTCCGCATGGTCGTGGCTTGAGTCAAAACGGGCAAGAGCAAGAAGAGAGCGAGGCGAATAGTGGGACTATTGAACGAGCGAACGACGATGCTCTTGCCTGTTTTGGCCAAGTCCTTCGGATGGCGCGCTGCGGGTGAAGGGCGTCGTCGCTCCGCTCATCCGGGGCGCCCTCCCCGCATTTCGCAGATCTCCTTGCCCTTCATCCAGCATCACGCCACCACGGCTTATGCGGAATTTGTCCACACCGCCTAGGTTTCAGAACAGAGACCCGGTTTCTTGGCGCTCAGTCGCGGGCCGTGGCGTTGGGGCCATGTCGCCCTTTTCCATTATGACGCGCGCCCAGCTCTGCGCGTTTTGCAGGCGCGCCGTGTTGTCGGCGCAGATGAGCGCGTCGGCTTGCGTTATGATGAGGGTTTCAGGAGAAAGGCGGGCACTTCGACTAGTTCCGTCAGAGCCTGTGGAAGCGGAGGCATTCTGGGGCAGGCCGGCGCTGCCGGCAGAACCGTGATCGGCGGTGGCCTTCCGCAGGACGAGACTGCGATAGCGCTCGCGCAAATCAGCAAGCGCCGCGTCGGTCTGTTGCCGGACAGCTTCATGCTCGTTTTCCTTTTTCGTAGCTGCCGCAGCGGCCAGCGCCTGCGCGGCCTTCTGTGCGCGCATGAAAGTCTCTTCCTGTTCGGCTTTTTGCGCACGGCAGGCCAGGAGCGCGGAGAGGTGGCTTTCACGCAGCGTGTCGATTCGCCAGACCCATGCACCACCGGCCAAAAGCGAGCCGGCCCCCGCCAGAGCGAGGAGGTGTCGGGGCGTCATGTTGCGCCTTCGAGGCATAGCGCCCGTTCGCTGCGCCGCCGTTCGACCAGACCTGGTATGACCCGGCCGCCGGCGCGGTTCCACAGGAGGAAAGCGTCGCACCCCGCGCGCCAATCCCCCGCCCTGAACATGCGGGCAACGGTCGACCGACAAAAGGCGGTCACGCCGATATTATAGGCAAGGCTGATCGAGGCGGCGAGCGGGCGGGGCCTGCGGTCGAGTGCTGGTACGCACGCAAGCACGCCCGTGCCATAAGTGGACCGGATCGCCGTCTCCAGAAGCGCGCGGCATTCCTTAAGGGTATAGCGGCGCATCGCCACGCGTGTTTCACCCGTGCACACCGTCCACACGCCCACGACATCACGGTAGGGTGAGAGCTGCGTCCCTTCCCACCGCTCGATCAGCGTGGTTGCAAGCACCATGGACCCGGCCACAAGCGCGGTGGCAGAGGCGACGCCAGAGGGAGTCGCGCGCCGTCTCGCTGGTTCAGTCATGGCGTGAGACACCCTGCTTGAGGAACCGCGCGGCAATCGCGCTGAGGCCCAGAAGGATAGGGAGCCAGCGCACGACGGCAGGGGGCATCATGGCGCGCAACTCGGGTGGTAGCGAAGCCCAGATCTGTGCCAGTTCGTTTGGCAGCGCCGCGAAAACCGTGCCCGCGGCGACTGCCAGTGCCTGAATGCGGACGCTCCAGAAGCGCCAGCCCTCGCGCCATTCGTCGATGACGTGCTCCTGTAGAGCGCGCACTCCGCCTTTCATTGCACGAAGAGGCGGGGTCATTGTGCCCCTCCGCCAAGTGCGGCCGCCATCTCATCCTCGCTGGAGAAGCGGAGGAACGCCGTGAGCGGCCAGTCCGGCCTTGTGTCTCCGGCCATGACGAGTTGCGGGCTCTCAGGGTGGATCCGATAGATGTCGAGCGCGGGCGTCATGTCGCGGGAGGCGAGGTTGATATGACATCGCGGATCATACGCCGTGACGATCAAATGGCTCTCGCCGGTCTCCGGATCGATGGCGGTGTCCCAGTTCGTGGGAACGCGCAGCGGATAGACTATCGTCATGGCAGGAACTCCGCGGAAATGAGCCATGGTTTGGCGAGCGACGCGGCAGGGAGGAGCGCGACGCCATCCGTCGCCGTAAGTGACAGGGTCTGCGTGCTGCCGTCGTGGAAGGTGACACGCCAGGTGCCGGCGGGGCCGACAAGGCGGAGCTCATCTGCTGCTCGCGTGGCGGCCGTTGTCGTGGTGGGAATGTAGGATTCGAGACCGCCTCCGACGGTCACGCTGCCTCCCCACGCCAAAAGGGTGGTGTTGAGCGTGGTTGATGGCACTCGACCTGAACTGAGGCTGGTTATGGGGCTGAGTGCGATCGTGGGACTGCCGTTCGCGCCAGTCCCGGTCGCCATGTGAGCAATGGCAAGGCGATACCATCCGTCAGGATAAGCCTGAATGACTGCCGGGACGGTCGCGGTGCCAATGATCCCCCCACCCGTAAGCTGGAAGTTGGCGTATCCGCCCCCTCCGAACATCGCCTGAAAGCCGGTTATCTGTATCAGCGACTGCGTGCCGGCCTTCATGAAGACGGAACTGGTGTAAACCGTGCCCGAGGAGAGCAGGGCCGCATTCTCGAAGAACGAGATGCTGCGCGTTCCGGGTGTCCCGTCGAAGGTAAACAGTCCCGCTCCGTCTCCCCCTGCGGGATCGGGATTGTTGGTCGACGTTTTTGCGCCCCGGCTTATCTGCCACGAGGGATCGCTGGCAGTGGCGGACGCTGCGGAAATGTTCGTGTTCGCGGCTTCCAGCAGCAGGCCTCGATAAGCCAGTGTCGAGGGGTCATGGTCGAACCGCGCGGTGTCGATCTCCACGGCAACTAGGATGCCGGCACTATTGTGGCAGGTCGCGATGCTCGCCCTTGTCATGCTCGTCCCAGCCGGAAGAGCGCCTGGAACGGCGAAGGAGTAGAAGGGAGCAGGACTGGGTCCGCCGCTCCCTTTCGGGGAGGACCGGACCGCTGCTCTGCGCATTCCGAATCCATAGCGGCGGTTCATCAGGCCAGCCCCACAATGTCGGAGGCGGTGGTGCCGTTCGCCCGGATGAAGCGCGCCCGAATGTCGAGAATCTGTCCTGGGGAGACGTTCTTGAGCAGGACATCCGTGTTGGAATCAACCGCGCGCAGCATGATGTTGCCTCCCGTTCCGACGAAGATCGCCTTGGGGAGTGGATCGATCTCTGCAGTTGCGTGGGGGGTGATCGCGAAAGTGGTGCGCGCGGGGAGGGAGAGGGAGTCGCTCTGATATTCGAACCGGTCGGCCATATGTTCGCTCCGTGATTCGGCGAGTCATTCGCCAGACGGAGATGAGCCTAGTTTTGGCTCGTGTAGGAAAGAGAAAAGTTCCTATATGGTTCTCACGACCTATCTATATAAGCTTTTCCTTATATGTGCAGATGTCGACGATGATACAGCGCCCGCATTCGGGCTTTCGGGCTTTGCAGACATAACGGCCGTGGAGGATCAACCAGTGATGTGCGTCCACCCGAAATGGCTGGGGAACGCGCTTTTCCAGACCTTTCTCGACCGCGAGAACGGTTTTGCCGGGCGCCAGTCCCGTCCGATTGGCGACACGGAAGATGTGCGTATCGACCGCGAACGTCTCCGCGCCGAACGCCGTGTTCATAACGACATTGGCCGTCTTCCGGCCGACACCGGGGAGGGCGGTCAACGCCTCTCGGTCCTGCGGCACTTCACCGCCATGCTTGGAAATCAGCGCGTCCGAGAGGCTGATGACGTTCTTTGCCTTGGTGTTGAACAGGCCAATTGTGCGGATATGTTGTCGTAAGCCCTCTTCTCCCAGTGCAATCATCTCCTCCGGACTTTTAACATCTCGGAAAAGCGGTCGTGTCGCTTTGTTGACGCCGGCATCTGTCGCCTGCGCCGAAAGGACCACGGCAACAAGCAACTGGTAGACGTTGCCATATTCCAGTTCGGTTCTGGGCGCCGGGTTCGCCTCGGCAAGTCGGCTGAACAGCTCGAAAACCGCCGCGCAACTGAGAAGTCGGGCCATTGGGGTCAGATACCTAGTACGTCGCTCATCGTGTAGCGGCCGGGCGCCTTGCCTACGAGCCATTGCGCAGCCCGCACCGCCCCGCGTGCGAATATCCGGCGGTTCTCGGCCCGGTGACCAAGTTCGATGCGTTCGTCATCCCCTGCGAGCACCACCATGTGATCGCCTGCCACAGATCCGCCACGCAGGCTGGCATAGCCGATCGTGCCCGTTTCCCGTGCGTGGGGCTCGAAGCCGATACGGTTGAACCGGCTGAGGTCTTGGAGGGTCGCGCCTCGGCCGTCCGCCGCTGCCGTCCCTAGCAGCAGCGCGGTGCCGGAGGGCGCATCGACTTTGTGCCGGTGATGGGTCTCGACGATCTCAATGTCCCAGTCCGGCCCCAGCCGGTTGGTCGCCTCGCGCACGAGGTGGCTCAGCATCGCGATGCCAAGCGAGGTATTATAAGCCTGCACGATCGGGATAACTGTCGCGGCATCGTCTATCGCCTGGTGATCCTCCGCGAAGAGGCCGGTGGTGCCGATCATCAATGGCTTTCGCGCCTCGGTCGCTATCGCCAGATGGGCGCGAAGTCCCTCAGGCATCGTGAAGTCGATGAAGACATTTGCTGCCTGGACCAGCGCGGCAAGCGTCTGATGCTCGCCATGGATCCGTCCTTCGCGATCGATACCCCCTACGATCGTCACGTCCGGGGAGGTCGCCTCAAGGGTTATCGCCTGAGCCATGCGGCCCGTGACGCCGAAAATCCCTATAGCCGTCATATCTCTTGCGTCCCTCGCGTCAGGCCCCTTTGATATGCCGATGCCAGAGTCGTCCTCCATTGTCATCCTGACCGGTGCGGGAATTTCTGCCGAGAGCGGGGTCGCCACCTTTCGGGGTGCGGGTGGCCTTTGGGAAGGCCACCGTGTCGAGGATGTCTGTACCCCGGAGGCGCTAGCGGCCAATCCGGAACTCGTTCATCGCTTCTACGACATGCGCCGTGCCTTCGTGCAGACCGTGGAGCCCAACGCTGCTCATCTTGCGCTCGCCCAGCTCGATGCGGCCTGGGCAGGCTCTTTGCTCATCGTAACCCAGAATGTCGATGACTTGCACGAACGGGCTGGCGCTCGACGTCTCATCCATATGCATGGCGCGCATCTTTCTGCGCTTTGCGGGGATTGTGGTGCCCGTTTTCATTGGCGCGACCCGCTCCCGCCCGGCAGTATTTGCCCTTCCTGCGCCGCACCCGCAATGCGGCCGGATGTCGTGTTCTTCGGGGAGGTGCCCTACGGGATGGACAAGGTCGACGCGGCGCTTCGGGATTGCGATCTCTTCGTTTCCATTGGAACGTCAGGGGCTGTTTATCCTGCGGCTGGTTTCGTGAGACTGGCTGGCGCAATGGGCGCGGATACGCTGGAGCTCAATCTTGAACCTTCGCAGGGCAGCAGTTTCTTTGCCGAAAGCCGTTTCGGTCCTGCGAGCGAACTCGTGCCGGCCTGGGTCGAGGGGATGCTCAGCCGACATGCGCTTGCGTGAAGGGGGGCGGCTCGGCAAATGACAGTCCATGACCGATAGCCCCCCTTCGCTCCGTGCCACCTTCATCCCGGTAACGCCGCTGCAGCAGAACAGCACTCTGCTGTGGTGCACCCGCACCATGAAGGGCGCCTTGGTCGATCCCGGCGGAGATCTCGACAAGCTCAAGGCGGCGGTCGCGCAGCACGGGGTCACGCTCGAAAAGTTGCTGGTGACTCACGGGCATATCGATCATTGCGGGCAGACCGGGGAACTGGCTCGGGAACTCGGCCTACCAATCGAAGGTCCGCATGAGGCGGATCGCTTCTGGATCGCGCGTCTTGCCGATGACGGGCGTTCTTACGGCATAAATGGCGCGCCTTTCGAGCCCGATCGGTGGCTTGAAGATGGTGATACTGTGACGGTGGGCGATCTGGTTCTCGACGTCATTCACTGTCCGGGCCACACGCCTGGTCATGTCGTGTTCCACCACGCGCCTTCGCGACTTGCGATTGTTGGCGATGTTATTTTCCAGGGATCGATAGGTCGGACGGACTTTCCGCTCGGCAATCATGCGGATCTTCTGGAGGCGATCACCAAAAAGCTTTGGCCGCTTGGCGGTGAGACGGTCTTCGTGCCGGGGCACGGTCAACCCAGCACCTTTGCGCACGAGCGGGCGACCAATCCGTTCGTGGCTGATCGGGTGACGGGCCTTGTATCCTGAGGTAGTATCCTGAGGTGGTAGGGGATCAGCCCATGCCCTGATCGCTCAATGAATCGGTTGCGTCTGAGGAATAAACCGCTATAGGCGCACCTTCTCGTTTATGCCCCGGCCGCGCTGGCTGCGGCCCGTTGGGCCGTTGACACGAAAACTGGCGAAAACGGTGGCGTGTCGAAATTTTTTGAACGAATTACGGATACAGGTGCCTCATGGCTGTCCCTAAGAGAAAAACCTCGCCCTCCAAGCGCGGCATGCGTCGCAGCCATGATTCGCTGCGCGTGGAAGCGTTTCAGGAGTGCTCGAACTGCGGCGAGCTTAAGCGCCCGCACAACCTTTGCCCGTCCTGTGGGCACTATAACGGTCGCGAAGTCGTCGCGATCGGTGGCTGAGGCCCGGCTCGGGTCCATAGCCAGGAGCGCGTGAGATGAAGTCGCCGCGAATCGCCATCGATGCGATGGGCGGCGATGAAGGCGTGCGCGTCATGATCGCGGGCGCGGCACTGGCGCGCCGTCGCCATGAGGGTCTGAGCTTCACGTTGTTTGGCGACGAGGGGCAGATCAGGGCGGCCCTCGCCAATCATCCGAATCTCACTGCTGCGTCCGAGATCGTCCATACGGACGGTGTCATTTCGTCGTCGGACAAGCCCAGTCAGGCCATCCGCAAGACCAAGTCGAGTTCAATGGGACTTGCGGTGCAGGCGGTGAAGGAAGGCCGCTGCGGCGCTGCTGTCTCCGCCGGAAATACCGGTGCGCTGATGGCGATGGCGAAACTTTCGCTTCGTACCCTTCCGGGCATCGATCGCCCCGCACTTGCGGCGCTTCTGCCGTCGCTTGGCGATCACGACACCGTGATGCTTGATCTGGGCGCGAACACAGAGTGCGACGCCCGTAACCTCGTTCAGTTTGCTGTGATGGGCGCAGCCTATGCGCGCATCGTCCTGGACCTTGAGCGACCGCGCGTCCGGCTCCTCAATATCGGTACGGAGGATTTGAAGGGGACCGACGAGATCCGCGCAGCTTCAGCGATGCTGAAAAGCGCGAAGGGTCTGCCTTTGCGATTCGACGGCTTCATTGAAGGCGACAAGCTGGCTTCGGGCGAGACGGATGTAATTGTGGCAGAAGGTTTCGCCGGCAACATCGCCCTCAAGACGGCCGAGGGCACTGCCCGGTTCGTCACGGACGTTCTGCGTCGCGCTTTTACCAGTTCGTTGCGGTCGAAGGCGGGCTTTCTCTTGTCTCGCCCGGCGCTCCATCTTCTCAAGGTGCATCTCGATCCCAATAATCACAACGGTGCCGTCTTTCTCGGCCTCAACGGCATTGTCGTGAAAAGCCACGGTGGGGCGGACGAGAAAGGCGTTGCCAATGCGGTCCATGTCGCCGCGCGTCTTCTCGAAGATGACCTGACGGATCGCATTGCGGAAGATATCGGCCATATGGGGCACTTCGGCTCGGACTCGGTTGCAGCACAATGACTATCCGTTCGGTTATTCTCGGCACTGGCTCGGCCTTACCTGCGCGGCGCGTCGATAATCACGAATTGGCGACACGAGTGGACACGAGCGACGAATGGATCGTCGAGCGGACGGGCATTCGCTTTCGCTACATCGCGGGTGAAGGAGAGACGACGGCGAGTCTGGCCGCCGATGCCGCACGTGCCGCACTGGACACGGCGGGCGTGACTCCCGATAGCATCGACCTTATCGTGCTGGCCACTGCGACCCCCGATCAGACCTTCCCGGCCACCGCCACGATCGTTCAGGCCAAGCTCGGTATTCCCGATTGTATCGCCTTCGATGTGGCGGCGGTGTGCTCGGGTTTCCTCTACGCCCTTACAGTAGCGGACAACATGTTGCGGGCGGGTGGCGCCAAGCGCGCTCTTGTCATTGGCTCGGAAACGTTCAGCCGGATCCTGGACTGGGAGGACAGAACAACCTGCGTGCTGTTCGGCGACGGAGCGGGGGCGGTCGTCCTGGAAGCGCAAAGCGTGACTGCGGCTGACGGCCCCGGAATTCTCGCGTCGCGGCTTCACGCAGATGGCCGGCATAATGGCCTGCTATATGTGGATGGCGGCCCCTCTACCACCGGGACAGTCGGCAAGGTGCGGATGAAGGGCCAGGACGTCTTTCGTCATGCCGTCGTCAATCTCGCTGGGGTGCTGCGCGAAGTCATCAAGGACGCCGGGATCACACCGGACGACATAGATTGGGTCGTCCCTCATCAAGCAAACGCCCGTATTCTGGACGCTACCGCCCGCAAACTTGGTCTTCCGCCCGAAAAAATAGTGGTGACCGTCGATCGGCACGCCAACACGTCGGCGGCATCCGTGCCTCTCGCTCTTGATCTTGCCGTCCGCGATGGACGGGTCCAGCGCGGCGATTTGCTCGTTCTCGAAGCAATGGGCGGTGGCTTTACATGGGGCGCCTGCCTGCTGCGCTATTGAGCGCCAAGACTTCTTTGTGTGTTAATACGCTTTTGGTGATCGCACCAATCGTCGTTAACCAATGTTGCAAAGCTTGAAGAACTGCCGCAAAGAAAAGAGGACGCGGGCAGAGTCGAACAGCCGAAGTCCCGTTAGCACATTCACCGGGGGGCGAATGTGCGGAAGTGCATTAGGGGGCGCTAGTGAGTGGGGAAGAAACACTGACTCGAGCAGATCTTGCTGAGTTGATTAATCGTCATATTGGATTTTCACGGGCTGAGTCTGCGACGCTAGTTGAACAGATTCTCGAAGTCATGACGGATGCGTTTTTACGTGGTGAAAACGTCAAGATTTCCGGTTTCGGTACATTTGTTCTGCGGGATAAAAACGGACGAGTTGGCCGCAACCCCAAGACGGGAGTTGAAGTGCCGATAACGCCTCGTCGGGTTCTGACATTTCGTCCTAGCCAGATCATGAGGGATCGGATCACGACGCGTTGATTGATCGACGCATTGACCACCGCTGCGGATAAGTGAATATCCGCAGCATGGACAAGGCCGAAGACGCCTTCTTGACGATCGGTGAGCTGGCGCAGGAACTGGGCGTGCCGCAACATGTGCTCCGCTACTGGGAAACGCGATTTCCTCAGTTGCGGCCGTTGCAGCGTTCCGGAAACCGGCGCTACTACCGTCCGGCTGACGTTTCTGTTGCGCGCCGCATATACACGTTGCTGAATGTTGAGGGATTCACTGTCAGGGGCGCGCAGCGTGCACTCAAGGAGAGGGAGCCGCGGTCTTCCGCGCCGATGGAAGATGCATCAGCGATGGAGAACTTGGCTACGCAGCCTGAAAATTCCGTCTCTTCGCCCGCGTCCAGAGATAATATTCTCGGCAGAGATGATCTCGGTCTCCTCATCGCACGCCTCACTGACATCCGGGGCTTGTTGCAGGACGCCGTCGAGCCCGGCTGACTGTTATCTTTCTTGTGGACCAAGTGCGACATCGAGGTCTCTGGGGCGAACGAAATACCGGAAGCGTGCTCCGGTTCCCACATCGTGCCAGTCCAGAACGTCGCAGTCGAGCGCTGCGATGGAGGCAGTCGGGAACTTCTCCTCGACTGAGTGGCGCATAGTAGAGAGGCCGTCATCCGCGACCAGATCGAGAATGAGATCCTCGAGGCCCGGATTGTGGCCAACGAGCATCACGGTGTCGATCTGCTGGGGAAACTCGTGCACGATCTCGAGAAGGGTCGCGGCGGTAGCGAGGTAGAGACGGCGCTCCCAGTGGGGTCCTGGGCAGACCGGGAAGGCCACCCGAAAATGATCCAGTGTTTCCCGCACGCGCACGGCGGGCGAGGCAACGACCATGTCGCAGGATAGCGCTTGCTGGGCTGCCCAGCGCCCCATCAGGCGCGCGGCACGCTCTCCACGGGAATTGAGCGGTCTGTCGAAGTCCCGCATAGCGCCGTCGCTCCAGTCGGACTTGGCGTGGCGCAAAAGGATCAACCTTTTCATTCTATTTCCCGGCTGATTTCGATTGGGGAGCTCAAACTTGCTTCCTGCCCCATTTTCTCGGCGTCACCAAGTCGCTCTCGCACAGCCAGAATCGCCTCATCCAATGTGACCCGGCGGATCGGCACGTCCGGTGGGAACGCGGTTAGCAGGCGGCTCGGTAACGCGGCGGAAAGGATGACGAACTGGCCGGTATCGTCCGCGCTGCGGATCAGGCGCCCAAAAGCCTGCGCCAGACGCGCGCGCACCATGCGATCGTCGTGCGCAGCGCCTTCACCGCTCGCCAGCCGCCGCGCAGCGTTCAGCACAGAAGGTTTGGACCATGGCACACCTTCCATGACGACGAGACGCAATGAATCGCCCGGAACGTCGATGCCGTCACGCAGCGCATCGGTTCCAAGAAGAGACGCGCGCGGGTCATCGCGGAACATGTCGACCAACGTGCCGGGGTCGAGCGGGTCGACATGCTGCGCATAGAGCGGCAGCCCGGCTCGCGCGAGCCGATCCGCGATTCGAGCATGGACGGAGCGGAGGCGCCGGATCGCCGTGAAGAGGCCCAGTGTGCCGCCCCGAGCTGCCTCGATCAGCCGGGCATAGGCACCGGCCAGCGCCGCGAGATCGCCGCGCCGAATATCGGTAACGACCAGCACTTCGGACTGGTGCGCATAGTCGAAGGGACTCGGGATCGATACGATTTGAATAGGCCCGGCAATGTGAGTGGCACCCGTTCGAGCTTCGGCCGTCGACCAGTCGCCGCCAGCGCGCAGCGTGGCCGACGTGACCAGCGCGCCCTGCAGGGGTTGAAGAACGACCTCGGCAAGTGGCAGCGTGGGGTCGAGCCAGCGTCGATGCACGCCCATGTCGATTTCACGCCCCTCGATGCGATCCACCGCCAGCCAGTCGACGAAACGAGGGTCGGGCTCCCCTCCAAGTCTGAGCAGCAAGGCGATCCACCCATGAACGAGGTCGCAACGCCAGCCGAGCGCGGCCAGCGCGCCGTCGATGCGCGCGCGTGCCTGCCCGTCCAGCCAGTCCGGCGCATCTTCAAGAACAGCGGTGAGCCGGCGGGAGAGGCGTTGCAAGGGGGCACTGATCGCTTCCAGAGCACGGGCGGCGGAGGTCGCCGCGTCGATAAGATCACCGTCCACTTCCCCGACGTCCGTTTCCAACCCATATCCGGGATCCGCTTCGCCGTCGGGTCGCGCGGCCCGCGCCAGGACAGTATCACGCACGACGGACAGTAGTCGCTCAATCTCTCCCTCCGGGCCACGTTCCACGATGCGCCGCAACCACTCTTCACCTGGTAGTGCGCGCGCTGCTTCCCGAGCCGCGTCAATGGCTTCCGCGCCCTCCGCATCATAGCTGGCGACATCCGATAGGCGGGCAGCGAGTCCGCGCCGTCGACCCTTGCGGGCCGTTTCCGGGCCAATGATCCACCGGCGCAGTTCGATGGTTTCCTGTCCGGTCAGCGCGGCACCGAAAGTGGCGTCGGCCGCGTCGAAGAGATGGTGTCCCTCGTCGAAGATCAGCCGCGTCGGTGTTTCCTGCGTTTCTCGCCCTCTGGCCGCATTGATCATGACGAGCGCGTGGTTTGCGATCACCAGATCAGCCTGCTGGCTTGCCCTTGTCGTGCGCTCGATGAAGCAGGTGCGGTAATGCGGGCATCCCGCGTAAATGCACTCGCCGCGCCGATCAGTCAGCGCCGTAGCCCCGGCGCGGCGGAAGAGCGTGGGCAACCAACCGGGCAAATCGCCCCCCACCATGTCGCCATCCCGTGTGTAGGCGGCCCAGCGCGCAACGAACTGGGCGAGAACTGCAGCGCGCCCGGCAAAGCCTCCTTGCAGCGCGTCCTCCAGATTGAGGAGGCACAGATAGTTCTCACGCCCTTTCCGGATCACGACACGTGCCCGGAAAGTGGCGCCGTCGGCGTAACGGCGCTGCGCTTCCCGGTCGAGCTGGCGTTGCAGCGCCTTGGTGAAGGTGGAGATCCAGACCGTCCCGCCGGCGCTTTCCGCCCACAATGAGGCGGGCGCGAGATAGCCCAGCGTCTTTCCGATACCCGTCCCGGCCTCGGCCAGGACCATGTTCGGCATGTCGCGATTGGCGCGAGGCGCAAAGCTGGACGTGACGGCCTTTGCATAATCGGCCTGACCCGGGCGGATGCGCGTGGGGCTGCCGACGAGATCGCCCAACCGGTCCGTCACATCCTGCTCATCGAGCATCACATTGCGGGGAGGCTGACGCGGCGGCGCGTCCTCCCATTGCGGCAATCGACTGAAGAGCCAGCGTTCGCTTTCCTTCGGTTGTGCGATCAACCCGCGCAGCAGCGGCGCCCACGCCCAGCGATGCCGTTCCAGATTGCGTAATGCGGTCCATGCGCCTTCCCGTTCAGCCCAATCGGGTCGGCTGCACCACCCCAGCATTGCCCGGCCAATCTGGGCGATGCTCTCTGCCGCGTCATGATCGCCGACCGGCGCTTCCACGCCGAGGGGGCGGGCGAGGCCGGCAACGGTAGGCACGACGAAGCGCGCGGGAAAAAGAAAGGCGAAGAGCTCGAGGAGATCCAGCCCGGACAGATCGGGGTGATTGAGACGCGTGGCGACGAGAGGCGCGTTGGCAATGAGGTGCGGAGTGGATGCCGCACGCGAGATCGCTTCTGCCCGTCCGATCGCGAACGGTGCGCTCCCGTCCTCGTAGATCCAGATGCCGGCATGGCTGACGTGAAGCGCGGGAGGAAGCGGCGAAAGGGGCGAGGGGGAAACCACGGCCCCGCTCTAGCGGAGGTGGAGGTGAAAGGGAACGGTACGTGAACGGAGCGACGCGTCCTATTCAGCTCCCCGCGCGACGCCCGAACGCGGGGGCCGGAGCGCGACCGAAGACCCGTGTGGGCGCGCTCGATCGGACAAAAGGCTCCGGAGCGGGCTCACTTCTCAGCAGGCCGGTCATACCTGTCCTGCTCGGCATGACCGCAAGGCGATCGTAGAGCGGGCCATCGGCCAGCGGAAAGGCGAACTTGACGCCCATGCGATCGACCTCCGACCACATGCTCTGCGCGAAGATGGTCTGGCCCATATATTCGAACTGGAAACGCGTGCCCCGAGGCAGCGTGCACCCTAAAATCTGGGCGCCCTGCGCGCTGAGATCCACCAGCACGCCGTCCAGCGACTCGAGAACCGTGGTGATAGCGACGGGTATCTCGACTGTCAGGCGCTGGCTCTCGCGCTGGATCAACATGCGCTCAACACTCTCCAGGGGCAGGATCATCGGATGACCTTATGCGCGCCATTGGTAAACAATCGGGAAATCGTGACGCCCAGGGACCGATTTTCCTTTTGGGGTTGGTGACGCAAGACGCTAGGACGCCGCGATCATGACCGACACCCAGATTATCACCGCTCAGGCTCTTCGCGACGCCGCTCTCCAGTCCAAGGCATGGCCTTTCGAAGAAGCGCGCAAGGTGATGAAGCGGCTGGACGCCAACCCGTCGGCCAAGGGCCATGCGCTGTTCGAGACCGGATATGGCCCCTCGGGCCTGCCGCATATCGGCACTTTCAATGAGGTGCTGCGCACCACGATGGTCCGTCGCGCCTTCGAGGCGATGAGCGACATCCCTACGCGCCTCGTCGCCTTCTCCGATGACATGGATGGCCTCCGCAAAGTGCCGGACAATGTGCCGAACCAGGCGATGCTGACCGAGCATCTGGGCAAGCCGCTGACCGACATCCCCGATCCTTTCGGCAAGTATGAGAGCTTCGCGCATCAAAATAATGCGATGCTGCGCGCCTTCCTTGATCGCTTCGGCTTCGAGTATGAGTTCGTCTCCTCGACGGAGCGCTACAAGGCCGGTGCGTTCGACGAGGCGCTGCGGGGCGTGCTGCGAAACTATGACGCCATCATGGACATCATGCTCCCGACCCTTCGGGCCGAGCGCCGCGCCACTTACTCGCCGGTGCTGCCCATCAGCCCGACGAGCGGCATTGTGCTGCAGGTGCCGGTCGAGGTTGTCGATGCCGAGGCAGGGCTGGTGCGCTTCGAGGATGAAGGACGCACGATTGAGCAGTCGATCCTCTCCGGCGGCGCCAAGCTGCAGTGGAAGGTCGATTGGGCGATGCGCTGGGTCGCGCTCGATGTCGACTATGAGATGTACGGCAAGGATCTGACGGACAGCGGTGTGCAGTCCGGCAAGATCGCGCAGGTGCTGGGCGGCCGCAGGCCTGAAGGGCTGATCTACGAGATGTTCCTTGATGAGAAGGGCGAGAAGATCAGCAAGTCCAAGGGCAATGGGCTCAGCCTTGAGGAATGGCTGACCTATGGCAGCGAGGAGAGCCTTGCCTTCTTCGCTTATCGCGAGCCCAAGAGCGCCAAGCAACTCCACATCGGCGTGATCCCGCGCGCGGTGGACGAGTATGAGCAGTTTCGCGGCCAGTATGCCGCGCAGCCGATCGACAAGCGGCTCGGCAACCCGGCCCATCATGTCCATGCCGCGCGTGGAGAGGGGGTGCCTGCCGAAGGTCCGCCCGTCAGCTACGGTCTGCTGCTCAATCTGGTGGGCGTGATGGGCGCCGACGCGACGCAGGCGCAGGTCTGGGCCTATCTCGCCAATTATGCGCCGGGGGTGACGCCGGAAAGCGCACCGAGCCTTGCGGGCCTTGTCGAGAATGCGCTCGCCTATAATCGCGACTTCGTGGCGCCGACGCTGAAGCGCCGCAAGCCTGAGCCCAACGAGGCGCTCGCTCTTGCGGAACTCGACGCGCAACTTGTGAAGCTGGACAGCGCCGCAAGCCCCGAAGACATCCAGAACATCGTCTATGAGATCGGCAAGGACCAGCGTTACGGCTTCGAGGTGCTGCGCGACTGGTTCAAGGCGCTGTATCAGACGCTTCTCGGCGCAGACCAGGGTCCGCGCATGGGCAGCTTCATCGCGCTCTATGGCATCGAGAACAGCCGCCGGCTGATTGCCGAAGCCCTCGCCGAGTAGGCGCGGTCCCGCTACTGCCAGGCGCCGCTTCACGCCACGAAAGGTTCTGAAGGTTACACCTCTTGGAGCAAAAAAATCGGCCGTGACCATGTCTCCTTCGTTGGTCGCCCGAGGGCGCGCGACGGATCGTTGCATAGGCAGGTGAGTGTAGGACAGCCCTTGGGAGCCTGAACGGCGGGAAGGGCGCGCGGCGTGCCGTCTCTTGCCATCCTGCCCTATGCGGCCTAGGCATTGCGAATGCTTCGCAACAGCCAGATAGATGCCGCGGCATGACCAGCCGGGCGATCCGCGGCTGGTATCTGGTGCACAAATGGTCGAGCCTGATCTGCACCGCCTTCCTGCTCATGCTGTGCGTGACCGGCCTGCCGCTCATCTTCCACGACGAGATCGATGCGCTGAGCGGGCATGACGCCGGCCGTTCCGCGGGCCCTCCCTCTTCGAGCGACGCTGCGGGGCTGAAGACGCTGGACGAAATGGCGGCGCGGGCGCTTGCCGCACGGCTCGGTGACGTGCCGGTCTTCATGGCCTTCGACAATGAGTCGCCGCTGCTCACCGTGACCACCGCGCCGCGCCCGGACTCACCGGCCAGCGCGATGACCGTGCAGCTTTTCAACCGGGCGACCGGCGCGCCGATGGGCGAAGCACGCGAAGACGGCGTGATGGGATTCATCCTCCAGCTTCATACCGACATGTTTCTGGGCCTGCCGGGCATGCTCTTCCTTGGCGGAATGGGCCTGCTCTTCGTGGTAGCGATCGTCTCAGGCGTGTTCCTCTATGCGCCCTTCATGCGCAAACTCCCCTTCGGCACGCTTCGCCGATCCCGCAGTGCTCGCCTCAAATGGCTGGATTATCATAATCTTCTGGGCATCACTGCGCTGGCCTGGATGACAGTCGTCGGCGTTACCGGCATCATCAACACGCTTGCGACCCCGATCACCCAGCTCTGGCAAATGAACGAGCTTGCGGAGATGACCCGCGCTTATGGTGATCGCGCGCCGCTGCCGCCGGCCCAATATGGGTCTCTGGACCGGGCAATGGCTGCCGCGCGAAAGGCTCTGCCGGGTAACAACCCGCAGTTCATTGCTTTTCCGGGCGGGGCGTTCAGCAGCAAGCATCATTATGCCGTGTTCTTTCAGGGCGCGACGCCGCTTACCGAACGCGCGCTGACGCCTGCGCTCATCGATGCGCGGACGGGCGAGCTCACAGATGCGCGCCCCATGCCCTGGTATATGCTTGCGCTCACTTACTCCCAGCCGCTCCACTTCGGCGACTATGGCGGCCTCCCGCTGAAAATCCTCTGGGCGCTGCTGACCAGCTTCACAATCGTGGTGCTCGGCTCGGGCCTCTATCTCTGGCTCGGCAAGCACCGGACCCCGCTTGCCGCGCGCGTGCGGGAAGTGGAGAGCGGCGGCGAGACGGTGCCGGCGGAATGAAGCGGCGGACGACGCTTCGGGCGATCTTCGCCGCTCCGGCAGCGATCTGCGCGCTTAGCGTGGTAGGGCTCGTCAGCGCGCTGACTGGAGACGGCCTTCCGGACGTCATTGCCTGGGCAATGCTCGCCGTGCCCATGCTGGTGGTGATCTGGGCAATGACCACCGACCGATCCTAAGGCACTCTCCTCGTCGACATTACCCCAAAAATCATTGATAATGATTTGCAATCCTACTAATGGCCGCACCCAACGAGAGGCCGCGCTCCCGCACTCGTGAGAGCAGGCGCCTTTGACCAGAAGGGGTGACGACAATGAAATCGGGTCTTCCAATCGCGCTGGCTTGTACCTGCAGCTGGCTTGCGATGCCGGCAGCCGCCCAGACGCCGGCTGACGCCAATGCTCCAGAAGATCAGATCATCGTCACGGGCAGCTACACCCTGCCGGACAGGATCGACACCGCGACCGGGCTGGGGCTCACCATCCGCGAGACGCCGCAGTCGGTCAGCATCATGACGGCGCAGCGCATCCTCGATCAGAATCTGATCAGCGTGAAGGATGTCATCGTAAACAGCGTGGGCGTCTCCGCCAACGAAGTGGATGACGTGCGCAACAGCTTCTATGCGCGCGGCTTCGAGATCCGTAATACGCAGGTGGATGGCGTGCCGGCGGCGTGGACGCTGGCGGGCGGCAATGGCGAGACCAGCGTCGATGTCTCCATCTATGAGCGCGTCGAGATCGTGCGCGGGGCGACCGGGCTGCTGAGCGGCGCGGGCGATCCCTCGGCGTCTGTTAACCTCGTGCGCAAACATGCCGATGCGACCGAACTCACTGGCTATGCCAGCGCCAGCATCGGCAGCTGGAACACCTGGCGCCTTTCCGCCGATATTGGCGGCGCGCTGACCGCCGACGGACGGGTACGCGCGCGTGTGGTGGGTCGCTACGAAGAAGGCGAGAGCTACATCGACATTCAGGACAAGAAGAAGTGGGTGCTCTACGGCGTGGTCGAGGCGGACGTGACCGACTCCACCCTCGTGCGCGCCGGCATCAGTCATCAGGACAGCAAGCCCAAGGGTGCGACTTGGGGCGCCCTGCCGACCTTCTATACGGACGGCACCACGACGAACCTGCCCCGCTCGCAAAGCACGGCGGCGGACTGGACCTATTGGAACACCACCAACCAGAACATCTTCGCGAGCCTTCGCCAGGAAATCGGCGACCGGTGGAGTCTGACGGCCAACTACAACCGCCTGCGGACCACGGGTGATACGCAGCTGCTGTATCTCTACGGCAATGTGGACAGGGCCACGGGGACGATCCAGTCCAGCAACCCCTACAAGTCCAAGGGCACCAGCATCCAGAACAGCTACGACGCACAGTTGAAGGGCGAAGTCAGCCTGCTGGGACGCGATCATGAAGTGGTGCTGGGTGCGCTGCACAGCGTGCTGAAGCGCCACACGGACAATCTGGTGGCGCCTTACACGCAGTATAATCCGGCGTATTTGCAGCCCGGACAGACACCCGGCGTGCCCAACGAGTGGGCCACGAACGTGCCGGTGGTCGGGCAGATCGGCGTGCCGTTCCCCGAGCCGGTCTGGGGCACGACGCCCGTGCGCAATGAGGCAGAGCGCGTCGAACAGACGGGCTATTATGGCGCGCTGCGCCTGAATGTCGCCGATCCGTTCAAGGTCATCCTGGGCGGTCGTCTGGCAAGCTGGAACCAGAAGGGCTTCGCCTGGAGCGGCCCCAGCGACTATGGCGACGACAATGTGTTCATCCCTTATGTCGGTGCGCTTTACGACGTGACCTCCAATCACCGCGTCTATGCGAGCTACACCAAGATCTTCCAGCCGCAGAACCTGTTCGATCAGAACCTGCGCCTGCTCGACCCGCTGGACGGCAACGCCTATGAAATCGGCCTCAAGAGCAGCTTCTTCGGCGATGCATTGCAGACGTCCGTCGCGATCTTCCACATCAAGCAGGACAATGTCGGCCAGATCGGCGCCGTGGTGATCGGCCCCAACGGTCCGCAGCAGACTTATGTGGCGGCCGAGGGCGTGACGAGCAACGGCTTCGAAATCGAAGTGACCGGCCAGCCGCTGCCGGGCTGGAACGTCAACGCCAGCTACAGCCAGTTCAAGGCGGAAGATGGCGACGACGTGCCGGCGAATACCGACCAGCCGCGCAAGCTCCTGAAGATCTTCACCACCTATGAGCTGCCCGGCGCGCTCAGCGGCCTCACCGTGGGCGGCGGCGTGAACTACCGGAGCAGGGCCTATTCGTCAGGGAGCAATCCCGTCACGGCAGCGTCCTTCCGCTTCCAGCAGGACGGCTACACGCTGGTAAACCTGATGGCGCGCTACGCAGTGACCGAGCAGTTGCAGCTTCAGGCCAATCTCGAGAACCTGTTCGACAAGAAATATTATAGCCAGATGGGCTTCTTCAGCCAGTATCGCTACGGCGCGCCGCGCAACTTCACGATCAGCGCGAACTACCGCTTCTGATTGTTCGATATTCCAGTTGTGGCGAAAATGGGGGCGGACTGAAAGGCTCGCCCCCTTTTCTTTGCGCTCGGATCAGCCGGCCTTCTTCGCCGCGATCCAGTCGTCGATCTTCTTTTCCAGCACGCTGAGCGGCAGTGCTCCGGTCATCAGCACCTGAGCGTGGAAATCCCGGACGTCGAACTTGCTGCCAAGCGCGTCCTGCGCCTTCTTCTTGAGGCGCTGGATGGTGAGCGCGCCGATCTTGTAGGCCACGGCCTGACTGGGAATGGCGATGTAGCGCTCGACTTCCGCCGTGGCATCCGTCCGGCCCATCGAGCTGTTGTCCAGCATGTACTGAATGGACTGGTCGCGGGTCCAACCCTTGGCGTGGATGCCTGAATCGACGACCAGCCGCATCGCGCGCAGCATCTCGTCATCCAGCGTGCCGAGCCGCTGATAGGGGTCCTTGTAGAAGCCGAAATCATAGCCCAGCGTCTCGGCATAGAGCGCCCAGCCCTCGACATAAGCCGTGTTGCCGCCGAAGCGGATGAAGGCGGGCAGGTCCGGATTTTCCTGCGCAAGGCTGATCTGGAAGTGATGGCCCGGCGCGCCCTCGTGCAGATAAAGCGTGGTGATGCCCGGTATGCTGCGCGAAGGCAGATCATAGGCATTGAAATAGAACACGCCTGGCCGCGACCCGTCCGGCGTGCCCGGCTCATAGGAGCCGCCGGCCTCATATTTCTCGCGGAATTCGGGATAGGGCCGGATTTCCAGCTTGGTCTTGGGAATGGTCGAGAACTGGCTGGCGACCTTCTCGTCGACCTGTTTGCCGACCTTGTAGAACTCGTCGGTCATCCACTGACGCGACTGCGGGTGGAACTTGGGATCGTCGCGGACATAGGTGAAGAACTCGCCCAGCGTGCCCTTGAAGCCGACTTCCTGGCGGATCTGGTCCATCGCGGTGCGAATCCGTGCGACCTCCGACAGGCCAAGCGTGTGAATATAGTCCGGGGTGAGCGGCAATGTGGTCGTGCTCTGGATCTGATAGGCGTAGAGCGCCGGGCCGCCCTTCATCTGGCCGAGGCCAACACTGTCCCGTGCGACTGGCAGATATTCGGTCTTCAGGAAGTCGCGCAGCCGCTTGTGCGCGGGATAGATGCCATTGATGATCGCGTCCTTATACGCGGCAGTCAACCGGTCCTTGTCCGACTGGGAGAAGGTGGCGGGGAACTGCTGGACTGGCCCGTAGAAGGGCGATTCCTCAAGGCTCTGCGCAAGCTGCGTGTCGAGCTGCGCGATCACATTCTGGATTGTGAGCTTTGTTTCCAGAACCCCGGACTTCATGCCCTCGCGGAAGCGGCCGATCGACCGGTCGATCAGGACGACATAGCCTTTGTGACGCTTGAGGTTGTTCTCATAGTCGAGGACCGTGTTGAACGGCGCGGCGCCTTTGCCCGAGGCGAAAGTCGGATAGAAGGTGTGGAAGCCCGAAAAATGGTTGATCGGGCGCACGGCCGTTAGCCGGAGGATTTCCGGGCTGAGGCCCTTCAGCGTGTCCTTGTGGTTATATTCATAGACGTCGTAGGCGATCTTGTTGACGTCAGTCAGCTTCGCGCGGTCGATGCGATGGAGCGCGTCCAGCTCGTCCTGCGCCGCCTTACGCTCGGCATCGTAATAAGCGTCGCTAATATAGTCGCCCAGCTCGTCGGCATAGCGCAGGTCGCCGCGGAAAAGCGCGTTGATGGGATTGCGCTTGAGGTTCGCCTCGTCCGAATCCTTGAACAGCTGGAGGAGCTTCGCATCCTCGCCCTTGGGCGCTTGTGCGGTCGATGCGGGCGGGGAAGCGGGGGCCTGGGCGAGCGCGGCGGGCGCGCACAGGGCAAGCGCTATCGCCGAGAGAGTGCACGTGAACGAGCGTGTCATGAATGTCTCCGGGATTTGTGTCGATCTGTCGATCGTGTGTTGCCGGGCTAACACTGGCGTTTCCGCGAGACAATGGAGAACGGCCCGAAACGCGACGACCCGGCCGTCACATGGACGACCGGGCCGCGCTGCTGGCAAGCAGGAAGGTCTTACCAGAAGAAGCCGTTATACACGCGGGCTACGCGGCCCGTGCGGACGTTGACGAGCAGCACATCGTCATAATGGCGTACCCAGCGCATATTCGGGCCGGCCGGGGGCAGGCGATAACGCGCGGGGTTGGCGATCACGTAACGCTGGCCGAAATATGCCGGACGGATCGGTGCGCCGACCGCGAAGCGCTGATAGCGGAACGGGGCATTCCAGTTGCCGCGGGCATAAACAGTGCGATGCGTCTTGCGATAGTCGCGCCAGTCCTCGCGATATTCCTGACGCGCCTCACGCACGTCGCGGCGTTCTTCGCGTATGTCGCGACGGTCGCCATAGCGTTGGGCCTGACGCAAATCGCGCTGTTCCTGACGAATGTCCTGACGGTCGCGGCGCAACTCTCCAGCCGACTGGGCCATAGCGGCGCTGGGGAGGGCAATCGCGGCGACAAGCGCAGTAAGAATGAGTTTACGCATGGTTCGTCTCCTTCACGTCGGGCCTGAGACGCCGCCTGCCGGCGGACCGCTCAATGCACCCGATAAACGCCTTATGAGCGCGTTTGGCTGAACCCCTTGGAAACGATACGGTCAGAAAACGGAAAGATATGTCTCGAATTGTCGCGGAGTGGTGCGGTGCATCCACCTCAGTGGATAGCAAACATCACGCCGGGGTCGTGGGCAGCCAGGGTCGCTCGCGATACCATTTGGTAAGGACATATTTGACGCCGCGCTCCACCGGGCGGGCGGCATGGACAGTCTCGCCATTGGGCTGTCCGTTCGGGCCCATGTTATTCCAGATGAGCAAGGTGCCGCGCCGGGGCGGGATCATTACATCGAGCCGGGGAAACATCGTCTCGCCGCCTGCGTCCACGTCGCAGAGATAGGCCATGGCCGTCCAGCAACGCTGACCTCCCGTCTCGCGCATCGCGGGCCAGTAATGGGCGATGCCGGGAAAATGGTCGCAGTGGAGCTTATATTCCTGTCCCGGCTCGTAGCGCTGACCCTGCAGCGTTTCGCCGCATGTGCCATCATAGCCCAGCAGCGTGTCGATCCGCTGCGTCAATCTGGCGATGAACGGATCATAGGCGCTGAAATTGCAGCTGCTCGACGTCCGGTAAAGCGCGTTACCGGTTCCAGAGAAGAGCTGTGACGGCACGGCGTCGGTATCAATGCGCCTCTTCATTTCCTCGCATTCCGGCGGGCTGAGGAAGCCGTGGCGTAGGAACATGTCCGCCTTGGGCGTCTTCACCTGCGAAACCATCGGGTTGCGGGAGAGGCGCGTGCGCACGGCATCGCCGATCGCGGCGCGGGCGGGCGAGGGGGCGTCGGCGTCGTCGGGCCAGGTCATCACCATGGCCTCCCCGTGCCATCGACAGCCCGAGCGGACAAGGGGGTGACGCGGCGAAGAGTCGCAAGAAAAGGGCGATGTGCGATAGACTCGCACACCGCCCAGTCTTTCCTGAAGGCCGCTCAGGAAGCCCGGCTGGTCAATGTCTCGTGATGGTCGAGATGCTCACCAGAAGAAGTCGTGAACCACGTCGACGACATAGCCGTCGCGCATGTCGACGAGCAGAGCGTCATCATAATAGCGGATCCAGCGCATCGTGCCGTAAGCCGGGGGTAGGCGGTAATACCATGGATCGTCGATCCAGTAGTTCTGCGCGAACAGGCTGTTGCTCAGGAAGATGCCGATGGAGAAACGGCGATAACCGCCGTTCCAGCCATAAGGCGCGTAATAGGCCGGCATCCGGTAATAACTGCGATTGAGCTGCCGGTAGCGCTGCCAGTCGTAGCGATTGTCCCGCCGCCAGTCCCGGCTCCAGCGCTGGCTGCCGCTCCACCGGTCGCGATCGGACAGGCGCTGCTGATAGCCCGGACGGCCCCAATTGTTGTTGCCGTTCCAGCCGTAGCGAGAGTTCGCGCCGTTGCGGTCGCGATCCCAGTTGCGATTATCCCGGCGGTCGTCGCGCCTGTCGTTCCGGTCACGATTGCGCTCGATCCAGTCGCGCCGCGCGGCATCGGCCAAGGCGTCTCCATTGGGGTTGCGGCCGCGCACCGTGTCTCCGCCGGGGCGGTTGTCTCCGGGGCGCCCAACGTCCGGGCGATTGCCCTGCCAACCATCGGGTCTGCGCTGCTGCCACTGCGCGCGGTCGCGACCATTGGTCTCGATACGGGGAGCGGGCGCCGCAGCCGGCGGGGGAGCAGGTGGCGTGACGGTCTGGCCGGGCTGGCGTCCGCGCCAACCATTATCGCCATCGGCGCGGCGCTGGCCCCAGTCGCCACGCGGAGCGCGGTTCACGGCCTGTCCGTCGCCAGCGGGCATGGAGGGGCGCTGCGTGCGCATCTCGCCGCCATTCTGCCGACCCCAGTTGCCGCCACGCATGTCCCCGCCGCTGCGCATGCCGGGGCCACGGGGGGCGCTCACGCCCGCATCCCCGCCACGGTTCCAGCGGCCCTGTCGCTGGCCCTCCTGCGCCTGCGCGATCGATGGCACCATCGAGCCTAAAATCGTCGCCGCCAGCAAGGGGGCAGTCAGCCACGTCCTCATCGCATCCTATCCTTAATCCAGGAGCCGGCTTTCCCGGCATGCCAAGGGAAATAGCGCGTTCGCTATGTCATCATGCTGAATAGCGTGGACAGCATCCTGAAAGAATCGGGGGCTCTTTGGCGGAGCGTCCCGCTTCGGGGCGAGTCATGTGAGGTGTCACCCAACCTCTCTGAAAGGCCCGCTTTCAGGCCGCGCCATGCTAATGGGGGATGTATGTTTTGTCGGGGGAAAAGGACAGCGGCCCTAGTCAAAAGTCCCCATTGGATGACCATCGTTTTCAAACCTGCTCAACTGCGCAACCGAGGGGCGAATGGCATTGAAAACCGCGGCATTGATCTTCCCATAGAAATTGGGCGAATTACCTAAGCCGGAGGTCAGATGTCCGTTCTTTGCGCGCTCATATGCGACTCTGGTTCCATCGGTCCAAAAGCTAGCCTCGCTGGTCCACTCCGCCG
Source organism: Sphingobium sp. CR28 (assembly GCF_052327305.1). Lineage (GTDB taxonomy): Bacteria > Pseudomonadota > Alphaproteobacteria > Sphingomonadales > Sphingomonadaceae > Sphingobium. Next base: position 1,305,882 of record NZ_CP182486.1, on the reverse strand, counting down.
ATAATACGTCAAGTTCTGCCACCAGCCTCGCATAAGCTGATGATGCCATTTTGAATTTGAATGAACCGCTTGATCCGAGCCCTGATCTTACCGGCGTGAAAATGATTTGCCCCTCGGCCCCGGCCTGCACTCGGCGTAATGAGATAGAAAAATAGGTGTCACCGAAGGATGGCATCGAAACCATACGCAAACCATCCTGATAGCGATCAGAAAACGGTGGTGTTTTTTCTAGAAGATTCGCCACTTCATTGTCCTGATCTGATTTTAATCGATCCAGAAGCGGTCCGTCATGCATTCGTGTATGGTCCGAGCGCGCTGAGCGCCCCATCCATTCAGCCGTGGCAACATATCCGATCGCGATGAACTCAATGACAACGACAAGGCTCGCGAAGTAGCCAAACCAATGGACATATTTGAGCCAAGCGCGCTGCTGCATGCGAGAAGCTAACACAGTAACCTACGTCCGCAATGTCGTCTTGTCCGGACAGTCCGCTTTTATCGTCAAAGCCGCGATAGCTGCCTATGCGTCCTCTTAGTGCGCACTAGTCCTTGCCCGGCGCGCGCAGGGCCGGCACCTCACGCGCGGCCTCGGCGGGGGTAATGCCCGGTGCGGGCGCGGCAGACACGCGCTCCTCGTCGCGCAGGATGCGGCCGGCCTGCTTGATCGCCTCGCGAATGCGTGGATAGGTGCCGCAGCGGCAGATATTGGTGATCGCCGTATCGATCTGCTCATCCGTGGGATTATTGTTGCGGCGGAGCAGGGCCTGCGCGGCCATGATCATGCCGGACTGGCAATAGCCGCACTGGGGCACGCTCTGTGCCGCCCATGCTTGCTGCACCGGATGATCGCGATCAGACGACAACCCCTCGATCGTGGTGACGAAGCGCCCTTCGACGGCCGCGATGGTAATCTGGCAGGAGCGCACCGCTCTACCATCTATGTCCACCGTGCAGGCGCCGCAGTCGCCCGTGCCGCAGCCATATTTGGTGCCAGTGAGGTTGGACGCATCCCGCAGCGCCCACAGGAGCGGGGTCTGCGGGTCCATGCGATACTGGACCGGGCGGTCGTTGACAGTGAAGCGGGTCACGCCATCCCGTCAATCAGTCGCGCCAGCTCGTGTCAATCCGGTCGATGACACGGACCATCGCGGCAAAGTCCGGGGCGCCGGGTGAGCCGAAGGCCTGCATGGCTTGGAGATCGCGCTGATGAACCGCGATGACTTCGTCCGGCACCGGCATGGGCGTGCCCGCCTGGCTGGTCGCGATCTGCGCCGCGCAGGCGCGCTCTAGCAGGAAATAGCGCAGAAACGCCTCCGGCAGTGTCGGCGCCATGACCAGCAGGCCGTGATTGCGCAGGATCATGACGCGCTTGTCGCCCAGATTCGCGAGCAGGCGTGTGCCCTCTTCCTCGCGAATCGTGACGCCCTCGAAGTCGTGATAGGCGATCTGGCCGTGAAAGGCGGCGCTGTAGAAATTGGTCGGCTGAAGGCCCTCGCGTGTCGAGGCGACGGCCATGCCTGCCGTGGTGTGGGTGTGGATGACGCAATGCGCATCCAGCACATGGCGGTGGAACAGGCTGTGCTGCATGAAGCCGGCGGGGTTGATCGGTCCGGCGTTCGAGTCGAGTCGCTTGCCGTCGATATCGACCTTCACGAGATTGGAGGCCTTGATCTCGCTGTAATGCAGGCCGAAACCGTTGATGAGGAAGGCGTCGTCCTCGCCTGGCACGCGCAGCGTGATGTGATTGTAGATGAGTTCGGTCCAGCCGAAATGATCGAAGATGCGGTAGCAGGCGGCAAGCTGGCGCCGTGCGGCCCATTCCGCTTCGGTCCACTGGCGGGCATCTATGGCGGTGGCCATGCGTCTCTCCTGTGCGACTTATGCTTTATTGCCGGCGGAGAATGCGGCAGTTCCTCCGCCTTGTCGACCGTTTCCGCTTGATCGCGCAGGCAGGTGCTGGTAGGGGCGCAGCGTTTCGCCGCGGACCTAGCTTTCGCGGCGTCTTGCATTTTTGGATATATTCGTCGCGGTGCCGGGCGCTTTTTTCGCGCTTGATCCGACGGCATCGAGATTGGAGACAGACCGGCTTATGCAAATCATCGTTCGCGACAACAACGTCGACCAGGCTCTGCGCGCGCTCAAGAAGAAGCTGCAGCGCGAAGGCGTGTATCGCGAGATGAAGCTCCGCCGGCACTATGAGAAGCCCTCCGAGAAGCGGGCACGCGAGAAGGCGGCAGCTGTCCGCCGCGCGCGCAAGCTGGAGCGCAAGCGCGCCGAGCGCGACGGCGCCCGGTAAGAGCTTCGGTCAAAATTCTCCAGAGGGCGCCAGGGTGGCGCCCTTTGCGTCTCAGCTACAGGAACATCTCATGTCGGTGACCGCCGTACCGCTTCGCCCCATCGCCAAGGGATCGGTCCGCCGGTTCTGGCTGGGAATCGTTCTGGTCGGTGCGTGCGCGGCAACGCTTTCTTGGGCAGGCGTGCGCCAGTTCGGCAGCACCGAGAGCGGGCTGCGCTATCAGATCATCAAGCCGGGCGAAGGCCCGAGCCCCACGCGGGACGACTTCGCGCTGATCGGCTACAAGGGCACGCTGCCGGACGGCAAGGTGTTCGACGAGAATCCGGGCGCGCCGATGGAGATTGCCGGCACGGTGCCGGGCTTCGCGGAGGCGATCACGCTGATGCGCAAGGGCGGGCGGATGCGCGTGTGGATCCCGGCCGACAAGGCCTATGGCGCCTCTCCGCCGCCGGGCATCCCCGCTAACTCGCCGCTGCAGTTCGACATTCAGCTCCACGAGTTCAAGACGCGCGCCGAAATCATGGAGGCGCAGCAACAGCAGCAGCTCCAGCGCATGCTGCAGCAGCAGATGCAGAGCCAGCAGGGCGAGAGCGGCGCACCTATGCCGGACATGGCCCCGCAGCCCTGAGGCTGCCGAGCGTCCATCGGGTAGGCCGTAGCTGAGATCCCGCTACAGAGGCAGCTGGACCACGGGGTCCAGCCCGGGGTGAAGATGGAAGAGCTTAGACCTCTTCCGGCGGTCGCTTGACCCGCGCCTTCGCGCGCTCCTCGAGAATGACTTTTGTCATCGCGACGATGGGATCGGCCAGAGCAAGGCCGATGATGCCGAACAGGGCACCGAAGAGAATCTGCGCGCCCAGCACGAGCGCCGGGGGCAGATCAACGGTTTTCCGCGCGACAGTGGGCGTGATGAGATAGCTCTCCACCATCTGCACCGCGAAATAGACGCCCAGCGCATAAAGGCCGTGCTGCACATCCACCGAGAAGCCGACGAGCGTGATGAGCGCACCGGACAGGATCGCGCCGATATTGGGCAGGAAAGCGAGCAGCGCGGTCAGAAGGCCGAGCAAGGTCGCCATCGGTACGCCGCCGATCATGAGCAATATGCCAGTGAACAGGCCAGTCACCAGCATCCCCAGCAGCCGTCCGGCCATAAGCCGTCGCAGCGTGTAGCCGAGGCGCTGAATGAGATCGTGAATCTCGCCGCGCCGCTCGACCGGCGCGAACCAGGCCACGCCGCGCGAATAGACTTGCGGCTCGACAGCAAGGAAGATGGCGAGCACGATCATCATCACGAGGCTGGAGATGATACCAGCGGCCGTGGAGATCGCGGCGGTGACGCGACCGAGCGAACTCATGATCTGGCTGGCGGCGGAGCGCAGATCGCCAAGGCCCAGATTCACGCCACGCGAGGCGAGCCATGCGTTGATTCGCTCGACCTGGCTCTCAACGAGAGTGGGAAGTTGAGCGGCCTGCGCCGCGATCTGGCTTCCCGTCAGGTAGAATGTCCAGACGACGAAAGCGACGACGCCAATCACCACGATGGCGAGGCGTAGCCCGCGATTGATCGGGAGAACGCGACCAAGCAGCCGCGTGCCACCATCCAGCATCACCGCGATGACGATCGCGCCGATGATGAAAAGAATGGACTGGACGAGCAGGACAACGAGAGCGGCGGCAGCGATCGTGCCGATCCAGATGCATGCGCGCCCCACTTCGCGCCAGAACAGGGCGCTGTGAGCGTCGGCGGGACCGGGACTGGCGGTGATCGATTCTCCGGAGATGCCCTTTTTCTCCACCGCCCCGGAAGCGCTGGCGCGCTTTCGCGTCGCTGATGCTGTGCCGGCGCCGCGTTTGGCGCCAGCGGCCGCGCGGGGCGGCGTCATTTAGGCTCCTGCGCCGTGCGGGCCGGATGCAGGCTGTTACCCGTCCGATCCGACCGGAAGGCGTGGACCCAGCTCAGCGGATTGAGCGAGGCCGACCCATTGAGCGAGAATGTGATGAACTCTGCCCGGCCGCCGATCGTCTCCCACGGGATCGGGCCACCAAGACCCAGCAGCTCCAGCGGGACGCGACTGTCGGCGCTGTTGTCCCGGTTGTCGCCCATCAGAAACACATGGTCCGCAGGGATGCGGATCGGGCCATAATAGTCGGTCTCGCGCGCACCCATGTCGATAATCTCGTAACTGCGACCGTTGGGCAGCGTCTCGCGCTTCACGGGCAGCACGCAGACCCGGCTGCCATCGGGATTGAACTGAAGCGCGCCGGGAAATTGACGGGGATCGCAGGGCGCATCCTCGTCCACCGGCAGTCGCAGCGGTTCCAGCCACTCCTGCTTCACGGGCGTGCCATTGAGAATCACGATGCCGTCCCGCACTTCAAGCAGATCGCCCGGCAGGCCGATGACGCGCTTGATGTAATCCTCACGCCGGTCGCGCGGGGTGGCGATGACGATATCGCCGCGCTCGGGCATCTTGCCCCACAGCCGCCCCTTGATGGGAGGCAGGAGGTGGAAGCTGGGCGACACATAGGACCAGCCATAGGGATATTTGGTCACCACGAGCCGGTCGCCGGTTAGCAGCACCGGCATCATCGATTCGGACGGGATGTAAAAGGGCTTGGCGATGAAGCTGTGAAAAGCGAGCACCGCCAGAATGAGGATCGCGATGCTGCGTATCTCTCCGATCCAGTCGGTCTTTTTGGACGCCCCCTCATGTTCCACGGGCGTATCGTCGCTCTTCGCGGGTTCGATCTGCGGTTCGTCCGTCACGGCCATCTCGCCTCCAGGATGACGAACGCCTGCGCCCAAGGATGGTCGTCGGTCAACGTCACATGCACAAATACGGTAGCCCCTTGCGGGGTCAAGGCGTCGAGGCGGTCCTTCGCACCGCCAGTGAGCGCCAGGGTCGGCGCGCCGGAGGGGAGGTTGACCACGCCGATGTCCTTCATGAACACCCCTGCCTTGAAGCCGGTTCCCACGGCCTTGCTGAACGCTTCCTTGGCGGCGAATCGCTTTGCCAGAGTGCTCGCCTTGGTGAAGGGGCGGCCATTGGCCTTGGCGCGCTCAAGATCCGTGAAGCAGCGCTGCTCGAAGCGCTCTCCGAACCGGTCGAGCGAGGACTGAATCCGCTCGATATTGCAGAGGTCGGAGCCCAGACCGATAATCATGATTGAGAAACGACCCAAATCATTAATGCAACGACTGCGAGGGCAGGGGCGGCGGCGAGAAACGTCTCAGTCGCCGATAGTAGGTACATACCCCGTCGGTTTGCACTCAGTGCGGCCTTAAGCAGCAGTAAGATATAGAGAGGACTGCCAATGCATGGCAGCCGAATGTGCCAACTCTCTTCCCATGATCCGAACACGAATATCGCTTCCAGCGCCATCAGCAGCGCAAGCGGAAAAGCCATAACACCGGTCATGAGTATTCCGGCTTTCAGCCAGCCTGACGCAAGCGTTTCATTTTGAGCGAAGCTCACCGCGCCTCGTCCATTAGCGCGCGCATTCGCCGGACAGTCGCGCCAAGGCCGTCGAAGATCGCCTCCGCGATAAGGAAATGGCCGATGTTGAGCTCGGCGATCTGCGGGATCGCAGCAATGGGCTGCACATTCTCGAAAGTGAGGCCATGGCCGGCATGGGGTTCCAGACCGTTCTTGGCGGCGAGCGCGGCGGCATCCGCAATGCGGCGCAGTTCATACGCGAGGGCTTCACCCTCGGCGTGCGCATACGCCCCGGTGTGCAGCTCGACGACAGGTGCGCCCAGCGAAACTGCCGCCTCGATCTGCATCGGGTCCGGCTCGATGAACAGGCTGACGCGAATCCCGGCTTCGCCGAGCCGAGAGATCATGGGCTTGAGATGATTATGCTGGCCCGCCGCATTGAGCCCGCCCTCGGTGGTGCGCTCCTCGCGCCGCTCGGGGACGAGGCAGACGGCATGGGGACGATGGCGCAGGGCGATCCCCAGCATTTCCTCCGTCGCCGCCATCTCCATGTTCAGCGGCAGGGAAATGGCGCCAATGAGGTGGCCGATATCCTCGTCAATAATATGGCGGCGGTCCTCGCGAAGATGCGCGGTGATGCCGTCCGCCCCGGCATCCTGCGCGATCAGCGCGGCGCGAATCGGATCGGGATAAGTGCCTCCGCGCGCATTACGAATAGTCGCCACATGATCGATGTTGACGCCAAGGCGCAGATGACCCGGCCGATGCGCGGCCCCATCGACGGGCATGTTCAGGCCCGGCTGCCCGGCTTGACCGCCGGAATGGCGGCGAGCTCGGGCGGGAGCGCATCCGCCTCGTAAACAGGGAAATTGAGGCTGACGAGCGGGAAGAAGGGCACGCCAAGATCCGCTTCGCCCGCAGAGCGATCGACCAGTGCGGCTTCGGCAATCACTTCGCCGCCTGCCTCGCGCACGGCTTCCATCGCCTGCCGCGACGAGAGCCCGGTGGTGACGACGTCTTCGACCATCAGCACTTTCTGGCCCGGCTTGATCGCAAAGCCACGGCGCAGAATGAACGTGCCGTGCGGCCGCTCCAGAAAGAGCGCGTCGAGATCGAGAGCACGGCCCATTTCATGGCCGATGATGATGCCGCCCATGGCCGGCGACACGACAACCTCGATCGCCGAGCGGATGTCGCGCGGAAGATTTTGCGCGAGGGCGATCGCCAGGCGACTCGCACGCGCGGGATTCATCAGAACGCGCGCGCACTGAAGATAATTGGCGCTGTGCTTGCCCGAGGAGAGCACGAAATGGCCCTGCAGCAGCGCTTCCGCCGCGCGAAACTCGGCCAGAACCTCTGATTCCGTCATTGCTTTTTGATACTCCGTGTCCGCGCGCAGATAGCCAGCGCGCCCTCGACAATCAACCACGCGTGAAAAGGGCAGAAGAACGCTTGAGATAGCCGGGGCGCCCGCTTATACGGCCCGGTGACACGCAAAAGGGGTGCGTTGCCGCATGCTCATGCGGGACGCATAGAAACAAGCGGGACAGGCGAGCGAATGAACGGAAAATTGAGAACCTTGATGCTGGCGGCCGCGCTCGGCCTGGGCGTTGGTCCGGGCATTGCGCATGCGGCAGCTGCGGCTCCCGCCGCGCCCCTGGCGGCCACGAACGAGGCGGCGGCTCCGGCAGCGGCGGAAGCGGAAAAGCCCGCTGCGCCAGCGCGGATGAAACCGACCCCCGGCATTGGTCAGCCTACGCCGGGCGAGCTGAGCTTCCAGAAGCAGTTCACTTCCACGGGCAACTATGCGCTCTGGATGCACAACGCGATTCTGATGCCGCTCATCACGGCCATCTGCCTTTTCGTTCTTGGCCTGCTGCTGTGGGTGATGGTGGCTTATCGTCGGCGCGAAGGCCGCGATCCCTCCCGCACCTCGCACAACACGCTGATCGAAGTCCTCTGGACGCTGGTGCCGGTGCTGATCCTGATCGGCGTGGCGATCCCCTCGATCGACCTGCTCGCCAAGCAGTTCAAGCCTGCCCCCAAGGATGCGCTGACCGTGAAGGTCACGGGCTACCAGTGGTATTGGGGCTATGAATATCCCGACAACGAGATCCCGGAATATGTCTCCAACCTGCTGCCGGCCGAGAAGGCGGCGGCGGAGGGCGAGCCCTATCTGCTCGCCGCGGACAACCGCCTCGTTCTGCCGGTCGGCGTGCCGATCAAGCTGATCATCACGGCGGCCGACGTCATTCACAGCTTCTCCATCCCCGCTTTCTGGGTGAAGGAAGACGCGGTGCCTGGTCGTCTCAACGAGAAGACCTTCACCATCGACAAGCCGGGCGTCTATTATGGCGTGTGCTCGGAGCTCTGCGGCGCGCGTCACGGCTTCATGCCGATCGCGGTCGAAGCGCTGCCTAAAGAGCAGTTCGACCAGTGGGTCCGCTCGCAGGGCGGCAAGACCGCCGGCGAGAAAGCGGCTGAGGCTGCTGCGCCCGCCGCCGCGCCTGCCGCGACGCCCGTATCCACTCCAGCGCCGGCCGAGAACGCCGCTGCGCCGACGACCAATTCCTGAGGGTCTGATCCATGAGCACCACTGCAACAGCCGACGATTTCCACGGCGCGCACGCGCATGATGACCATCATGACGGCGATCACAAGCCGGGCTTCTTTGCCCGCTGGTTCATGTCCACCAACCACAAGGACATCGGAACGCTCTATCTGATCTTCGCGATCATCGCCGGTATTATTGGCGGCGCGATCTCGGGCCTGATGCGCGCCGAGCTCGCCGAGCCGGGTATCCAGTATCTTCAGGCATGGGCCGCCTATGCGGACGGCCCTGACGCGACGATCGACCAGGCCTATCATCTGTGGAACGTGCTGATTACGGCGCACGGCCTCATCATGGTGTTCTTCATGGTGATGCCGGCGATGATCGGCGGCTTCGGCAACTGGTTCGTTCCGATCATGATCGGCGCGCCGGACATGGCCTTCCCGCGGATGAACAATATTTCGTTCTGGCTGCTGATCCCCGCTTTCGCCCTGCTGCTCGGCTCGACCTTCGTGCCCGGTGGCACGGGTAACGGCGCGGGCACCGGCTGGACGGTCTATGCGCCGCTTTCCACCACCGGCAGCCAAGGCCCGGCGGTCGATCTCGCGATCCTGTCGCTCCACATTGCGGGCGCGAGCTCCATTCTGGGCGCGATCAACTTCATCACCACCATCTTCAACATGCGCGCGCCGGGCATGACGCTGCACAAGATGCCGCTCTTCGTCTGGTCGGTGCTGGTCACGGCGTTCCTGCTGCTGCTCGCGCTGCCTGTGCTCGCCGCGGCCATCACCATGCTGCTGACCGATCGCAACTTCGGCACCGTGTTCTATGACGCGGCCGGCGGCGGTGATCCGGAGCTCTACCAGCATCTCTTCTGGTTCTTCGGTCACCCGGAAGTTTACATCATGATTCTGCCGGGCTTCGGCATTATCAGCCAGATCGTCTCCACCTTCAGCCGCAAGCCTGTCTTCGGCTATCTCGGCATGGCCTATGCCATGGTTGCGATCGGCGTGGTCGGCTTCATCGTGTGGGCGCACCACATGTTCACCACCGGTATGACCGTGAACGTGAAGATGTACTTCACGGCCGCCACGATGGTCATCGCGGTGCCGACGGGCGTCAAGATCTTCTCCTGGATCGCAACGATGTGGGGCGGTTCGCTGAGCTTCAAGACCCCCATGGTCTGGGCGCTGGGCTTCATCTTCCTGTTCACTGTGGGCGGCGTCACCGGCGTGGTGCTGGCCAATGGCGGCATCGACGACAATCTGCACGACACCTATTATGTGGTCGCGCACTTCCACTACGTGCTCTCGCTGGGTGCGGTGTTCGGCCTGTTCGCCGGCTTCTACTACTGGTTCCCCAAGATCAGCGGCAAGATGTACAGCGAGTTCCTCGGCCACCTGCACTTCTGGGTGTTCTTCGTCGGCGTGAACGTGCTGTTCTTCCCCATGCACTTCCTGGGCATGAGCGGCATGCAGCGCCGCGTGCCGGACTATACCGAAGCGCTGGCCTACTGGAATGGGGTCGCGAGCCACGGTTATGAGATCATGGCGGTCGGTATCCTGATCTTCTTCGTCAACATCTTCTGGTCGCTTCTCGCGGGCAAGAAGGCTGCGGACAATCCGTGGGGCGAGGGCGCAACGACGCTGGAGTGGACTCTGTCCAGCCCGCCGCCCTATCACCAGTTCGAGACGCTGCCGGTCGTCGACTGACGATCGGAGCGCGGCTCGGGCATACGAGATGATATTGCGGACGGGGGTGCGGTGATCGCGCTCCCGTCTCGCGCATTGTGAAAGGGCATGGACGTGCCCATGTTGGAGATGGACGAGCAGAGGTGGCAAGCGCGGCGGTGACAGGGATTGGCGACAGGCCAGCATTGCCGGCACATCTGCCGGCGGACTGGCGCGATCTGCTCGCGCTCACCAAGCCGCGCGTGCTCACGCTCGTCGTCTTTACCGGCCTGTGCGGGCTGCTCGTCGCGCCGGGTCATCTTCATCCCGTTCTCGCCTTCACGGCGATATTGTGCATCACGCTGGGGGCTGGCGCCGCCGGCGCGCTCAACCAGTGGTACGAGGCCGATCGTGATGCGCTGATGAAGCGCACGGCGCGGCGTCCTTTGCCCGATGGGCGGATGCACAAGCAGACGGCCCTGCATTTCGGTGTGGGCTTGGGCGTGTTCTCAGTGCTGCTGATGGGTGTCGCGACGAACTGGCTGGCGGCAGCCATCCTCGCCGTCTCGATCCTGTTCTATGTCGTCGTCTATACCATCTGGCTGAAGCCCCGCACCGCGCAGAACATCGTCATCGGCGGCGCTGCGGGCGCCTTTCCGCCGCTGATCGGATGGGCGGCAGTGACGGGCGATGTCGCGGCGCTCCCGATTGCGCTTTTCGCGCTCATTTTCTTCTGGACGCCCCCGCATTTCTGGGCGCTCTCGCTCTTCGTGCGGATGGACTATGCCAATGCCGGCATCCCCATGCTGCCGGTGGTGGCTGGCGAGGTAGCGACCCGTCGCCAGATCCTGCTCTATACCGCGATCATGGGCGTGGCCGCGCTTGCGCCGGTCCTGCTCCAGCTCACTGGTCCGATTTACGGACTGACAGCACTGGTCGGCACGGCCATCTTTGCCGTGATGGCGCTGCAGGTCTCGTTTCACCGCGAATCCGATCCTGCCCGGATGAAGCCGGAGAAGCGGCTGTTCAAATATTCGATCCTCTACCTCTTCCTGCTTTTCGGCGCGGTGGTGGTCGATCGGTGGATGCTGCCAGTATGACGCCCGAAGAACAGGATCTCATCCGCAAGCGCCAGCGCAGCCGCTCGATCCTGACGGCGCTGCTGCTTGGCGCGCTGGTTCTCCTTTTCTTCGGCATCACGATCGCGAAGCTCGCGGGGCCGGGCGCGTAATGGCGAGCCAGGCTTCAAACCAGCAGGCGGGCACAAGGCGCACTGCGCTTATCGCTGTGGCGCTGGCGCTCGGCATGCTTGGTCTCGGCTTTGCCTCCGTGCCGCTCTATCGTCTGTTTTGTCAGGTCACGGGCTTTGGCGGCACGACCCAGCGCGCGAGCGAAGCGCAATATGAAAAAGCCAGTGCCGCACAGCAGGAGCCGGGGCGGCCGCTCGCGCGGACCTTCTCCGTGCGCTTCGATTCGAACATGGCGTCAGGCATGCCCTGGCAATTCTATCCCGAAAAGAAGCGGATGAGCGTGGATGCCGGCGGGCGGTCCATGGCGATCTTCGTGGCGAAGAACCTCTCCGACAAGCCCGTGACCGGCCGTGCAGTGTTCAATGTCACGCCAGCGCAGGCGGGCGCCTATTTCAACAAGATCCAGTGTTTCTGCTTCACCGAGCAGACGCTGAAGCCGGGCCAGCAGGTGCGCATGCCCGTGCTCTACTACATCGATCCCGCGATCCTGAACGACCCGGACAACAAGGATACGCAGGAAATCACGCTCAGCTATACCTTCTATCCGGTTGAGAAGCCGGCCGACGGCAGCTAAGAGCGACACAGAGTCAGACAATCTGGCGCGCCGAAGGGGCGCCGCAAAGGGGAAGACGCGAAAGATGGCCGGCGCCAAGAACCACGATTATCACATTCTGCCACCCAGCCTGTGGCCGTTCATGGGCTCCATGTCGGCGCTCATCATGGCCGTCGGTGCCGTGAGCTGGATGCATCCGGACTCGATGCCGGCGCATGGCGGGACGATCTTCTTCCTCGGCCTGCTCGGCGTGCTTGCCACCATGTTCTTCTGGTGGGCGGACGTCATCAAGGAAGCGCATGCGGGCGATCACACGCCGGTCGTGCAGCTTCACCTGCGCTACGGCATGATCCTGTTCATCGCTTCGGAAGTGATGTTCTTCGTCGGCTGGTTCTGGTCGTTCTTCGACTTCTCGCTGTTCCCCTCCGCACTGCCCCCCATTGACGGCCTCTTCCCGTCCAAGGGCATCGAGGTGATGAACGCGTTCGAGCTGCCGCTGCTCAACACGCTGATCCTGCTCTGCTCGGGCACGACCGTCACCTGGGCGCACCACTCGCTGATTCACGGCGATCGCGAGGGCCTGAAGAAGGGTCTGTGGCTCACCATCATTCTGGGCGCGGTGTTCAGCTGCATCCAAGCCTATGAATATGCCCATGCGCCGTTCCCGTTCGGCGAGACGCCCTATAGCTCGGCCTTCTACATGGCGACCGGCTTCCATGGTTTCCACGTGCTGGTCGGCACGATCTTCCTGATCGTCTGCCTCGTCCGCGCCTATAAGGGCCACTTCACGCCTCGCCAGCATTTCGGCTTCGAGGCTGCGGCGTGGTACTGGCACTTCGTCGACGTGGTGTGGCTGTTCCTCTTCGTCGCCGTCTATGTGTGGGGCGGCTGGGGCGCGCCCGTCCACGGCGGTTGATCCGCAGCGAATAAGACCCGGTCGGCCGATGCACGCGCAGGACTATCATCTCGCGCAGATCAACATCGGCCGGCTCGTCGCGCCGCGCGGCGATCCGCGCGTGCAGCCCTTTTTCGATGCGCTCGACCGGATCAACGCGCTGGCCGGGGCATCGCCGGGTTTCGTCTGGCGCCTGAAGGATGATGGCGGCAGCGCCACTGATCTGGCGATTGGCGGCGATCCACTGCTCATTCCCAATATGTCCGTCTGGCAGGATGCCGACGCGCTCTTCGACTTCGTCTATCGCAGCGCCCACACGCCGGTCATGGCGCGGCGACGGGAGTATTTCGAGCGGTTCGAGTGCGCCTATCAGGCACTCTGGTGGGTGCCTGCCGGCACGATCCCGAGCGTATCGGACGGCCTCGCGCGGCTGTGGATGCTCGACCGGCTGGGGCCGACGACGGATGCCTTCACGTTCAAGGCGCGTTTTCCACGGCCCGACGAGGCGGGATTGCCACGCGACCATCAGCCCGATCCCTGGTGCATGGGTCGTGCCTGAAGCGAGCGCGCCTTCAGGCGTTTTGCGGCGCCTGCCGCTGGTCCCGACCCTGATCGTGCTGCTGGCCGTGGCCGCGATGATTGGCCTTGGTATCTGGCAGCTCCAGCGCCTCAAGCAAAAGGATGCGGCGGTCGCGGCCTATCAGGCCAATATGGCGCGGCCGTCTGCAGCCTATCCCGCCAATCCGGTGGATGACGCCTATCTCTTCCGCGTGCTGACGGGCAATTGCCTGCGCGTCGTGAGCTGGCAGGTGCAGGGGGGCAAGAACGCGAACGGGCAGGCGGGCTGGCGCCACATCGCCAACTGCGCGACCGGCGCCGAAGGGCCGGGCATGGTCGTCGATATGGGCGTGAGCACGACGCCGGACGCGAAGGTCGAGTGGAAAGGCGGGATCGTGCGCGGCATCGCGACGCACGAGCCCGACGAGTCGGGCTTCGTCGAGCGGATCAGCGGCAAGGCCATGCCGCTCCGCCTCATGATCGTTTCCGAAAAGGCAGCGCCGGGTCTGACGCCCAGCCAGCCGCCCGAGCCCACGTCCGTGCCGAACAATCATCTGGCCTATGCCGTTCAGTGGTTCCTCTTCGCGGGTGTGGCGCTGATCGTTTATGGCGTCGCGGTGCGCAAACGCCTGAAGGATACCACGCCACCTCCTGCATGATCGCGGCACGGACAGATCGCTTGTTGTGATTTCCCAGTCGTCAGATGTTCCATCTGGCCCGAAATCCCTCTAAGGCGCGCGTGACATGGACTATATCAGCACCAGGGGGAGCGCGCCTTCGCTCGATTTCGAAGGCGCGACATTGGCCGGACTCGCGAGCGACGGCGGGCTGTATCTGCCCGCGCAATGGCCGCGCTTTTCAGGCGAGGATTTCGCGGCGATGCGCGGCCTTTCCTATGTGGAAACGGCAGTGCGGGTCATTGCGCCGTTCGTTGGCGACAGCCTGAGCGAGGATGAGCTCCGCGATCTTTGCACGCAGGCCTATGGCCGCTTCTCCCACGCGGCGGTGACTCCGCTGGTCCAGCTCGATCACCGCCACTGGATGCTCGAACTGTTCCACGGGCCGACGCTGGCCTTCAAGGATGTGGCGCTGCAGTTGCTGGGGCTTCTCTTCGAGAAGTTCCTCTCCAATCGCGACACGCATCTCACCATTGTGGGCGCGACCTCGGGCGATACCGGGTCCGCAGCGATCGACGCGGTGGCCGGGCGCGCCAAGATCGACATCTTCATGCTTCACCCCGCCGGTCGGGTATCCGACGTTCAGCGCCGGCAGATGACGACAGTACTCGCGCCGAATGTGCACAACATCGCGATCGAGGGCAGCTTCGACGATGCGCAGGCGCTGGTGAAGCGCATGTTCAATGACGCGGACTTCTCCTCGCGCTTCGATCTTTCGGCCGTGAACAGCATAAACTGGGCGCGGCTGGTCAGCCAGGTCGTCTATTATGTCTACGCGGCTGTGCGGCTCGGCGCGCCGGAAAAGCCCGTGGCGTTCTCCGTGCCCACCGGCAATTTCGGTGACGTGTTCGCGGGCCATGTCGCGGCCCGGCTTGGGCTGCCCATCGAGCGACTGATCGTCGCCACGAACGTCAACGACATTCTCTATCGGGCGCTTTCCTCTGGCGATTACAGCCAGGGGACAGTGACGCCGACTGCCACACCAAGCATGGATATTCAGGTCTCCAGCAATTTCGAGCGGTTACTCTTCGACGTGGGTGGCCGGGATGGGCGGGCCCTGGCCGAGCAGATGAAGGGCTTCGAGGCGACGAAGGCCATGCAGCTGACCAATGCGCAGCGTGAGGGCGCCGCGCATCTCTTTAGTTCGGCGCGAATCGACGAGAACGGCATGGCGCGGGCGATGCGCTGGGCCTTCGACGCGGCGGACATGGTGATCGATCCGCACACCGCCGTGGGCCTTGGCGCTGCGCTTCAGACCGACTTGGACCCGAGCGTGCCCGTAGTGACACTGGCGACTGCGCACCCCGCCAAGTTCCGCGACGCTGTGGAGCGGGCGACGGGTGTTCGCCCCAGCCTTCCTGGCCGGGTCGGCGATCTTTTCGGCCGCGAGGAGCGTTATACGACGCTGCCCGGCACGTTCGACGCTGTGACGAGCTATGTGGCGGCTCACGCCGTACCGCGCCATGGCTGATCCGCTCCCGCTCGGCGTTATGGTCGCCGAGCCGTGGGCCGATTATGGTCTCATCGACAGCGGCAACGGACGCAAGCTGGAGCGCTACGGTCCCTATCGCTTCATTCGCCCCGAGCCGCAGGCAATGTGGGCTCCGGCAAGTGACGACTGGCACGCTAATGGCGAGTTCGTCCCCGCTTCCGATGAGGACGGGGGCGGCCGTTGGTACTATGAGCAGCCGGCGCCACCGGAAAGCTGGCCGCTTGCCTGGAACGAAGCGCATTTCGAGGCGAGCTGCACGCCGTTCCGCCATCTCGGCTTCTTCCCGGATATGGCGCCGGTGTGGGCCTGGGGTCGCGAGCGGCTGAACGGGAAGCCGGACGCGCAGTTCCTCAATCTCTTCGGTTATACGGGCGTCGGCACGCTTGCGCTTTCTGGGGCGGACGCTCATTGCGTCCATGTCGATGCGTCCAAGAAATCGGTCGCGCAGGCTCGCGAAAATGCCGCACTCTCCGGCATGGGGGATCGGCCGATTCGCTGGATCGTGGACGATGCCGCGAAGTTCACGGCGCGCGAGGTGCGGCGCGGGCGACGCTATGACGGCATTCTGCTCGATCCGCCCAAATATGGACGCGGGCCGGATGGCGAGGTCTGGCGGCTGGAAGAGGACCTGCCGGGGCTGATCGCAGACTGCCGCCGCCTGCTGGACGGGGAAAGCCGCTTTCTGTTCCTGACCGTCTATGCCGTCCGCATGTCCGCGCTGGCAATCGGCGAGCTGCTGCGCGCGCATCTTGGCGATTTGCCGGGACGCATCGAATGTGGCGAGCTTGCCGTGCGGGAGGAGGCAAGGGGGCTGTTGCTTCCTACAGCCATCTGGGCGCGCTGGACGCGGGACTGACCCTTTATTCCCGGCCCGCGCGCAGGGCTGCTCCGCCCGCGAGCGGTGCGACCACGCTCAGCACGAGCGAGCAGGCTGCGACGAGCTTGAGCGCGCCGGGACCGGCATCGCTCAGCGCGCCCGCGCCGAAGATCAGGATGGGAATGGCAAGCGGCAGCACCAGCAGCCCGGCCAGAGCCCCGGCGCCACGCAGCCCGGCCGTGAGCGCAGCGGCGAGGAGCGCCAGCGCCGCAAGGCCCGGCGTGCCGACCGCAAGGCCCACTTCCAGCGCAATGATGACCGGCGTCGAGAGCTTCAGCAGCGCTGCGGCGGGAAGCGCGGCAAGCATGAGCGGCGGGCCGAAGGCGAGCCAGTGCGCTACGAGTCGCGCCGAGAGGATGGTGCCTTCGCCAATACCGCGCACGGCAAGCTGATCGATCACCCCGCTTTCGAGATCGGGCTCGATCAGCCGCTCGATCGGCAGGAGCGCAGCCAGCAGCGCCGCGACCCAGACGAGGCCCCCCCCCGTGCGCCCGAGCACCATTGCATCCGGGCCGACCGCGAAGGGAAACAGCGCGGCGACCAGCAGCAGAAAGGCAAGCGGCAACCAGAGGCTCCCGCCACGAAGGGCACGGGAGAGATCGCGCTTAATCAGCAGGGCGATCATGCGTCATCCTCCCATGATGCATCCTTCTCGTGCGGCGCGCTGAGCGCGAGCATGACGTCGTGCGCCCATGGGAGATCGAGATGAGACGTGGCCACGACGACTCCGCCCGCTTGCCGGTGGCGCGCGACCGCCAGAGCAAGTCGCTCGCGAGAGGCCGCGTCGAGGCCGTTGACCGGCTCGTCGAGCAGCCAGATCGGAGCGCCGCTCGCGATGGCCCGAGCGAGCCCGGCGCGCTTGCGCTGGCCGGTCGAGAGCATGCGCACGGGAATATCCGCAAGATGATCGAGATCGAGATCGGCAAGGGCTGTGGCAAGCCGCGCGCCATCCACCGCATCGAGCGCCGCCCAGAAAGCCAGCGCCTCGCCCAGCGTCCGCTCCCGATCGAGCGCGACTTGTTCATCAGCCAGTGCCATGGCCCCGCCGCGATGGAGCGTTCCGGCAAAGGCGGGGAGTAGTCCCGCAATGAGGCGCAGGAGACTGGACTTGCCGACACCGTTCGGCCCGGTGACGAGCGCCGCTTCGCCCGGCGCCAGCAGCAGGTCGACGCCGCGAAAAAGGATCCTTCCGCCCCGACGGCACGCAACGCCGCGCAGCGCGAGCACTGCGCCGCCGTCCTCCTCCAATGTCCCTTGACCCCGCTCGTTCACGCGCGCGACAGTGGCGCAAGCTGGCGGGAATGCCAAGCTGGGAGACGATCAATGCCTGTGGCGCGCCTGACTGATGCCGAACTTGCCGATGCCCTGCGGCCCTTGCCGGGCTGGCGACTCGATGCGGACGGCCAGGGCATTGCGCGTTCCTTCGCGTTCGCCGACTTTGTGGGGGCGTTCGGCTTCATGAGCCGGGTGGCATTGCTGGCCGAGCGGGCGGACCATCATCCCGAATGGTCCAACGTCTATAATCGCGTCGAAATCCGACTGACGACTCATGATGCCGGGGGCATTTCCCGCCGCGACATCGCGCTTGCCGCGCAGATCGATGCACTGCTTCAGGCGCCCGAAACGTCCTGAGTGTCTTCGCTGTCCCACAATGTGCGGAACGTGCTGCGGTCGGTCGCGAGAATCACCTGAGCGCGATGACCGCTCCGGGAGGCCTCCCGCGCCGTCGTGGCAGCGGCAGTGACGGCCGCCTCGCGGTCATCATAAGGGCCGTAATAGAGGTTGTTGAGATTGATACGCCAGGCACCGTCATGATGAATGACGATATAGCGGGCAATCGGGGATGCGGCTGAAGCCATGATTTAGAAAACCTTGGTGTTGTAGTGGTGCCAGGCGAGGATCGCCACGGCGCTGCGGTGGGGGCGCCAGCCTTCGGCCAGCGCACGGGTTTCTTTTTCGGACGGGCGAGCCGGGAGGCCGAGGATCTGGCCGATGGCGATCTGCACGGCGAGGTCGCCCGCAGGCCAGATGTCGGGTCGTCCTTCGGCGAACAACAGGTAGATTTCCGCCGACCAGCGGCCAATGCCCTTGATCGAGACGAGTGCGGCGATGGCCTCCTCATCGTCCTGCGGGAGCGTGTGAAGATCCAGCGCGCCGGTCGTCACCAGTTCCGCGAGGCTGCGGGCATAGCCCTGCTTCTGCCGGGAGAGGCCGCAGGCGCGCAGCGTGTCATAATCCTTCGAGAGCAGCGCCTCCGGCGTGCAGCCGGGGCCGAGCGCTGCCTCCAGCTTGGACCACATGCTCGCGGCTGCCGCGACGCTCACCTGCTGCCCGACGATGGTGCGCAGCAAAGTCTCATAGCCTGGCGCCCGCCCGCGTGGCTCGGGATAGCCGATCCGGGCAACGACCGCGGCCACTGCGGGATGGCTGGTCGAAACATGATCGAGCGCTTCCTTAAGAGCTGATTCGTGCAGCATGGCGGGCGATCCTGGTGTTCAATGGGGCGTCTGCCGGTTGATTCTGACGGTTAGCCCGGCCATAGGGCGCCGCAAACAGGCGGAAGGCTTAAAGATGCAATTGACAGTAGTGACACGTGAAGGCGAACGCAAAGAGATCGAGAGCCAAGCGGGCCATAGCGTGATGGAAGCCATTCGCGACGCGGGCATCGACGAGCTGCTGGCGCTGTGCGGCGGTTGCTGCTCCTGCGCGACCTGCCATGTGTATGTGGAGCCTGCGGACATGGGCAAGCTCTCCACGATGAGCGCGGACGAGAATGATCTGCTCGACAGCTCGAACCATCGCACCGAGTTTAGCCGTCTCTCCTGCCAGATCCCGCTCACGGACGATCTGGAAGGCCTCACCGTCACGATCGCACCCGAGGACTGAGAGCGTCTTCCCTCAAGGCCGGGCGACGTGGACCATGGTCACGTCTGCCCGGTTCGATCGGGATGTCTCAGCGCGTCATGCACGCATAGAGAGCAATCGCTGCCGCATTCGACACGTTGAGGCTTTCCATGCGGGGGCTGATCGGCAGACGCGCGATCATGTCGCAATGGTTGATGCTGTTGTAGCGCAAGCCCTCGCCCTCCGCGCCGAGTACCAGCGCGACCTTGCCAGCGCCGGAAAGCGCCTCGCCAAGCGTGCTGTCTGCTTCACCGTCCAGCCCGATCCGCCAGTAGCCGGCCTCGGCGATCTCATCGAGCGCGCGCGCCAGATTGACCACGCGAACCCAGGGCACGATCTCCAGCGCGCCGGAGGCCGCGCGGGCGAGAACGCCGGATTCGGGCGGCGCGTGACGATCCTGTGTGACGATGCCCAGTGCATCGAACGCGGCTGCGGATCGCAGGATTGCGCCGACATTGTGCGGATCGGTCACCTGATCGAGAACGAGAATCGGCCGGTTGCCCTTCTCATCATCGTCACCCTGTTCGAGCAGATCGCCCAGCCACAGGTCCGGCAGCGTCTCCACCTCGGCGACAATGCCCTGATGCGGCGCATCGCTCGGCACCATGCGGCCCAGGTCAGCGACATCGGCGTAGACGATGGGCAGCACCGGCGGCAAATCGAGCGCGTTCAGCGCATCCCGCGTGCCCCAGATCTTCCGGATCGTCCGATCGGGATTGGCGAGTGCCGCTGTAACGGCGTGCCGTCCATAAAGGCGGGGATAGCCGCCTTTGGGCGTGCCTGTGCGATGTCCTCTTTTCATGCGCACCGCATATCCATGGCGGGCATTGACAGGCAAGGCCCCATTCGCCATTGAGCCGCCTCCGCATCCGTTTTCTGGGTTACGACCCGGTCGGATCAGGCGCCTTGGAAGGGTGGCCGAGTGGTTAAAGGCAGCAGACTGTAAATCTGCCCGCGTGAGCGTACGCTGGTTCGAATCCAGCCCCTTCCACCATCCTCGCAGCAGCGCTGCCGCGCGAGGCCGCCAGCAGCGCCATCCCGAAATCTAATTTCCATCTGGAACGATCGCCTTCGCGCTCCGTTTGGCGACTGATCGGGCGGCGCGGTCTTTATGGATCGCATCGGAGAGCGGCCCGACCGGAAAAGAAAGGGCTACCCATGGCAGATCAGAAACCTACCGTCATCAAGACGGGCAGCAGCAATGTCGGCCTCATCTTCCTCGCGCTGGCCGTCATCGTGGCGGCCGTCGTGGCCTTCATGATGTTTCAGAGCGAACGCAAAGAGAATGACGCCGTTTCCGGCGCTGCCTCTGCGGTGAGTCAGGCGGCGCAGGATGTCGGCGACGCCGCGAAGTCGGAAACCAAGTAACGAGAGCCAGCGGGCGGCGTCGGCCTGTGAAAGACCGACGCCGCCAGCGGTAAATCCAGCCTTATCTCGAATAGCGGTTCGGCGCTCCGGGTGTCGGCAGCTCCGAAATGACGGGGGCGCCATCGGGATGAGCACGAGTGAGGGGCGCCGTCAGCGTAATGCCGCTGCCCGCTACTCGTGTGCCGACTGCATGAGCGCGCGCCAGCGGCGCGGAGACGGTGATCCTTGCGCCATTGCGTCCGCCCTGCGCGGCACTCACCACGGCATCCTCCACATCGGCGCCTTCCCCGATGCTGATTGCCTGCCCCTTCGCAAAGCCAAGGGCGCTGTCGACCTGAATGACCGTCCCGCCCTGCTCATTGCCGACGCGAACGCTTGTCGCGCCCGCTGTGCCGACACTGGCGACGGTCGCGGATTCCTGTGCGCCCGCAACGCCGATGCTAATGGTTTGGCCGGGCACGAAGCCCGCGACGCTCGCCACGCGAATCGCAGTGGTGCCGGCCGTTGCGCCTTGCGGAGCGGTGGTTGCGGGCTGCACGACGAAATCCTGGCACAGGCTGTCGGTATCCGCACCGTCAGGGAAGCGGCCGACGCTGCGATTGGGCGCGCCGGGCGCCGATGCCGCGAGAGCCGTGGCCGGTGCGCTTGGCCCGGAGCCCGCGCCGGGGATCACCGCGATGCAGCCGCCCTGACTTTGCACGCCTTCCAGCGTGGCGATATCCGGGCGGGTGACGGCGCCGCTGGCGCTGGAGTTGCTCTGCTGCGAGCCATAGACGATCGCGTCCACCAGCACCTTGCCAGTGGGATCGGTGAGGCTGATCGCGCCGCCACGGATGGACAGGTCTCCGCCGAACCAGAGCTGCGGGGCCGGACCCTGATAGCCAGCGGTCTTCGCCTGTGTATTGACGATGGGCGCGCCATAGCCATGAGCCTTGCTCAGCGGCCGGTCCAACGTGAGGCCGCTGCCCAGTGCCTGCACGGCTTCGCCGCTCTTATGCGCGAACCGGGTCGCCGGGGACACGCTTATGCCGGTTCCCGGCCCGGCGACGTCCACACCGAATATATTGTCGAACTTGAGCGGTGCAGTGAGCGTCACGCCGGTTCCGTTGGCGCCGGGCGTGCCGACCGCCGCAACCTTCACGATCTCGCCGCGCTGGCCCGTGCCGACAGTGAGCGTATCACCGACCGAGATGGTCGCGACGTCCGCGACCTTGATGACACTGTCTCCTACCTTCGAGGGCACTTCCAGCGTGGTCTGCGTCCCCGCCTTGCCGACCGCCGTCACCGTCAGGATTTCGTGGTTTCCGCCCGCATCAATGCCGATCTTCTGCCCGACCGCGAATCCGGCGGCATTGGCCACTGGGATATTGGTCGATCCGGCGGGAACAGTCAGCCAGGGTCCGGTCGAGACCGGGATGAAGACGGTGGTCGGCACAGTGGCGCCGGTGCCCACCTGCGCGACCTTGCGGCTCTCGCCGCCGATCATGATCTGCTGGCCGACCGCAAAGCCCGTCACGTCGCGGACGTTGACGGTCTTTGCACCTGCGGCGGAGGGCGCGACCAGCCCGGACGGCGCGAGGCCGAGCAGGTAGAAGCCCTTCGGGGCCAGCTTCGTGCCCGCCGGGATCGTCGCCAGCGGCACGGGTGCGAAGAAGGTGCGGGTGTTGACCAGCTGCCATCCGGACATATCCACGGGCTGGGACGAGGCGTTATAAAGCTCGATAAACTGGTCGCTGGCGTTGCCGCCGGTGGCGAAGCGGACTTCGTTGATCTTGACCGGCAGGGCGCTGCGAACCCGCTGAAGGCTGGTGTCCGAGCGTGCGTCGCTGCCTGTGCTCCAGTTCGCCTTCACAGTCAGGAAACCTGCGCTGGCGGCTGCGGGCGAGGTGACCTTGAATGTGGCCGTCACGCTGGCGCCGGGCGCGACCTGCGCGAACTCGGCCGGGGTGGATGCGCGCGCCGTCCAGCCGGCGGGAGTCGCGACCGTTAGCCGAACGCCTGATGCCGTCGTCCCGGAGGTGTTGGTGAAGCTGGCCGTCACGTCCGCGCTGCCGCCGGGCTGGAAGCTCGTCAGCCGGGTCTGGGTGAGCGCGGGCACATCATATTTCGCGGCAACGATATTGGCCTGCACGGCATCGGTGGTCGCGACGCTCGGATGGCCTGCCGTCATGACGCCTTCGTAGAAGGTGCCGGCCGAGCCGTTCCCGTTGTCGCCGCCATTCCCCATCTGGATGGCGCCCTTCTTGTGCATCGGGAAGTAGGCGTCATTCTCCCGTGAGCCGGGGCGCACGCCCTCATAGAAGGTCTTGAGGTCGCCCGCTTGAGCATTGCCGCCGCGCAGGCTCCAGAAGTTGCGGCCGCCGCCGCCGAACACGCCGGTCACGAAGCGCCAGTCGATCGTCGGGCTGCCTTCGTTCACGCCGGCATTATATCCGGAAAACAGGCCCGCTTCCATGTCGGACATGATCCACGGACCCTTGCCCGAACCGCTGCCCCAGCCCGTGGAGGTGCCGAAATAGACGCTTTCCATCGTGCCGGTGCCGACCGCGAGACCGTTGGTCGAGGCATTGCCGTAGTTGAAGCAGCAGCCATTGCTGTAGTGCGTGCCGTCGACCACGGAGTGAATGCCCGCCGGCTCATCGTTGATCGGCAGGTCGCGCGCGTTGTTATTGCGGAAGCCCATGCCGGGCATGATGTAGACGCCATAAGCTTTGCGGCCGCCGGCAATGCTGATCGGCGCCATGTCCGCTATAGGCTGCGCATCGAACGCGCCCTTGTCCGGACCGGGATAGAGCGGGCCGGGCGGCGCCTGGAGCAGATCATTGCCCTTGCCGGACTGATCGTAAATCTTGGTGATGACGCAGAGCGTCTCCACGCAGAACGCATCCTGCGCGGCAGCGTCCGCATAACGCCGTCCATCCGCTGCGAGGACGGTGCCGATGTTCAGCAGCTTTTTGTCCGAGCTGCGCATCACTTGATAAAGCGGCCCGGCATAAGAGGAGAGAAGGGCGCGTGTGGTGCTGTGGGCAGTGACGCAGGGCGTGCCCGCTGCGGCGTAAAGATCGCAGGGGCCTTCTCCGCTGGCAGGTCCGGCGGCGGGAGCAGCCAGCGCAACTCCGGGATACCACGGCGCCATCACCGTGGCTGCGAGCAACAAACCGACCTTCATTCGCGAATTCCTCTCCCTGGCATCGAATGTGGTGCCTAGCTGCGACGTCTGGGGGTCGCAAGCCCCCGACGCCTGCCAGCCTCGTGGCTGGCAAGCGTTAGGCCATGATTATAAAAGCTTATTTGGGTGCCAGCCGGTAGAGCCCGCCGTCCTTGGCGTCCTCGAGCATCCACAGCGCGCCATCAGGCGCCTGCTCGACATCGCGGACGCGGAAGCCCATGTCCCAGCGCTCGGCTGGCTTGGCGCTCGCGCCCTCCACGATGATCCGGTTGAGCGTCTTGCTCGCCATGCCGCCAGTGAAGGCCGAGCCTTTCCACTGCGGGAAGAGAGCGCCGCTATAGAAGATAAGGTTGCCCGGTGCGATGATCGGGGTCCAGTAGATCACCGGCTTGGTGAGGTCCGGGCGCGTGTCGGGGCTGGGGATCGGCGTGCCGTCATAGTTGGTCGCATAGGAGACAAGCGGCCAGCCATAGTTCTTGCCCGGCTCGATAAGGTTCAGTTCGTCGCCGCCGCGTGGGCCATGCTCGATCTCCCACAGCCGTCCGTCCGGCGCGAAAGCGAGGCCGTAGGGCGTGCGGTGGCCGCTGCTCCAGGTCTCTGAAGGGGTGAGGTTGGGGCCAGTGAAGCGGTACGTCCGCACGACGGGGGCGTTGGCTGCGGCACCGGTGTTGCGCGGCGGATCGATGACATCGACGGTGTTCGCGCCGGTCTTGCCGGCCATGGGGTTCCCCGGAGCAGGCTTGCCGTCCAGCGTGAGGCGCAGGATCTTGCCGGCAGGCTGGTTGGGGTCCTGTGCGGGGGTAAAGCGCTGGCGCTCACCGGCAGTGAGATAGAGATATTTCTTGTCCGGCGAGAAGGCGATAGTCGCGCCGACCTGTCCGCCCTTGCCCTTGATCGGATCACGCCAGATGACCTTCAGTCCCTCAATGGAGGCGCTGCTCCCCGCGAGCTTGAGCGTGGCGCGAGCGAGGGCAAGGCTGGAGGTGGTCGGGTCTTCGCCCGGCTCGGAATAAGTGAGATAGATGCCCTGATCCTGCGCATAGCTCGGCGCCAGATAAATGCCGAGCAGGCCATTCTGTCCGCCGAATTGAACGGCGGGCTCGCCCGTCACTTCCGTCTTCCCGCCTTGCTGCGTGGCCAGGAAGAGCTTGCCGCCTTTTTCCGTCACCAGCATCCGTCCATCGGGCAGGAAGGCCATGCGCCAGGGCAGATCGAAGGTCGCGACCTTGGTCACGGTGAACGGCTGGTCGGCCGTGGGCGCCAGCGAACCGGCGTTTGTCTGGGCGACGGCGGGCGCGGCTGCAAGCAGCAGGATGGGCACGATCGATTTCACGCTTGGATCCCTTTTCAGTCGGTTGGTTCATGTTTCGATGCGTTGCCGGTCGGCGGGCAGGCAGGTTTGCCACGACCTTAACGCACGATCAGCGCTGCCGCTATGCCGGAGGAGTCAGCTTGAGGAGGCGGCCGCCTTCGCCATCTTCGATGATGTAGATCGCGCCATCCGGCCCGGCCCGAACGCCGCGGATTCTGGCGCCCATATCCCAGTGGTCAGCCTTCGAGGCGTTCTCGCCGTCGAGCGCGATACGATCGAGCGACTGACCTGAGAGGCCCGTGATGAAGAGCGAGTTGCGCCAGGCGGGGAAGAGCGCGCCGTCATAATAAGCAAGGCCGCCCGGCGAGATGGCCGGCACCCAGAAGAGCTTCGGAGGCTCGTAGCCATCGCCGGGCCGATGATCGGGAATCGCTCGCCCGTCATAATGGTCGCCGTTCGAAGCCTTGGGCCAGCCATAATTGAGGCCGGGCTTGATGAGGTTGATCTCATCGCCATGTCGCGGCCCCATTTCCATTTCCCACAGGCGTCCGTCCCTGTCGAACGTGATGCCGAGCAGATTGCGGTGGCCATAGGACCAGACGGCGGGATGAAAGCCCTTCGCCGCGAGCGGATTGCCGCTGGCAGGCGAGCCATCCAGATTGAGTCGCAGCACCTTGCCGAGCGTAGACGCCGGATCTTGCGCGGGGTCGAAAAGCTGGCGGTCGCCATTGGTGAAAAACAGGTGAGTTCCGTCCGGCGAAAAGGCGATTCGGCCGGAATAATGCCCTCCCGTGTCGGCATCCTGACTGGCGCGGAAAATTACCTTGCTGTCTTTGAGGGCCAGTCCGGCCTGATCGAGCGTTGCGCGCGCCAGCGCGACTCGGCTGGCATCGCCCGTGGCAGGCTCCGAGCAGCTGAAGTAGAGTGCCCTGCTCGTCGCGAAATCCGGTGCGGGCGCGATGTCCATCAGGGCGCCCTGTCCGTCACTCAGGACGGGCGGCGTTCCGGTGATCGTCGCCTTCGCGTTCTTCGCGGGATCGAAGAGGATAAGCGAGCCCGCCTTCTCCGTTACCAGTATTTTGCCATCCGGCAGGAACGCGAAGGCCCAGGGCGACGAGAAGCTGGCGAGCGCAGTCTGGCTGAATGGCTGCGCTCCGCCCGCATCATCTGCGGCGCTCTCGCGACTGGTGGGGCTTCGGCCAGAGCAGGCTGCGAGGCTGAGCAGGACGGAAAAGCTGACGCAGCGGCGAAGCATGGCATCTCTCCGGAAAGCGAACGATCCGGTTCGTTCGTCCCGCGACTATAAGCGCAGGTCCGCACGCCGCAATGCAAACCATGTTTCGCGCATATGTCGGGGTCTATGGTCTACCTGCCGAGCGCGCGCACAAAAAAGGGGGCGCGAACGCCCCCTTTCTCGAAATCAGTTATCTGACGTGTGGATCAGGCGAAGCTGACCGACACCGCCTTGCGGCGACGCATGGCGACACCTGCGATCGCGAAGCCGCCGATCATCATGCCCCAGGTGGCGGGCTCAGGCACAGCCGCCGTGGCGGTGATGCTGCGCAGCTTGAAGCTGTCATTCGAGTCGTTGCGCGCATTTGACGCACCGATGATGAACAGGTTGCCAGCTGCTGCGCCAGAGAGTGCACGGTTCTGCACTACAGGGGTGCTCGAACCGGCCGAATAATTCAGCGAGCCGAAGACCGACAGGCTGGTGAGGTTCAGCGTGCCGGAGAACGGCGTGGAGGTCGTGGCGACGCCCCAGTTGAAGTCCGTGTCGCCGAAGCTGTAGAGAGCGAGTTCGCTGACCGTCATGATCTTGTCGAACTGAAGGACGATATAGTCGGTCCAGCCGCTGTTATCGATCGCGTGGTCGTTGTCGTTGCCGTTGTTGGTGACGCCCAGGCCATAGCCACTGTACTGGCCAGCAAAAGCCTTGGTGAGGCTGCTGTCCAGGCTGTAGGCGCTGACTTCGACCTTCGTGCCGTCGCTTCCGGTGAAGGTGCGGACGTTGCCGTAGGTGTTCGAGGTGTTCGTGTTCGAACCCAGGAAGTTGAAGACTTCGGCAGAAGCCGGAACCGCCGCTGCGGCAATGCTCACCGCTGCGAGAAGGGCTGCCTTACGAAAAGCTTTCATGTTTATATCTCCCACATTTTTCCGCGTTGGCTTCCGGAGACTAGTCCCCTTATCCCCGAAAGCAGGTCGTGCCCGAGGTGATCGTTAACAATCCGTTCATCTGGAACCAACGTGGCGCCTCTCTAAGTCAGTCCCCATTTTGCTGTCAAAAATATAAACCATCTTTATTTGCCCCAAAACTGGACATTTCAGTAAAAAATATGGGTATTTCGTTACTTAGACAGTTAACGCGAAATCGCTCCTCGTGATTATTATGATTAACAGCGCTGCCGGCCGTGGCAGGCGGTGGCGCGGCGGCGAAACGGAGACCGGCTCAGGCCAAAATGGGCGATCCTGCGTTACGCAGTCTCCTCGCTTGCCTTCGTGGGGGACTTCTCCTATATCCCGCGTGCTTTCCTGACATCGTGAGACTGTTAGGACCGGTTCCGGAAGGAGCCGGCCATCGAAGCTGCATGGATTTTTGACCGGAGACCCGATGACGGACATGGTTGCCATCACCGCGATGATCGAACCCGAAGCCAAGGCGCTGGGTTTCGATCTCGTTCGTGTGGTCCTGTTCGGATCGGACGATGAGCGCACGCTCCAGATCATGGCCGAGCGGCCCGAGACCCGGCAGCTCAATATCGACGATTGCGCGGCGCTCTCCCGCCGTATCTCTGAGCGCCTCGATGCGCTGGAGGAGGCGGGGCGTGACCCAATCGAAGGCGCGTATCGGCTGGAAGTGAGCTCGCCCGGCATCGACCGGCCGCTCACCCGGCTGAAGGATTATGCCGACTGGGCCGGGCACGAGGCGAAGGTTCAGTTCACTGAACTGGTCGAAGGCCGTAAGCAGGTAAAGGCGATTCTGGCGGGGGTCGAAGGCGAGTCAGTGCTCCTCGACGATCCGAAGTCCGGCCGCATCGCCGCACCCTTTGACATGATCGCCAGCGCCAAGCTCGTGCTGACGGACGCACTCATTTCTGCTACAATGCCGCTCTCCAGCGAGGGCGCGGACGAGATTCTCACGGACAACTCGCAAGGATAGAAAGACGACCATGGCCAACGCCATTTCTGCCAACAAGGCCGAGCTGCTCGCCATTGCCAATTCCGTGGCAAGCGAGAAGATGATCGACAAGGCGATCGTCATCGAGGCGATGGAAGACGCTATCCAGCGGTCTGCCCGTGCTCGTTACGGCGCCGAGAACGACATCCGTGCGAAGCTCGATCCGGAAACTGGCGATCTGCGCCTGTGGCGCGTCGTCGAGGTGGTCGAGGCGGTCGACGATTATTTCAAGCAGGTTGACCTCAAGCAGGCGCAGAAGCTGAAGAAGGATGCCGTCGTCGGCGACTTTATCGTCGATCCGCTGCCTGCGATCGATCTTGGCCGCATCGACGCGCAGAGCGCCAAGCAGGTGATCTTCCAGAAGGTGCGTGACGCCGAGCGCGAGCGTCAGCATGAGGAATTCAAGGACCGCGTCGGCGAAATCATCACTGGCGTGGTGAAGTCGGTCGAGTTCGGTCATGTCGTCGTGAACCTCGGCCGCGCCGAAGGCGTCATCCGCCGCGATCAGCAGATCCCGCGCGAGATGGTTCGCGCCGGCGACCGCGTGCGTGCGCTCATCCTGCGCGTCGTGCGCGAGAATCGCGGGCCGCAGATCTTCCTGTCCCGCGCGCACCCCGATTTCATGAAGAAGCTCTTCGCGCAGGAAGTGCCGGAGATCTACGACGGCATCATCGAGATCAAGGCGGCCGCGCGTGATCCGGGCAGCCGTGCCAAGATCGGCGTCATCAGCCGCGACAGCTCGATCGACCCGGTCGGTGCGTGCGTCGGCATGAAGGGCAGTCGCGTGCAGGCCGTCGTGCAGGAAATGCAGGGCGAGAAGATCGACATCATTCCGTGGAGCGAAGACACCGCGACCTTCGTGGTGAACGCGCTTCAGCCCGCGACTGTCAGCCGCGTCGTCATCGACGAAGAGGAAGGCCGTATCGAAGTCGTAGTGCCGGACGATCAGCTCAGCCTGGCCATTGGCCGTCGCGGCCAGAACGTGCGCCTCGCCAGCCAGCTGACTGCCAAGGCCATCGACATCATGACCGAGGCCGATGCGAGCGAGAAGCGTCAGCGCGAGTTCATCGAGCGCTCGACCATGTTCGAGAAGGAACTGGACGTCGACGAGACGCTCTCGCAGCTTCTGGTGGCTGAAGGCTTCACCGAGCTGGAAGAAGTAGCCTATGTCGCGCCCGACGAGCTGGCGAGCATCGAAGGCTTCGACGACGATCTCGCTGCAGAGCTGCAGAGCCGCGCGACCGAGGCGCTGGAGCGCCGCGAAGCTGCTGCCCGTGAAGAGCGTCGCGCGCTGGGCGTCGAGGACGCGCTGGCCGATATGCCGCACCTCACCGAAGCAATGCTGGTGACGCTGGGCAAGGCGGGCATCAAGACGCTCGACGACCTGGCCGACCTCGCGACCGACGAGCTTGTGGCCAAGAAGCGGGTCGACCCCCGCCGCCGCGATCGCCGCGAAAACACCGAGGACAAGGGCGGCGTTCTGGCAGCCTATGGCCTTTCCGAGGAAGCCGGCAACGAGATCATCATGGCCGCGCGCGCGCACTGGTTCGAGGACGAGGACGCTGCGGTTCAGGGGGAGGACGCCGATGTTGCGGAAAACCCCCAATGATAGGCTGACGCTTACTGATATTGCCAGCAGGTCCGGCTCTCGCCTCCAGCGGGGGGAGAGCCGCGCATGAGCGAACGACGCTGCATCCTTTCGGGTGAGCGGGCCGATCCCGCACGGCTGATCCGCCTCGCCATTTCGCCGGACGGTGACGTATTGCCCGATGTGCGGGCCAAGGCGCCCGGACGCGGCGCATGGCTGGGCGTTTCGCGTGCCGAGCTTGAGGTCGCAATGGCCAAAGGCAAGCTGCGCGGTGCGCTGGCGCGTGCCTTCAAGGGCGAGCCATTGCAGGTGCCGGCCGATCTGCCCGAGCGGATCGACACGGCGCTGCGCCAGTCGCTGCTGGACAGGCTGGGGCTGGAAGCAAAGGCCTCCGCGCTGATTACCGGATTCGAAAAAATCGACGTCGCTGCGCGGCGTGGGCGGGTTCGCCTGCTGCTCCATGTGGCCGACTCCGGCACGGACGGGCGGCGCAAGCTCGACCAGGCCTGGCGGGTGGGCGAGGACGAAGAAGGCACGCAAAAGGCCGGGACCGTCTTGCCGGTGGACCGCGCGGCATTATCTATGGCATTAGGCCGTGACAACGCCGTGCATATCGCCGTGACCGATTCCGGCGCGGCGCGGCGCATTGATGATCTCCTCGGCCGCTGGCAAAGCTATCTTGGATGCGCTAACGCGGCGCCGGACGGCAGCTCCGGCGATATGGACAATGGTGAAGTGGGGCCGCACGCGGCATCCGCATGATGCCGGGTATGAGTGGCAATATGGCCGTTCCGCCGGACAAGACGATGATGAAGGGTTAAGTTGCGTCGATGAGTGACAAGGACGACAAGCCGATTCTGGGCCGCAAGCCCCTGGGTCTCAAGCGCACGGTCGAGGCTGGCCAGGTGCAGCAGAGCTTCAGCCACGGCCGCAAGAACACGGTAGTGGTCGAAGTGAAGCGCCGGCGTGTGCTAGGACGGCCGGGCGATGTCGCCGTGGCGGACGCGCCCGAGCAGGCACAGGCGCCGACACCGGCTCCCGCGCCAGCGCCCGCGCCGGTCGCTGCGGCGCCCGCCCCCCGGCCTGCTCCGCCACCGCCTTCGCGTCCGTCGGGCAATCAGTCTCTGCTGAGCCGTCAGGAGCTTCAGGCCAAGCTGCTGCGCGAAGCCGAGGAAGCGCGGATGACCGCGCTCGAAGACGCGCGCCGCCGCGAAGAGGCGAACAAGCTCGCCGCAAACGAGGAAGAGAAGCGTCGCGCCGAGGAAAATCGTCGTGCCGAGGAAGAGGCGCGCGCCAATCCGCCTGCGGCCGAGCCCGTGGCCGAAGAGGCGCCTGCCGCTGCCGAGTCGGCGCCCGAGCGTGCCGAACCGGCCGCTGCGGAAGCAGACAAGGAAGAAGCCGCAGAGCGTCCCGCGCCCCGTCGCTTCACGCCCGTCGCGCCGGTCAAGCGCCCCGAACCGGCCAAGCCAGACCGCAACAAACGCGGTGGCGACGATCGCCGGCAGGCCGGCAAGCTCTCGGTCAATCGCGTACCGTCCGATGATGACAGCGCCCGTGCCCGCAGTCTTGCGGCGCTGCGCCGCGCCCGCGAAAAGGAATATCGCCGCACGCACAGCGGCGGTCCGGTCAATCGCGAGAAACAGTCCCGCGACGTGGTGGTGCCTGAGGCAATCACCATTCAGGAACTCGCCAATCGTATGGCCGAGAAGGGCGCCGACCTTGTGAAGGCGCTGTTCAAGATGGGCACGCCGGTCACGATGAACGACGTGATCGACCAGGATACGGCCGAACTGCTCGTCGAGGAATTCGGCCACCGCATCCAGCGCGTGTCGGAGTCGGACGTCGAAATCGACACGGCCGGCGATGTGGACGCCAATGAGACGCTCAAGGCGCGGCCACCGGTCGTCACCATCATGGGCCATGTCGATCACGGCAAGACCAGCCTGCTCGACGCTCTGCGCGGCACGGATGTGGTTGCTGGCGAGTCGGGCGGTATCACCCAGCATATTGGCGCCTACCAGGTGAAGACCAAGGGCGGTGAGATCATCACCTTCCTTGATACGCCTGGTCACGAGGCCTTCACGGAGATGCGTGCTCGCGGTGCCGACGTCACGGATATCGTGATCCTCGTCGTCGCAGCGGATGACGGGCTGATGCCGCAGACGATCGAAGCGATCAACCACACCAAGGCGGCCAAGGTCCCCATGATCGTAGCGATCAACAAGGTCGACAAGCCGGAGGCTAACCCGCAGCGCATCCGCGAGCGCCTGCTCGAGCACGAGATCGTGGTCGAGCAGATGGGCGGCGAGACGCAGGATGTGGAGGTTTCGGCAGCCAAGAAGACCGGCCTCGACGATCTCATCGAGAAGATCCTGTTGCAGGCCGAACTCCTCGACCTGAAGGCCAATCCGGACCGTGCCGCAGAAGGTACGGTGATCGAGGCGAAGCTCGACAAGGGCCGTGGTCCTGTCGCGACGATCCTCGTTGGCCGTGGCACGCTCAAGGTCGGCGACATTTTCGTCGTCGGCGAGCAGAGCGGCAAGGTTCGCGCGATGGTCAACGACAAGGGCCAGCAGGTGAAGACCGCCGGTCCGTCATCACCGGTCGAGGTGCTGGGCCTTGGTGGCGTGCCGCAGGCGGGCGACCAGCTCTCCGTCGTCGAGAACGAGGCGCGTGCCCGCGAGGTCGCCGCCTATCGATCGGAGCTTGCTACTCGCAAGCGTACGACGGCAGCACCGACCAGCTTCGAGCATATGTTCTCGGCGCTCAATACCACCCAGATCGAGTATCCGGTGGTGGTGAAGGGCGATGTGCAAGGCTCGGTCGAAGCGATCGTCAGCTCACTGAACCGCCTCTCGACCGACGAGATCAAGGTTCGAGTGCTGCACTCGGGCGTCGGCGCGATCACCGAGAGCGACGTGACACTGGCGGCAGCCTCCCGCGCGCCGCTCATCGGCTTCAACGTCCGCCCCAATGCCAAGGCGCGCCAGCTCGCCGAACGCGACAAGGTGTTCCTGCGCTATTACGACGTGATCTATGACCTGATCGAAGAGGTCCGCAACGAAATGGCCGGCCAGCTCGGTCCGGAGCGGATCGAGACGATCGTTGGCCGGGCCGAGGTTCGCGAGATCTTCTCCGCGGGCAAGAAGGACAAGGCGGCGGGTCTGCTCGTGGTCGACGGCGTTATCCGCAAGGGTATCAACGCGCGCCTTACTCGCGACGACGTCATCGTCTCCAAGACGGTCATCGCCTCGCTGCGGCGCTTCAAGGACGACGTGGCCGAAGTGCGCGCCGGCCTGGAGTGCGGCGCGGTGCTGCAGGACACCAACGACATCAAGCCGGGCGATACTCTCGAACTCTTCGAGGTCGAGGAACGCGCCCGCACGCTGTGACGACAGTCGATCAGCTCTTACCGGGTCGGTGCTTCCAGCCGATCCGGCGAGGTGCGTGAGCCATGGTCAAACCGGGCTCCGGCAACACAGGCGAGCCATCCGTCCGCGTGCTGCGCGTGGGCGAGCAGATGCGGCATATTCTCGCGGAAATCATCCAGCGCGGAGACGTGCATGACGATGTGCTTGCCAGCCACGTCGTGAGCGTGACGGAAGTGCGCATGTCACCGGACCTGCGGCACGCCACCGTCTTCATCAAGGCGCTGATGGGGCGGGACGAGGAGGCGGTGCTGAAGGCGCTGCGCACCAACACGGCCTATCTCCAGCGCGAAGTGGCGCGCCGGGTAAAGCTGAAGTTCGCCGCGAAGCTCAAGTTCATCGCTGATGACAGCTTCGAGGAAGGCGGACATATCGATGCGATATTGCGCTCTCCCACCGTCGCTCGCGATCTGATGCAGGATGCGCGGCCCGATGACGCTTCGGACGACGATGCATGAAGATCACGCGGACTCAGGCCCACGCGGCCCGGATCCTCGTGCAATGGCCGCTGGATCACGTCGCGCGCGCTGCCGGGCTGGATGAAGACGCGCTGGGCGGCTTCGAGAACGGCACGCACGCGCTGGCGGCGGATCAGGTCGAGCGACTGCGCCATGCTCTGGAATCCGGCGGCGCGGTATTTCAGCCGGAAGATGGAGACGGCGGCGTAGGCGTGCGTCTGCGCTTTACCGCGCGCGACGTGAAGCAGCTCGACCGGCTTGAGGACGAAGGCGGTCTCGTCGGCAGCGACGACGTCTAAGCGCCGAAGAGACGCGCGCAAGCTTTCAATCGCCACCCGCTCCGCTATCAGAGCGCTATGGCCAAGCTCTATTTCTACTATGCCTCGATGAACGCGGGTAAGAGCACCACCCTGCTTCAGGCGGACTTCAATTATCGCGAGCGGGGCATGGCGACGATGCTGTGGACGGCAGCGGTGGACGACCGCGCCGGCGCAGGGCGGATTGCTTCGCGGATTGGCCTGGCGGCAAACGCACATGAATTTTCGCCTGAGACGGACCTGTTCGCAGCAATTGCCGCGCGGATTGACGAAGGGCCACTCGCCTGCGTGATGGTGGATGAAGCGCAGTTCCTCTCGCGACCGCAGGTTCTTGATCTTGCGCGCGTCTGCGACGATCTGGGTGTGCCCGTATTATGCTACGGCCTGCGCACCGATTTTCGTGGCCAGCTCTTCGCGGGCTCGGCCGGTCTGCTCGCTCTGGCCGACATTCTCGTGGAACTGAAGGCCGTATGCGAATGCGGCGCGAAGGCCATAATGAACCTGCGCATCGACGACCATGGTCAGCCGGTGGGTGAGGGAGAGCAGACCGCGATTGGCGGCAATGAGCGCTATATCGCGCTCTGCCGGCGGCACTTCATGGCGCGGATGCGCGAGAGCTGATTAGCCCCGACCGGGCGAGGGAAGGGCGACGATAACGCCAGAATAGGGCGGGAGCAGACGCATGTCGGCTCCACCTGTGGCGGACAGGATCGCGCCGTCAGTCTGGAGCCTCGTCGGTACGCGCTTGCCCGTATCACCCAGATTGAAAAGGCAGAGCAGTGCCTCGTTCCCTTGCTTCCGGCGAAAGGCGAGCAGGCTTTTGTCCACATGGAGGATCTCGACCGATCCCAATCGCAGGGCAGGATGGTTCCGGCGAAGGTTCAGGCAGGCCTGGGTCCAGCGAAGAAGGGACGTGCTATCCGCCTCCTGAACATCGACTGCGAGTGCCGCATGATCGGGACCGAGCGGCAGCCAGGTTTCGGCGGCCGAGGAGAAACCGCAATGGGCGGCGTTGGCGCTCCATGGCATCGGCGTGCGGGCGCCGTCGCGCGAGAGCGTGAGCGGCCAGTTGACGATCGCCTCCGGATCCTGCAGCTTCTCGAACGGAATATCGACCTGTGTAAGTCCCAGCTCCTCTCCCTGATAGAGGAAGATGTTGCCGCGCAGGCTGGCGAGCAGCAGCATTTTCATCCGGGCGAAGGCGGCGCGATGCTCTGGCGCGACCCATCGTGACACCGCGCGCGGGGCATCGTGGTTCTCGAAGGCCCAGCTGGGCCACCCCATGCCCGGCGAGTCCGGCCAGCCCGTGAGGGCGTCTGCGATCAGGCGCGGCGTGAGCTTCGGCGCGTAAAGAAAGTCGAAGCCGTAAGCCGTGTTGAGACGGGTATCGCCCTGGGTGAAGAGCCGCATTTCGCGCGGCCCGTCGTCGCCGCCGACCTCCGCCACCGTGAAGGTGCCGGGATAGTCGTTCGTGAGTGTGCGGATCTGTTCGATGAACGGAAGAATGGCCGGATCCGACTGGCTGTAACGCCGGATCTGATAATCGAAGGGGCGCGTGCGCGGGCCTTTGCCTGCCGGCCGGGCTGGGTTGTTACGCAGCTGCGCGTCGAACATCATATGATTGAGCGCATCGAGCCGGAAGCCATCTACGCCCCGGTCCAGCCAGAAGCGCGCTACCCCGAGCAGTGCTTCTTGCACGGCCGGGTTGTGTCCATTGATCTGCGGCTGTTCCTTGAGGAACGTGTGCATATAATATTGCCGGCGCCGGCCGTCCCACGTCCAGGCTGGACCGCCAAAGACCGACTGCCAGTTGTTGGGCGGCGTGCCATCCGGCTTCGGATCCTGCCAGACATACCAGTCGCCGTGCGGCCCCTCAGGATCGTCTCGGCTGGACAGGAACCAGGGGTGCTGGTCCGAGGTGTGGGCATAGACCTGATCGACGATGACCTTGAGGCCAAGATGATGCGCGCGGGCGATCAGCGCGTCGAAGTCTGCCAGCGTGCCGAAGATCGGGTCGACATCGCGATAGTCGGCAATGTCGTAGCCGAAATCCATCATCGGTGAGGTGTAGAACGGCGAGAGCCAGATGCCGTCGATGCCGAGTTTCGCGATATGGTCCAGCCGGGCAGTGATGCCGGGCAAATCGCCGATGCCGTCGCCGTTCGAATCGGCGAAACTGCGTGGATAGATTTGATAGATGGCAGCTCCGCGCCAGGATGACGCTTCTGGGCGGTTTGGTCGGGGGTGGGGAGCGTCGCGGATGGGAGCAGTCATGAGAAGAGAACTAGCGACGGCGCCTATCAAATAGAAGGCTTTGGAACATCTTTTCGCACTCTGCGTTTAGCATGTTCGAAAGAAACAGTTTGAAACGGAATAGACGCAATAAGATTTTATTGCGTCCTTGAATCTGTTGTAAATCCAACACAATTATTTGTTGCAGGATTGCTACAGTCTGTGACTAAACGCGTTAAGTGGCGGTATCCGTGCGTTTACATGTCTCCAGGAGAGAGGCAGAAATTCCGCATCGCACCATTGCGTGCACCATGCCTTCGAGGTTCGGGGCCTTGAAGGCTGACACAAAAGGGGACTAAGCCTTGTCCAAGAAAACCGTTCGCGCGCTGCTTTTTGCAAGCGCCACACCCATCATGACTTTCCTCGCGATCGCACCCGCCATGGCGCAGGGACAGGCCGCTGAGGATACGGATGCGTCAGGTGAGACAATCGTCGTCACTGGTTCGCTCCTCCGCCGCACGGATGCTGCGACCCCTTCACCTGTCAGCGTCGTGACGACGGAAAATCTGGAAAGCCGTGGCATTGCCACCATCCAGGAAGGTCTGCAGCGCCTCACCGCGAATAATGGTCCTGCGCTGACCAATAGCTTCTCCGCGAACGGCGCATTTGCTGGCGGTGCTTCGGCGGTGTCGCTGCGCGGTCTCTCGACCAACTCCACTCTGGTCCTGTTCGACGGTATGCGCGCGGCTTACTATCCGCTTTCGGATGACGGCACCCGCAACTTCGTCGACCTCAATACCATTCCCGATGACATCGTCGAGCGTATCGAAGTTCTGCGCGACGGCGCCTCGTCCAGCTACGGTGCGGATGCGATCGCGGGCGTGGTCAACGTCATCACCAAGAAGAATTTCAAGGGCGTTTCCGGCCGCGCCGAAACCGGCATTTCCAGCCGTGGCGATGGCCAGCAGTATCGCCTCTCGCTGACTGCCGGCACCGGTGATCTCGAGGAAAACGGCTATAATGCGTATATCAGCGGCTTCTACTACAACAGCAAGCAGCTGAAGAACAACGCGCGCCGCTATCCCTACAACAGCGACGATTATCGTCGTGTTTGCAACGACGGCAATTGCGGTCCGAACAACGTGGTCGATGGTCTGGATGCGGACGGCGCCTATCCCGGCTTCAGCCCTGTCGTCACTAACACGGGCAGCAACTTCTTCGTCCGTCCCGCGGATGCGGCGACCGGCGCGCAGAGCGGGAGTTATCAGCTTCTGAATCCGGCGGCCGGCTGTAATGGTCGCACCACGCCCTATACGCTGACGCCCGGTGAACTGGCTGACAACGCTGGAACCGGTGTGCCGACGACGGTCTGTCAGGAAGATCTGACCAAGAACTACGGTGTCATCAATCCGGACATTCAGCGCTACGGCGGGTCCGCTCGCTTCACTGCCCGTATCGGCGATTCGAGCGAGGCATACGCCCAGTTCAACTTCCTGCAGACCGATGTCAGCTATGACGGCCTGCCCAGCACGATCCGGGCCAACGCTCCGGCGCCCTTCTACTTCCCGCGCTACAGCACCTCGGGCAATGTCGCTTATTACGGCAACAACACCATCCTGCAGTTGCCGGTCTATGTTTGCCCGCGTGGCACCATCGCTGCCTGCACGGCAGGCAACGGCACGCTGAACCCGAACAATCCGTTCGCGGCATCGGGTCAGAAGGCCGCGATTATCGGTCGCATCCCCAATTCCTTCGAGCATGACGAGTCCCGCACCCGTGCCTATCGTGGCGCGATCGGCATCAAGGGTCCGATCAACGAGAAGTGGAGCTATCAGGTCGATGCGACTGCGATGCACATGGACCTGCGTCGCAAGTCGGACGGCTATGTCTATATTCAGCATCTGCTGGATGTGATCGCTGACGGCAGCTACAACTTCGTCAATCCCGGCGCCAACAGCCAGGCGACACTGGACTATCTGATGCCGACGGACATCGCGACGTCGACCTCGGACATGGTGCAGGCGCAGGCGAATGTCGCCGGCGATCTCTTCGATCTTCCTGGCGGTCCGCTTCAGGTCGCCTTCGGTGCGTCGTTCCGTTACGAAGCGATCGACTCGCCTTCGTTCAACTCAGATATCAATGGTGGCACGGAGCGCTATTATCGGCTGAACGGCTTCGCCGTGAAGGGTAGTCGTCGGGTTTATTCGGCCTACGCCGAGATCAATGCGCCGATCATCGAGCAGGTCGAAGTCAACGCATCAGGCCGCTATGACCGCTACTCGGGTGGCCTCGATAACTTCTCTCCGAAGGTCGGCGTGAAAGTGACGCCGATCCGGGAGGTCGTGCTGCGTGGTACCTACTCGAAGGGCTTCCGCGTCCCCAGCTTTGGCGAGGCAAACGCGACCTTCCCGACCACCGGTTTCGTTGGAAATAACGCTACGTTGTTCAATGACACCTATCTGGCGCAGTACACCGGACCAGGAGGTCTCTGCTCTGTCGCGACTTTTAGCCAATGCCCGCAATATATCCGCAGCGGCACCTACGGTGCGACCTCGTTGGCTAACCCCGATCTGAAGGCCGAAAAGTCACGCAGCTTCACGGCAGGCGTGCTGATCGAGCCGATCCGCAACCTGTCGTTCTCGGTCGATTATTATAACATCAAGAAGACCGGCGCGATCACCACGGCGGACAACACCCCGGCGCTGCAGGCCTATTATGCCGGCCAGCCGATCCCGACCGGCTTCAACGTGATCGAAGATGTGCCGATTGCGCCGGGCGATCCGCGCCAGCCGCGTGTTGCCTTCGTGCAGTCGGGCTTCATCAACGCCGATACCGTCAAGTCGGAAGGTCTGGACTTCAGTGCCAACCTGAACCTGCCGCTCAGCGATGGCATTCGCTGGACCAGCTCGCTTGATGCCAGCTACATCCTCCGTCTGGAAACGACCTTCCCGGACGGCACGACGCAGCGCTATGACGGCACGCTGGGCAACTTCAACCTGACGGCCGGCTCGGGCACGCCGAAGTGGCGCGGCACCTGGACCAATACGGTCGATTTCGGCAGCCTCGCGCTTTCCGGTACGGCCAACTTCTTCGGCGGGTATGACCTGTCGGCGATGGATCAGGGTGACGACTACAAGGATTGCGGCCAGATGACTGACCACTATCTGCCCTGTCGTGTGAAGGACTACATCACCTTCGACCTCAATGCGCAGGTGAAGGCGACCGAGAAGCTGACCTTCTACGTCAACATGCTGAACGTGTTCGACAAGCTGCCGCCGCTCGACACGGTCACCTACGGCGCCCACGCCTACAACCCTGTTCAGGGCGGCGAGGGCATCCTGGGTCGTTACTTCCGCATCGGCGCGAAGATCAGCTACTGATCCGCTTCGGCTGAGTGCAGCAAAAGAGAAGGGGCGGTTCCGCAAGGAGCCGCCCCTTTTCGCGATCGGGAACCGGGCGGGGACGCAAGGACGATCACGTCCAATGCGCCCGCCCAGCAATTCCGCCTTTGTCAGGCGACGCTGAGTTCCAGCCCGCCGTCGCCCTCATCGACCTTCACGGTCGATCCATCGGGCACTTCGCCGCGCAGGATGAGATCGGCGAGCGGGTCCTGAAGATAGCGCTGCACTGCCCGCTTGAGCGGCCTTGCGCCATAAACCGGATCATAGCCCACGCGCCCGAGCCACGCGCGCGCGGCATCGGTAAGATCCAGCGTCACCTTGCG
The DNA here is from genome assembly GCF_052327305.1 of Sphingobium sp. CR28. Classification (GTDB taxonomy): domain Bacteria; phylum Pseudomonadota; class Alphaproteobacteria; order Sphingomonadales; family Sphingomonadaceae; genus Sphingobium. Next base: position 1,265,945 of record NZ_CP182486.1, on the reverse strand, counting down.
GTCCTTGAGCAGCTTGCCGACGCGCCCGACCTGAATATCCACGATCGGCGCCATGTGGCTCGCGCCGAGGCGATGGAAGAGAATGATCTCGTCCAGCCGGTTCAGGAACTCCGGGCGGAAGTGGGCGCGGACGACGTCCATCACCTGATCCGCCACCTTCTCGATCGGCTCCTCGTCGCCCAGGCTGGCGATGAACTGGCTGCCGAGATTGGAGGTGAGCACGATGATCGTATTGGTGAAATCGACCGTGCGGCCCTGACCGTCCGTCAGACGGCCATCGTCGAGCACCTGAAGGAGCACGTTGAAGACGTCGCTGTGCGCCTTCTCCACCTCGTCGAACAGCACGACCTGATAGGGCCGCCGCCGCACCGCCTCAGTCAGCACGCCGCCTTCCTCATAGCCGACATAGCCCGGAGGCGCGCCGATGAGCCGCGCGACCGAGTGCTTCTCCATGAACTCGCTCATGTCTATGCGGACCATGGCGTTATCATCGTCGAACAGGAAACCAGCGAGCGCCTTCGTCAGCTCCGTCTTGCCGACGCCCGTGGGGCCGAGGAACAGGAAGCTGCCCAGCGGGCGATTAGGGTCCTGCAGACCGGCGCGCGAGCGGCGCACGGCTGTCGATACGGCCTTTACTGCATCGGCCTGGCCAATAACGCGCTTGCCGAGCTCAGCTTCCATGGCGAGGAGCTTCTCACGCTCTCCTTCCAGCATCTTGTCGACCGGGATGCCGGTCCAGCGGGAGACGATGCCGGCGATATCCTCACTGGTCACCTTCTCGCGCAGCATCGTGCTTTCGGAGATGGCCTGCGCTTCCTCAAGCTGGCGTTCGAGCGCCGGGATGGTCCCGTAGGAAAGCTCGCCCGCCTTTGCGAGATCGCCACCACGCTGCGCCTGCTCCAGCGCAATGCGCGCGGCGTCGAGCTGTTCCTTGATCTTGCTCGCGCCCGCGATCTTGTCCTTCTCGGCCTGCCATTTCTGGGTCAGCTCGCTCGACTGCTGCTCGAGATTGGCAAGGTCGCTCTCCAGCGCGTCGAGCCGGTCCTTTGAGGCCTTGTCGGTTTCCTTCTTCAGCGCCTCGCGCTCGATCTGCAGCCGCATGATCCGCCGGTGGAGATTTTCGATCTCCTCGGGCTTTGACTCGACTTCCATGCGTAGCCGGCTGGCAGCTTCGTCCATGAGGTCGATCGCCTTGTCCGGCAGGAAGCGGTCCGTGATGTAGCGGTTCGACAGCGTCGCGGCCGAGACAATGGCGCCGTCCGTGATGTCGACGCCATGGTGCAGCTCGTACTTGTCCTTGATGCCGCGCAGGATGGAGATCGTGTCCTCCACCGTCGGCTCACCGACGAAAACGGGCTGGAAGCGCCGCTGGAGGGCGGGGTCCTTCTCCACATATTTGCGATATTCATCGAGCGTGGTCGCACCGATGCAGTGCAGCTCGCCGCGCGCGAGGGCAGGCTTCAGGAGATTGCCCGCGTCCATCGCCCCCTCGGACTTGCCGGCGCCGATCAGCGTATGCATCTCGTCGATGAAGAGAATGATGTCGCCTTCGCCGGCTTTCACTTCGTCGAGCACGCCCTTGAGGCGTTCCTCGAACTCGCCGCGATATTTGGCGCCGGCAATCAGGCTGCCCATGTCGAGCGCCATGAGCGTGCGGTTCTTCAACGTGTCCGGCACGTCGCCATTGGCGATACGGCGGGCCAGCCCTTCGGCGATCGCGGTCTTGCCCACACCGGGTTCACCGATCAGCACCGGATTGTTCTTGGTCCGCCGCGCGAGGATCTGGATGGTGCGACGAATTTCCTCGTCGCGACCGATCACCGGGTCGATCTTGCCGTCGCGCGCCGCTGCCGTCAGGTCGCGGGCGAATTTCTTAAGCGCGTCGTAGCGGTCCTCGGCTGAAGCCGTGTCCGCTGTGCGTCCGCCGCGCAGATTGTTGATCGCACTGTTGAGGGCGTCGGCGCGCACGCCTGCGGCCTGCAACGCCTTGCCGGCCGCGGTGTTGAGCGAAAGGGCGAGGGCGACAAGCAGTCGTTCGACGGTGACGTAGCTGTCCCCGGCTTTCTGAGCGATCTGCTCGGCCTGGTCCAGCACGCGGACGCTGTCATTGTTGAGGCCGGGGGACTGCTGCGCGCCTGCGCCCGAGACGGACGGAATTTTCGAGAGTGCAAGGTCGGTCTCGCTGAGCGCGCGGGTGGCATCGCCTCCCGCAGCCTTGATGAGGCCGCTCGCCATGCCCTGCTCGTCCTCAAGCAGCGCCTTGAGCAGATGCTCGGGAGCAATCTGTTGGTGGTTCATGCGGATCGCGACGGTCAGCGCCGACTGGAGAAAGCCCTTGGCGCGGTCAGTAAATTTCTCGAGGTTCATAAGTCCCTGCTCCTTTGATCCGCGAGATAGTGTTGCAATTTTGCAACGCAAGAGGACGGCGATCTTTGTCGCCGCCCTCGCATATCAATTAACGGGCTGTGGCCTTCGGGCGGCTCGGGGCGAAGAGATCCCCGAAGAAGTCGCCCTTGTACCATTCGGGCGGCGTATTGGCGTCTGCCATGGCCCGCGTGATGCGATAATTGGCCTCGGCAAAGCGTGCGGCCGCCCGCCAGACCACAGGCTGGTTCATATCGTCATTGGGCAGGTGGTAGCGGTTCTGCAGAAAGTCTTCCCAATGGGCCTGCCCGCCATTGCCATAGCCGGTGCAGAGGAAGACGGCCGGCACGCCCTGCTTCACGAACATATAATGGTCCGAGCGGACGAAGATCGTTTCCTCGGGCGTGGGATCAGGCGCGAGGCTGAGCTTCATGGGCGCGATAGCAGCGCGGACCTGCGCGCCGATCGTGGAATGGTCGGCGCCATAAGCGGTCACATCCGCGAAAGGATAGGAGAGGAGAGGCATGTCGAGATCGACATTGCCGACGATCTTCTCGATCGGCGCGCTGGGGTGGCGCGCGAAATAGTCCGCGCCGAGCAGCCCCTTTTCCTCGCCGGTCGAGGCCAGGAAGATCACCGAACGACGCGGGGCGGCCTTGTCCTCGCCCAGCACCCGCGCGACTTCCAGCAGCGTGGCGACGCCCGCAGCATTGTCCATCGCGCCATTGTTGATCCGGTCTTTGTCCTTGGGATCGCCGGGCCTCTCCGGGCTGATGCCGATATGGTCGAGATGGCCGGACAGCGCGATATATTCGTCCTTCAGCGTCGGGTCGCTTCCCGGAAGCATCGCGACGACATTGGGACTGGTAACGCGGCTGGTCTTGCTCTGCCCCTGAATGGTGACGCTGGTCTTGAGCGCGAAGCCCTTGGGGCGCCCGCCTTTCCGGTCTGCCACGGTGCGGATCTGCGCCAGCGTCTGCGGCGCGCCGGCAAAGATTGCCGCCGCGGCGACATCATTCACGGCCGCCGCCGCGCGAATGCCCGGTGTCTCGTCGAACGCCTTGCCGTCCTTGCCGACCCATGTGACGCTCGGGCTATCCGCAGTCTGCAGGCTGCGTTCCCACGGGCGCACCTTGAGCGAGACGTTGGTGCCGACCGTGATGACGCCGATGGCGCCATGGGCCTGCGCGATCTCGTATTTGGTGGCGGCGGAGGAAGCATAAGCCGCCTCTTCGCTGGGCAGATCGCCGGGGAAGCCGCGCAGGATGACCACGATCTTGCCCTTCACGTCCAGGCCGGCATAATCGTCCAGTCCGAGCCGCTTGTTTTCCATGCCATAGCCCACGAAGACGAGCGGGGCGGAGACGTTCAGCTTCGGCTCGTTCGCATTGAGGCCGATGACGGCATCGACGCCGTGCGTGAAGTTCTTCGTGCCCGCTGGGCCTGCGACGGCGAGCGTTCCGGCTGCCCCGTCGCGCTCGGTCTTCTGAAATGTGATCTGCTGATACCAGCTCCGTTTGCCGTCAGCCTGAAGGTCTCCCGCCGGCTGCAGGCCGAGCGCCGCGAAGCGCTGTGCAACGAAGCGGGCGGCGATTTCGTAACCCATGCTGCCTGTGTCCCGGCCTTCGAGAAGATCGTCGGCGAGGAATGCCACGTCTGCCTTGAAGCGATCGGCGGAAAAGCGCGGATCGAGCGGAAGCTGATCCTCCGAGATCGTCTGCTTGCTTTGCGGCGCCTTGCCCGCGCTGCCTGCCGCCATCTCATGCGCGCGAAGGGCGAGAGGCTGGAGAGCAAGCGCGGCGGTGGCTGCTGCCAGCGCGATGCGGATTTTTGTCATACTGAACCTTGTCTTTTGTTGGGTCGCGGGCCGGTCGGCCGGGATGGGGCGACTTTATCCCTGCTTCCGCGCGAGTCCAGTGGCAGGATGGCCCGGAAGCGTATTGCGCGGCTAAGGCACATGATTATGGTGAGGCCAGCCCTTTTACAGTTTCGGGAATTCCCATGCGTCACTCTCCCGTTCGCCGCCTTTCCTTCCTGCTCGCTGGCGCGGCTTTGCTGCCGATGCTTCCCGCTCAGGCCCAGAATCAGGTTCAGAATCAGGTCCAGCCGGGGGCTGTCTCACGGCCCGCGCCGCTTGCGGATCTGGTCAGCAAAGTCGACATTCCATACGAGCAGTTCACGCTGAAGAACGGCCTGCGGGTCATCGTCCATACCGATCGCAAGGCGCCGGTCGTGGGCGTCGTCGTCTATTATCGCGTCGGCTCCAAGAACGAACCCAAGGGCAAGACCGGCTTCGCGCATCTTTTCGAGCATCTGATGTTCGGCGGCTCGGAGAATCTGCCCAATCCCGACGAAGTGCTGACCGAGGCGGGATCGACAGGCCTCAACGGATCGACCTGGTTCGACCGCACCAATTATGTGGAGACAGTGCCGGTCGGCGCGCTGGACCTCGCGCTGTTCTCCGAGGCGGACCGTATGGGCCGGCTGCTCGGCGCGGTGACGCAGGCAAAGCTCGATGCGCAGCGGGCAGTGGTGCAGAACGAGAAGCGGCAGGGCGACAATCAGCCGTTCGGCCTGGTCGAATATGCCCAGCTTGCCGCGCTCTATCCTGACGGTCATCCTTATCGTCATTCCACGATCGGCTCGATGGCGGATCTGGATGCGGCGAGCCTTGCCGACGTGAAGAAATGGTTCACGGACAATTACGGGCCGAACAACGCAGTTCTGGTGTTGGCCGGCGACATCGACGCGAAGACGGCGCGACCCAAGATCGAGAAATATTTCGGCGGCATCCAGCCCGGCCCGAAAGTCGCGCCCGTGGCAGCGCCAGTTCCGGTGCTGGCCAAGCCGGTGACGCAGGAAATGAAGGACCGGGTAGCGACCACACGGCTCTATCGCGTTTGGAATACGCCGGGCCTCAACGACCCCGATTCCCGGATGCTGTCGGTGGGCGCGGCGGTGCTCGGTGGCCTCTCCAGTTCGCGGCTGGACAACGAACTGGTCCGCAAGGAGCAGATCGCCGTCGCGGTGACGGCTGGCGTCCAGCAGTTCGAGCAGGTCGGCCAGTTCGAAGTGACGGCGGACGTGAAACCGGGTGTCGATCCCGCGCTGGTGGCGAAACGGCTCGACGAGATCATTGCCGACTATATCGCGAAGGGACCGACCGCCGATGAAGTGCAGCGCGTCGCGACGCGGCAGGTGGCGTCGGAGATCAGCGGCCTCGAAGTCGTCGGCGGGTTCAGCGGCAAGGCAGCGACGCTGGCCGAGGGGCTGCTCTATTCGGGCGATCCTGAGCGCTACAAGAAAGATCTCGCGGCGATAGCCAGCGCTACACCTGCCGCAGTGACGACCGCGATGGGCAAATGGCTGACCCGGCCCAATTACGCCCTGCGCGTCGACCCCGGTGAGCGCGATGCCTATGAGGAGGCGCTGGTGGGTGCGCCCGGCAAGGATGTCGCGGCGGCGGAAGTGGTGCCGCCCAAGCCCAAGCTCGCCACGCCGGCCGTGACGGCCAGCCCCGGCGTCGACTTCCCTGCCGTGGAAAGTGGCGCGCTTTCGAACGGCATCAAGGTGCACGTCGCGCGGCGCACGACCGTGCCCACGGTGCAGATGTCGCTGAGTTTCGATCAGGGCATTGCGGCGGATCCCAAGGACCGGGCGGGTATTGGGACGCTCATGCTCTCGCTGCTTGAGGCGGGAACCACGACGCGCGACACGATCCAGATCGCGGAAGAGCAGGAGCGGCTGGGTGCCAACATCTCGACGAGTCAGGGGATGGACCGCACGCTCGTCTCGCTCTTCGCGCTCAAGCCCAATCTCTCGCCTTCGCTCGACCTTCTCGCCGATGTGGTGCGCAACCCTGCGTTCACGACGAGCGAGATCGAGCGGCTAAGAGCCATCCAGCTTGCCAGCATCGCGCAGGAGAAGACTCAGCCGCAGGGCATTGCCACCCGTGCGATCTTCCCGATCATCTACGGGCCGCAGCATCCCTATGGCGTGGCGGCGCGTGGCCTTGGCGATACCGACACCGTGAAGGCGGTGACGCAGGGTGAGCTCAGGAGCTTCCATCAGCGCTGGATCGTGCCGAACAAGGCGGAGATCTTCGTCGCAGGCGATACGACCCTTGCCGAGATCCTGCCGCTGCTTGAAGCGCGCTTTGCCCAGTGGCCGACAGTGCGGATCGCATCACCAACTAAGGACTTCTCGGTTCCGGTGCCGCCTGCCCGGCCGGGCATCTTCCTCGTCGACCGCCCGCAGTCACCGCAATCGATGATTTTGGGTGGCTATGTGACAGGCAGCAAGGGCAGCGACGATCTGGTCGCCTTCAATGCAGCCAATACAGTGCTTGGTGATGATTTCCTTTCGCGTCTCAATTCGGACATTCGCGAGACCAAGGGCTGGTCCTACGGCGTGCGCTCCTACCTCTCCACCCGGATCGAGCGCAGCCCCTATATCGTGGCGGCGCCCGTGCAGGCGGACAAGACCGGTCCGGCCATCGCCGCGATGACGGCGGACATGCAGAACTTCCTCGGCACGAAGGGCGTAACGCCGGCTGAGTTCAGCCGGGTGGTGAAGGGCGAGATCGCCGGGCTCCCCGCGCGCTTTGAGACCACGGGCGCCGTGCTGGCGCAGATGCGCGAGGACGCAAATTATGGCCGCCCGTTCGACTATGTGGAGAGCCTCGCGGGGCGCTACGCCAAGCTGACGCCCGAAACCATGAACGCGGCTGCGCGGAGCATTGTCGACCCGGCGAAGATCAGCTGGATCGTGGTGGGCGACAAGGCCGCGATCAAAAGCCAGCTCGATGCGCTCGGCATGCCGGTCAGCGAGATTGACAGCAACGGTCAGCCCGCCAAATAGCGGATAGACCGAATTTACTGGGAGTGGACGATGGCCAAAGTGGATGGCGCATATGATTGCGTGACGAAGACGCCGATGGGCGACCAGACAAGCGTGTTCACGGTGGTGAGCGACGGCGACAAGTTTCACGGCACCAATGCGGGGCCGCTTGGTTCGCTCGATGTGGAAGACGGCAAGGTGGACGGCAACCGTCTGACCTGGGTCATGAAGATGACCATGCCGATGCCAATGACCCTCACATGTGAGGCACTCGTCGAGGGCGATGCGATCAACGGCAGCATCGATGCTGGGCCGTTCGGCGCGATGACGATGACGGGCAAGCGCCGCGCCTGATAAAAAAGCGGGGCCGGCACAACGCCAGCCCCGCCTGTTTCCGGACGGATGAGTTCCGCCCGATGACCTTCAGATCAGTCGATCGTGACAGTGACCGCTCGGCGGTTCTGTGCCCAGCTCTCCTCGTCGGAACCCAGAGCGGCCGGACGCTCCTTGCCATAGCTGATGACGCTCAGGCGACCCGGATCGACGCCCAGCGCCGCCAGATAGTTCTTGGCGGCATTGGCTCGGCGCTCACCGAGCGCGAGGTTATATTCGCGCGTGCCGCGCTCATCGGCATGACCTTCGACTGTAGCGCGCTTGTTCGGATATTTGAGCAGCCACTGCGCCTGGCTCTGCAGCGTGGCGCGATCCTGATCGTCGATGTCGCTCTCATCCGTATTGAAGAAGACGCGGTCGGACGAAACGCTCGCGATGAAGTCGGCCTGGCTGCCGGGCACCGGCGCGTTCGAAACTGGGCCAGTGGACGCCGGGGGCGGCGCTGTATCGGCCGGTGCGGGCGGCAGTGCCTCCGGGGCCTTCTTGGCACATGCGCCAAGCGCCAGTGCAGCGCTCGCAGCGAGCAGCAAGGGCAACGTCCTCATAGTCATCTCCTTCTTTCCCATAGTCGATATCGTAAACAGCCAACGCTGCAGATGTCATTTCGTTTCAAGGCAGCAACGGTCCCCACGCTGGGTCGGACCCGTCTACAGGCGTCGGTATCTTTCGTTCGTTAACGCCGGTCAGATCCACCTGCCAGATCGCGGACTTGCCTCCACGGCCCGAAGTCGTGCGGAAGAACTGCAGCACACGGCCGTTGGGCGACCAGCTTGGCGCCTCATCCTGCCAGCCATTCGTCAGCAGGCGTTCGCCACCGCCCGACGGGCTCATCACGCCGATGCGGAAGTTGCCTGCGATCTTGGTGAAGGCAATGAGATCGCCACGCGGGCTCCATTCCGGCGTTGCGTAGCGCCCACCGCCAAAGCTGATGCGCTGCTGGTTGGAGCCGTCCGCGTTCATCACGTAAAGTTGCTGACCCCCGGAGCGGTCGCTCTCGAAGACGATCTTGGTGCCGTCTGGCGAATAGGAACCACCGACGTCGATGCCCGGCGAGTTGGTGAGTCGGACCGGCGTGCCGCCGTTCACCGACACGCGGTAGATGTCCGTGTTGCCGCCCGTCGCCATCGAGAAGAGAAGCGAGCGGCCATCGGGCGACCATCGCGGCGCGAAGATGGCGTTGTTCGTCTGGGTGACGAGCTTCTGCGTGTTCTTCGTCACGTCATAGACGTAGATTCGCACATTGCGGCCGACATAGCTCACATAGGCGATCGAACCGTAATCCGGGGAGAAACGGGGCGTGAGCGCCAGGCTCTGACCATTGGTGATGAAACGGTGGTTCGCGCCATCCGAGTCCATGATCGCGAGGCGCTTGACCCGGTTCTCCTTGGGGCCGGTCTCCGCGATATAGGCGATACGGCTATCGAAGAACGGGCTTTCGCCAGTCAGGCGAGCGTAGATCGCATCGGCGCATTTATGGGCCGCGCGGCGCCAGTCCCTGGGCGCCACGACATAGCCCTGCCGGGTCAGCTCGGACTTGAGGTTCACGTCATAAAGATAGCAGCCGACGGTCAGATTATTGCCGTCCGATCGCACGAAACCCTGAACCAGCGCTTCGGCGCTCATCGCCGCCCAGCGCTCGAAGGCCGGGGCGGTCACTTCGGGAATGGTCGGGATAGCGACGCCGGAAGGTCCCATGGGCGAAAAAAGACCGCTGTTCCTGAGGTCGGTCGCGATCACTTCCGCAATCTTCTGACCCAGCAGGTTGGTGGCTCCAGCGGGCGTTTCCACCACGGACTGGGTGGGCAACGAAGGGACCGCGATCTTGAGATTGCTGTCGATCTGGCCAGTTACGTCCACACTGAGCTGAGCAGAGGCGGGGCTGATCGCGGCGAAGGCGAGCGGCAGAGCAAGAAGGAAGCGCATTTTGGTCATTGGGCGAGCCTTGCATCGAACTTGAGGGGTTTGAGCCATTTCCACTGGTCGTAAAATTCGGCCGGCAAATTCTGGAAAGGGGAGGCACGGCGCACGGCCTGAACGGCACGCTCCGCGTGGAGCGCGGCCTGCGCCCGGTTGCTGGGTGTGATGCCCTGCTGATCGACCACTTCGATCTCGCCGACGACCGCGCCCGAGCGGTCCAGATGGACGCTGAGCAGCGTGACGAGACGATCCGCGTCCGCACCGGACGGTGGACGCCAATAGGGCTTGATCTGCCGGTTGATCTCCGCGTTGAGCGCGCGAGCCGCGACCGCGCCCATTGGCGCTGAGGCGGCGGGAGCAGGGGTGGGCCGCGAGGGGCGGGCATCATCCAGCCCCTTGAGGAAGTCTGCGCCCAAACGGGAGGCGCGCTGCGGCTTGGGCTTGGCCGTCTCCACTTTGCTGGGGGAGGGCTTGGCAGGTGCGGGCTTCGCGGCCGGCGTCGGCTTTTTGGGCGTCTCCGCCTTGGGCTGCGGTTTCGGCTGGGCCTTGGGCGGCGCAGGGGTAGGCGTGGGCTTGGGCGTCGGCGCGGGTGTCGGGGGCGCAATGTCACGCGGCTGCGCAACCGGCGGCGTTTCAGGCTCGGGAGCGGGCGGAGGCGGCGTCGCGTCTGGCTCAGTCACGCCTTGCTCGGGTGCCTGCGCCTGCTGCGGCACTGACGGCGCCGTGGTCGTGCTTCTGAGCGATACCGCATCAGCGATGCTCACGTCGATTGCCGGAGGGGAAGGCGGAATGACGACATCACGCTGAAGCAGGCCAAACGACAGCACGGCAATGAGCAAGACATGCCCCGCCGTCGCAATCCCCAGGCCAATGCGTTCGCTGCGTTCCATCGCCATGCGCCTATTCGCCCGAAACTGAACCAGTGGTGACGGGCGCGCTGCTCTCGGCTGTGGTAACCAGCGCCACACGGTCCAGCCCGGCGCGGTTCAGTTCGCCCATCACCCGCATCACCCGGCCATAATCGAGTCCGGTGTCGGCACGCAGGAAGAGCTGTGCGTCGGGTTCGAGCCGTTCGCGCAGCTCGACGAGACGCTGAGGCAACTCCGCGTCGCTGACTGGCTGTTCGTCAAGGGAAATGGCGCCGCTTTCGTCAATGGTGAGGACGGTGGGCTTGCTGTCCTGATCCAGCGCCTTCGCGCGCGTCTCTGGCAGCTTCACCTTGACGCCGGTGACAAGCAGAGGCGCTGTCACCATGAAGATGATGAGCAGCACCAGCATCACGTCAACCAGTGGCGTGACGTTGATCTCCGCCATCGGTGCGCGGCGCCCGCCGCGCGGGCGGGAGGGAGGGCCGGACATCGCCATCAGGATTCGAGCTCTCGGCTGAAGGTGGTGTAGAGACCATCGGCGAAGCGCGAGAGCCGCCCCTCGATGCGGTTCACGCCATGGCTAAGGCGGTTATAGGCGATGACCGCCGGGATGGCGGCAAAGAGGCCGATGGCGGTGGCGAACAGCGCCTCCGCAATGCCGGGAGCGACGACCGCCAGGCTGGTGTTCTGTTCGCCCGCAATCGCGGTGAAGCTCCGCATGATGCCCCACACCGTGCCGAACAGGCCTACAAAGGGCGCGACCGAACCGATCGTCGCGAGGATATTGAGACGGTCGGAGAGCTTGTCGACAGCTGCAGCGACTGCCGAACTCATTGCGGTCACCAGCCGGTCCCGGGTGCCGCTCGCGTCGATATTGCGCTGCGCGGTGGAGCGCTTCCACTCGGTGATGCCGGCGGCGAGCACGTCGGCGCTCGGCGAGTCCTCACGGCCGCGATCACGATAAAAAGCTTCCATGTCCTTCGCCTGCCAGAAGCTCTGCTCGAACGCTTCGCAGCGCTTGTTCACGCGGCCGAGCTTGCCTGCGAAACCGACAATGATCGCCCATGTCCAGATGCTGGCAAGCAGCAGGCCGATCATGACCGCCTTCACAATAATGTCCGCCTGAAGGAACAGCGCAATCGGCGACAAAGTCACGGCAGGCGTCGCGGCGGGTGCGGCGGCGGCAAGAAGAGCGGCGGCAATCATGAGAGGGGAGATACTCCTTGGGATAATGCAGTGAACCGGGCGATCCAGTCGGCTGGCTGTCTTTTCGGCGTGCCCACTGGGTCAAGCAAGGCAACGACCACCTCGCCTTCGGTGAGTTGGGTGTCGCCGCGCCAGACCGACTGGCCGATAACGCAGCGTGCAACGCTTACACGCGCCACTTGGCTCCGCACGACAAGGTCTTCGTCGAGCCGCGCGGGGCGGCGATAGCGGACGGCAATGTCCGCGACCGCATAGACGCCGTCGCCCGCCTCTTTCGCTGCGCGCTGGTCGATACCGGCGACACGCAGCATGTCGGAGCGGGCGCGCTCCATGTAGCGGAGGTAATTGGCGTGATACACCACGCCTGAAAGGTCTGTGTCCTCGAAATAGACGCGAACCGGGAATAAATGCACGCCATCCACGAACAGTCCGCTCGCAGGGCAGACGGTCGCAGGGGCAAGAGCAGCTGGGGTCGAGGCGAGGGAGGCGTCGGCCATGGCCGGAACCCTAGCGGGCTCGAGTCGCGACGAGAAGCCCTCTTTTGAACGCTTGGCCTGTCGCGCCACCGACGCCGGGAGTCGATGACATCAGTCGAACAGGCCATCCTGCGCGCCTTCAGGCGGGTTGAGACCGAGATGTTTCCAGCCCCCGGCATTCAGGCAGCGGCCCCGCGCGGTGCGGGCCACAAGGCCAAGCTGGATGAGATAGGGCTCGATCACTTCCTCGATGGTGTCGCGCGGCTCGGAGAGGCCAGCGGCCAGCGTCTCCACGCCGACCGGTCCGCCCCGGTAGATGTCCGCGATCATCATGAGATAACGGCGATCCATCGCGTCGAGGCCGAGCTGGTCGACCTCAAGGCGGGAGAGCGCGCTGCCGGCGGCAGACGCATCGACGATCTCATGCCCGGCTGCGTGGGCGAAGTCGCGCACACGTCGCAACAGCCGCCCGGCGATACGGGGCGTGCCGCGTGCCCGTCGCGCAATCTCACGCGCGCCATCTGCAGCGATCGGCAGGGCGAGCAAACGCGCGGCGCGGCTTACCACCAGCTCCAGCTCATCCACGGTGTAGAAATTGAGCCGGACGGGAATACCGAACCGGTCACGCAGCGGCGTGGTCAGCAGGCCTTGGCGTGTCGTGGCGCCGACCAGCGTAAAGCGTGGCAGATCGATCCGGACGGAGCGCGCGGACGGACCCTCGCCAATCATGATATCGAGGGCACGATCCTCCATCGCGGGGTAGAGCACCTCTTCCACCGCCGGGTTGAGGCGATGAATCTCGTCAATGAAGAGCACGTCGCCATCGTCGAGATTGGTGAGGAGCGCGGCGAGATCGCCCGACTTGGCAATGACGGGACCAGATGTGGCGCGGAAGCCGACGCCCATTTCCTTCGCGACGATCTGCGCCAGCGTCGTCTTGCCGAGGCCCGGAGGCCCGAAAAACAGCACATGGTCGAGCGCTTCGCCGCGCGCTTTGGCAGCTGAGACGAACACGCGCAGATTCTCGCGCGCCGCCTTCTGCCCCACGAACTCGTCGAGCGACTTGGGGCGCAGGGCGGCATCCATGTCGTCCGGCGCACGCAGAGGCGAGGTCAGGGAATTGGGCCCAGCCATGCTATGTTTTGCTGATGAATGAGTTGTCACGCATTACCGCCTCATATTCGCATTCCAGCAATATGCCATCTGTAGCGTGATTGTGCGTGCGGAAACGGCTAGAGCGACGACTGGCAAATAAAGGAGAGACAAGATGCTGAAATCGAAACGGATCACCCCGCTGGTGCTGGCCGGCCTCGTGATGTCCGCCGTTGGACCGGCCGTCGCGCAGCCGACGCCGCCCCCGCCGCGCGCCAAGGGACCGAGCCTCGCCTCCGCGGTCGAGGCAGCGCAGATCGCGATCAACACCTGCCTTGCCAATGGCTACAAGACGACCGCGCTCGTCGCCGATGCCGACGGCGAACCCGTGGCGATGCTCTCGGCGGACGGCGCGCAGCTGCGCACGCACAATATCGCGCGCGGCAAGGTGGCGACGGTCATCCGCTATAAGGTGGCGAGCGGCGTTATCATGGACCGGGTCGCCAAGGAGCCCGCGCTTGCGGCGGAAACAAAGGCCGACCCCAAGATCAACGGCTTCGCTTGGCGCGGCGGTATCCCCATCATGTCCGGCGGCGAACTGATCGGCGCGATTGCCGTCTCCGGTGCGCCGGGCGGTGACAAGGACGAGGCCTGCATCCAGCCGGCGCTGTCCAAGATCAAGCCACGGACGAACTGAGCAAAGGGCTGGCCGGGGCGTCGTCGCTCCGGCCGGCTGGCCTTCCCGGTTTGGCGCGGCTAAGGCACTGCCATGACCGACCGTCCTGATCTTATCAGCATATCGTCTCCGCCGGAGCAGCTCGCCGCCCCGCTGGCGGAGCGCTTTACCGTCCATGTCGATTCCGGCCCACGGACGACTCGCGCGATCGTCGGCGCTGGCACCATGCGCCTGTCTGCGCAGGACATGGAGCGCTATCCCGCGCTTGAGATCGTCGCCATCAACGGCGTGGGCTATGACGGCGTGGATATCGCGGCGGCGGAGGCGCGTGGCATTCGCGTCACCACGACGACCGGCGTGCTCACCGACGATGTGGCCGACCTTGCGATCGGTCTGATGCTCGCGGTGGAGCGGCGGATCGCCGTGAATGATCGCGCGGCGCGCGCCGGCACCTGGCAGGTGCCGCTGAGCACGCGCGCGACGGGGCGGCGTGTCGGCATTTTCGTCATGGGACAGATCGGTCTCGCCATTGCCCGCCGCGCCGAGCCCTTTGCGGGCGAGATCCTGTACAGCGCCCGCTCGCAGAAAGCGGTGCCCTGGACATTCAAGGCGGACATCGAATCCCTCGCCGAGGCCAGCGACGTGCTGATCATCATCGCGCCCGGCGGCCCGGAAACGCGCGCCATCGTGAATGCCCGGGTGCTGGAAAAGCTCGGCAAGGACGGCGTGCTGGTGAATGTGGCGCGCGGCAGCCTCGTCGATGAAGCGGCGCTCGTCAGGGCGCTGGAGGCGGGCACTATCGCGGGCGCGGGGCTGGATGTGTTCGAGGACGAGCCGAATATCCCCGACGCGCTCAAGACCATGGATCAGGTCGTGCTCTCGCCGCATCAAGGCAGCGCGACCGTCGCGTGCCGGCAGCAGATGGCCGATCTGGTCCTTGCCAATCTTGATGCGCATTTTGCCGGAAAGCCGCTCCTCACGCCGCTGGTCTGATCGCTATTTTGCTGCCTTGCGCAGCGCCATCCTCACGAGGGCATCGAGGCTCGCGTCCGGCCCCAGCTCGGCTTCCGCCGCTGCGACCACCGCGCCGGCTTCGCCCGGCTTGAATCCGAGGCTCTGCAAGGCCGAGACGGCATCGGCGGACAGGCTGCCGACCGGGGCGACGGCCGAACCGGCAAGCGGGGCGCTCCCGGCCGGCGCAACGCCTGTCTTGTCCTTCAGTTCGCGCACGATCCGCTCGGCGAGCTTGGGGCCGACACCGTTGGCGCGCGCGACCATCGCCTTGTCCTGCATGGCGATGGCGCGGTGCAGGTCTGCTGGCTCCAGTGCCGAAAGGATGGCAAGCGCGACCCGCGCTCCAACGCCCTGAACGCCGGTGAGCAGGCGAAACCAGTCCCGCTCGTCGGCCGAAGCGAAGCCCACGAGGCGAATGAATTCCTCACCCACCAGCATCTCGGTGTGGACGGTCACCGCCTCTCCGGTGCGGCCAAGCGCCGCGAGTGTGCGGGAGGAGGCGCCGACGAGGTAGCCGACGCCACCGACGTCGATCACGGCATGGTCGATGCCGGTGTCAGTGAGAATGCCCTTGAGATGCGCGATCATGAGTCCATTGTCTCCGCATTTTCCGAGCCGTCAGGTGAGACCACCTGACTAGAAAATGCTTTCGGGTCTTAGCTTACCGGCGGCGCCACGCCAGCGCTTATCGCGGCGAGGCTTGTCGAACGAGGACGGTCCGGCCTGCGCCTGCCGGAAGTTGCCAAAGTTGGCGCTACGTTCCGTCAACTTCCTCTTCCTGAAGGTGTCTGGGCTGGGACAGGCCACAAATGTTAGGCGCTGCGGCAGGACGGAGTGCGCAAGGATCATGACGGCATCGTGCCATGGCGGGCTGATTGTAGGACAGAGAAAAGCGGGCGAGTCCATGTCCGATAAGATAGGCTCAATGTCGATCTGAAAGGGTCTGTCAGGACGCGACGACTTTGGGGACCTTGTCTTTGCTCCATAACTTGCTTGAAAGCAGACGCTCGTTCATCGTGTCTTGATGAACCGAAAATCACTTACCCATATGGCGCTGGCAACGGCTCTGCTGTTTTTGGTTGCTTGCAATGGGACCGGCTCCTCTAAAAATACGGCTCTCGTAAAGCCCGATCAAAGCCGGATCGCTTTCTTTCATCGGCCGGTAGCGCTTGCTGCTGCACGAGCCTCTGCGAAGCCATATCCCCTGATTGTTATGTTGACGGCCGATCCTTGGCTCATGGTGACTGGGTCTGACTCACCTGCATTCGCGCTTTACAGCGATGGAACTGCAATCTTTCTAACTAAAGCAGGTTTCAAATCGGCAAAGCTAAATCAGGGACAGCAGGCCGACTTGCTTCGACCCTTTGAAAATCCCGATCTGGTGGCCCTCGCTGGTGGATATGTGGTTGCAGATGCTACCGATCAACCCGAGAGCACATTGCTCGTTTATGGGAACAATGAACCGTATTATATATCGGTTTACGGACCTCTGAACGATAAGTTTGTGCGTTCAAAAGTGCCATTAGCCATTTCTGACGCCTTCGATCGGCTCCAAAATTTCCGTCCCTCAGCCTCCCAAGCGTGGTTGCCAGATAAAGTGGAGGTGATGGCAGGGCCATACGAGAATGCCCCTGATCAATCCATCATCTGGCCGCAGCGTTGGCCGGACCTAAATGACCCTGCCACTCGAACGCGTGGAGACTCTTACAGCATTTTCATGGCTTCTACCGAGCTGCCTGCTTTGAAGACGTTTTTGGCAAGCAGAAAGGAAAAAGGGGCCGTCGAGATCAATGGCAAGAAATTTTCAGTCAGCGTTAGGCTACCATTCCCGCATGAGGAATTGTGGATGGCTACGGCAACAAAGTAGCGCTCTGGGAAGTTTGGAGAAATAACAGCCTTTGCTTAATCCCAGCCAAAACCCGACCGTCCGCTTCCCCCCCGACATTTCCGTCATCGGGCACGGGGACTGCTTGCCCATAGCGGACAGTCGCGCCGCTATGGGCCTGTGCGCGCGGACCAAGGCGGATGACAACACGCCCAGCCCACCTGTACGATTGCGCGGCGCACCACAGTGGTGGCAAGAGGCTGCTCATGCCGACGATCGCGCTGCTCCTTGCGTCCAACATCTTCATGACCATTGCCTGGTACTGGCACCTCAAGGGCGGGATGGGGAAGCCGCTGCTCCTCGTCATCCTCATCAGCTGGGGCATCGCGCTGGTCGAATATTGCTTCGCCGTGCCTGCCAATCGCATCGGTTATCTGCATGGCTGGAGCGCCGGTCAGCTTAAAGTGACGCAGGAAGTCATCGCGCTGCTGGTGTTCGGTGTGTTCATGGTCACCTGGCTTGGCGAGCCGCTGCACTGGCGGCACTTCGCGGCGTTTGCCTGCCTCGTCGGCGCGGTCGGCTTCCTCTTTATCGGGCGGAACTGACAAGGGCGGCGGTGCGGTCGCTGTGATCCTGCTCTAGCGGGCGGAGCCGAGCCGCCGGGCGCTCGCGAGATGATGCGCGTGCGTGACAGCCACGGCGAGCGCGTCCGCCGCGTCCGGCCCGTCGATCGCTGCGCCGGGCAGCAGCCGTTGGATCATCGCGTGGACCTGATCCTTGCTGGCGTTGCCCACGCCCACCACGGACTTCTTGACGAGACGAGCGGCATATTCGCCCACCTCGATGCCTGCTCGCGCCGCGCCCAATAGCACCACACCGCGCGCCTGCCCAAGCTTGAGCGTCGATTGGGGGTTGGCGTTGACGAAGATCTCCTCGACAGCCGCGCCGTCGGGCCGATGGGTGAGAATGAGATCGGCGAGTGCCGTGTCGAGCGCAAGGAGCCGGTCGGCAAGCGGCCTTTTGGCATCCGTCGCGATCCGGCCATTGCCGATGTGAGAGAGGCGATTGCCTTCCGCCACGATCAGCCCCCAGCCAGTGGTGCCCAGGCCGGGATCGAGACCCAGGATCAGCATCGCGGCCCCACCCCAACCCCTCCCCTGAAGGGGAGGGGCTTTTTATCTAAATCTCTCATAGCCCCTCCCCTTCAGGGGAGGGGTTGGGGTGGGGGGCGGCCCAGCGATCAGGCGTTGCTTTGAGAACTGCACGCAAATGGGTCAGCACTCCGGCCAAGTTGCGGCCGATGTCCTCGTTGGTGAACCGCACCATGACGATACCGTCTTGGACCAGCACCTGGTCCCCCCGCAAATCCGCGACAATGTTGTGCGTTTCCCCGTCCACTTCGACCGCGAGATTTTTTGCCGGGCAGAAAAAATCGAAGATGCGGTTGCCGTAAACATGTTGGCGACGAAATTTATGGCCGAGTTGTGATCGGGAGACGTGTCGCCACAGGACCACCTCAGCCGAGGTCGCCTCATGGCGCATCTGGGCGGCGTGCTTCAGCAATCGCGGTTCCTGCGCCATGCCCCACCCCCAAACCCTCCCCTAAAGGGAGGGGCTTTGCATTCAGATCAGCCCAGCTTCTCCATCACCTCGTCAGAGACTTCGTAATTGCCCCAGACGGTCTGGACGTCATCGTCCTCCTCAAGCGCGTCGACGAGCTTGAGCAGCGTCGCGGCGTTGCTCTCGTCCAGCTCGACAGTGGTTTGTGGCTTCCAGGCGAGCTTGGCGCTCTCTGCCTCGCCGAGAGATGCTTCCAGCCCCTTGGCGACTTCATGCAACGCGTCTTGCGCCGTCCAGATGGCGTGTTCGTCCTCGCTCGATTCGACGTCTTCCGCGCCGGCTTCCAGCGCCGCCTCGAAGATTTTCTCCGCGTCGCCTGCTGCGGCCGGATAGGTAATGAGGCCCATCCGATCGAAGCCGTGGGACACCGCGCCGGACGCGCCGAGATTGCCGCCATTCTTGGAGAAGGCAGTGCGGACATTGGTCGCCGTGCGATTGCGGTTGTCGGTCAGCGCCTCGACGATGATCGCGACGCCGCCCGGGCCATAGCCCTCATAGCGTACTTCCTCGTAATTCTCCGCGTCGCCCCGGCTCGCCTTGTCGATGGCGCGCTGGATATTGTCCTTAGGCACAGACTGCGCCTTGGCCGCGTTGATCGCGAGGCGCAGGCGGGGGTTCATGTCCGGATCGGGCGCGCCCATTTTGGCCGCCACGGTGATTTCGCGGGCGAGCTTGGAGAAGGCGGCGGCGCGCTTCTTGTCCTGCGCACCCTTGCGATGCATGATGTTCTTGAATTTGCTATGGCCTGCCACAGCCGGCTCCTGCCTGTTTTGTTCGGGATAGGGCGCGGTCTCTAGCTGGCGCAGGGGAGCCGCGCAACCCAAGCGGCGGGTTATGCTTCAGCGATGCGGAACCGTTTCAGCCTTCGGGGTCGCCGTCCACGCCATAAGTGATCCTGATGCGCACCCACGTGCCGATCTGCGGCTTGCCGTCGATGCGCGGCGGCATCACCCGGAATTGCCAGGCTGCCTGACGGACGGCGCGCGCGAAGCCTGAGCCCATGGGGGATTCGCCGAGCGACTGGCAATTGTCGACATGATAATCTTCGATCGTGCGGCAAGCGACTAGCCCCCAGCCCCGCCGGGGACGGTTGGCCGGAAGATAGCCCGCAAGTTCCGCATCCGTGGGCTTGCGATACCATTCCGCTTCGTAGAGCGTGACGCCGCCCGGCCCCTGACCCGGACCATAGACCGCCTTGCTATCGCCCTTGCTGGGGGAAGCGGAAGGCGCCTTGCCGAGCTTCGATATATCGGTCCCCGCCAGATCCATCTCGATGAAGGCTGGCTGCTGGGGCACGGGCGCCGCGCTGGGGACGGGCGGCGGCTTGGCGGCGGGCGGGGCCGCAGCGGCTTCCTCCGCCTTGCTCTTCTCGGCTTTCTTCTCTTGCTTCTTCTCGCTCTTTTCCTTGTCGGGCGAAGGCGGGGCAGGAATGAGGAAGCCGGTCAGCCCATGCTCCTGCATGCGGACGAACTGCGGACCGCGAATGAAAAGCACCGCCAGCAGGACAAGCAAGTGAAGCGCGATCGTAAGCGCCAGAGCGACGCCGTTGCGGCGGCGCGTCTCTCTGCTCCAGGACGCGCCATAGCCCGTCCCGCGCCCGGCGGCAGCGTCGTCCAGGGAGGAGGGGTCAGGCAAAGGCGCGTCCGTCGAGGGCTTGTCGGGGCGCTATAGCGGCGCTTGCTGAACCGCGCCTGTCAAAAAAACGTGACGGCGCCCCGGTGCGCGCATCGATCAGACGGAAACGGCCGTGCCCGTGGCGGAGACCATCAGCATGGAGCCGCTGGAACCCAGAACCTCATAGTCAAGATCGACCCCGATCACGGCATTGGCGCCCAGCGAGGCGGCGCGCTGCTGCATCTCGCTCAGCGCTTCCTCGCGTGCCCGGGCAAGGACGTCCTCATAGGCGCCCGAGCGCCCGCCCACGATGTCGCGCACGCTGGCGAACAGATCCCGGAAGAGATTGGCGCCCACGATCACTTCGCCCGTCACCACGCCATGATAGCGTTGCACGGGCCGGCCATCGATGCCGTTGGTCGTGGTGACGATGAAGTCCTTGTCGGCGGGGGCAGTGCCCCAGGGGGATTCGGCCATGTTCTGCTAGCTCCTCTGGTTCGTGTCTCCCGCCGCAACGATTACTCCAGGCCGAGTGCGGCCTTGTACGTCTCCAGCAGCGCTTCGGCTTCCTGACGGGCGTTCTTCTCCATCTTCCGCAGGCGCACGATGGCACGCATGGTCTTGGCATCATAGCCCGTCGCCTTGGCTTCAAGGTAGACATCCTTGATGTCGTCCCCAATGCCTTTCTTCTCTTCCTCGAGGCGCTCGATGCGCTCGATGAAGAGGCGCAGCTGGTCGGCGGCGACGTTGGGTTCGCTCATGGGGTTTGGTCTTTCGCTGAATGAATCCGAAGGCGCCCCTTATTCATGCGGCGGCGGTCATGTCCAGACATCGCCTGAGCCATCCACAGCTTTCGAGGGAGCAGCAGGCGAAAATTTTTTCGCACCGATGTCACATCCGGGGCGGGCCATCTCGTCATGCCTGTGCAACCAGCAAGGAGTGACCCTGATGACCGCCAAGCTCGACCCGTTCGCCGCCGCCCCGCAGCTCATGAAAAGCTTCTACGCGCTGTCCACAACCGTCAACGAGAGCCTGGAGCCCAGCCTTGTCGAGCTGGTGAAAATCCGTGCCTCGCAGATCAACCAGTGCGCCAACTGCATCAACATGCACACGACCGATGCCCGCTGGCAGGGCGAAACCGAGCAGCGCATCTATCTGCTCTCGGCATGGCGGGAGGCGCCGTGCTACACGGATCGTGAGCGCGCCGCCCTGGCCTGGACCGATGCGCTGACGACGATCGCGCAGGGGCATAGCCAGCAAGCCGCCCATGCCGCGCTGGCTGCGCACTTCACGGAGGAAGAGCAGGTGAAGCTGACCCTCATCATCAACATCATCAACGCCTGGAACCGGATCGCGGTGGGGTTCGACCTCTGGTACGAGACGCCCGCGAAGGCAGCAGCCTGATGACAGGCGCGATTGCGAACGATGCGGCGGTCGCTTTCGATCCGCTGCGTCCTCGCCTCGTCCGCGTCGCCTACCGAATGCTCGGTTCGGTGGTCGACGCGGAAGACGTGGTGCAGGAAGCCTTCATCCGCTGGATGAGCGCCGATCGCGCTGCGATACGCGACCCCGAGGCCTTTCTTCGCCGGGTGGTGACCCGCTTATGCCTGGATCAGATGAAGTCGGCCCGCGCCCGGCGCGAAACCTATGTCGGCCCGTGGCTGCCCGAGCCTTTTGTCACGGACGAGCAGGAAGAGGCCGAAGACGTGACGCTGCCGCTCATGCTGGCGCTGGAACGCCTTTCACCGCTGGAGCGCGCGGCCTTCCTGCTGCACGATGTGTTCGGCATGAGCTTCGACGAGGTGTCCGCCACGATTGACCGGGACGCGGCGGCGTGCCGACAGCTTGCTGCCCGTGCGCGCGAACATGTCCGTGACGGACGGCCGCGCTACCAGCTGGAGCAGACGGAGGGGCTGCGCATCGCCGACGCCTTCTTCGCTGCCTCGCGCAGTGGCGACATGACCGCGCTTGGCGCGATGCTGGCGGAAGGCGTGAGCTTCCACAGCGACGGCGGCGGCAAGCGCCCGGCGGCAGTGCGCCCGGCCATCGGCGTGCGGCAGGTCATGCAGGTCCACAAGGCGCTGGCCGTGCTGTTCGGCAAATATGGCTCGACACTGGTGCGGACCTGCCTCGTCAACGGCCTGCCCGGCTTTGTGACACGCGAGGCCGACGGCGAGCTTCAGACCACCGCGCTGGACATCGAGGATGGTCGGATCGCGGCGATCTATGTGATGCGTAATCCGGACAAACTACGGCATCTGAATTAGGGCGGTCACATTCGGTTCTGACCATCAGACGTCATCCCGGCCTCCGAGCCGGGATCCCGCTTCTTTATCCTCTAGAAAAGGAAGAAAGGCAGCTGGACCCCGGGTCAAAGCCCGGGGTGACGAAGGAGACAGGAATGCTCAGGCTTCGGCGAGCGCCGGCTGGACGAACAGCTCCGCGATCTGCACGGCGTTAAGCGCGGCACCCTTGCGCAGATTGTCGCTTGCGATGAACAGTGCGAGGCCGTGCTCCACAGTGGGATCGACACGCACGCGGCCGACGAACACCGGATCCTTGCCGGTCGCTTCGAGCGGATTAGGCACGGCGCTCACCACCACACCGTCCGCGCTCTCCAGCAGGGCAAGCGCATCGGCCGCGCTCAGCGGACGCTCGAACTCGGCGTTGATCGAGAGCGAGTGGCCTGTGAAGACGGGCACGCGCACGCAGGTGCCCGAGACGGGGAGGCCGGGGATCTCGAGGATCTTGCGGCTCTCGTCGCGAAGCTTCAGCTCTTCCTCGGTATAGTCGTCCTCGCCCAGCACATAGTTCAGCGGCACGACATTATGGGCGATCGGCACCGCCCACTTCTCCGGCGCGGGCACGAAATCGGCGCTGCCATTGCGCGCCAACTCCGCGCAGCGATCGCCCACGGCAGCGACCTGCCCGGCCAGCACCTCAATGCCGGCAATACCGCCACCGGAAACCGCCTGATAGGTGCTTACGATCAGCCGCTTAAGGCCTGCCGCGTCATGTAGGGGCTTGAGCACAGGCATCGCGGCCATGGTCGTGCAATTGGGGTTGGCGATGATGCCGCGGGGCAGATGATCGAGCGCATGGCCGTTCACTTCCGCGACGACCAGCGGCACTTCCGGATCGGAGCGCCAGGCCGAGCTGTTGTCGATGACAACCGCGCCCGCCGCAGCGACCTTTGGCGCCAGCGCC
This sequence comes from Sphingobium sp. CR28, assembly GCF_052327305.1. Lineage (GTDB taxonomy): Bacteria > Pseudomonadota > Alphaproteobacteria > Sphingomonadales > Sphingomonadaceae > Sphingobium. The sequence goes on along the minus strand of NZ_CP182486.1, from coordinate 1,242,833 downwards.
TTGCTGGTCGATCCACCGGCGGAGAAGAACACGACATCGAGCCCGGCATAGTCGGCGGTCTCGGCGTTCTCGACCGTGATGGCCTGCCCCTTCCAGTCGATGGTCGAGCCGGTCGAACGCGCAGACGCGAACAGGCGAATCGAGGCGACCGGGAAATTGCGCTCAGCGAGCAATTCGCGCATCATCGAGCCGACGAGGCCGGTCGCGCCGACAATGCCGACATTTACGGCGCGATCAAAACTGGGTCGGTTTCTGGCGGTCATAAAGCGTCTCCTTGTATTTGGGGAGGCGCGGGGTCTTGCCAGTGTCTCGACAGGGGCCCCGCGCTCAGGCGGGGCGTCTGTCCGGATGGCTGGGCCTTAGAGGCCGCGCGCACCCATGACCGCCCCGCGCAAGCGGGTCGGTTTGGTAATAATCGGCGTGGCGATCATCATGGACATCGCGGCGCCCATAGGGGCGCTTTGATGCGCTGTAAAGGGCGATAACACGCGCATCATTGCCTAATGCGCGTTCTTCGCGATGCTTTCCTTCATCCGGGCAAGCTGCTCGTCCGTCGCGTCGCCCTGATAGCGCGCTTTCCACTCGGCGAAGGGCATGCCGTAGATGATCTCGCGCGCCTCATCGCGGGTCATCGTCCCGTCCGCCTCCGCGATCCAGTCCGCCAGACAATTGCGGCAAAAACCGGCAAGGCCCATCAGATCCACATTCTGCGCGTCCGTCCGATGCTGCAAATGCTCGACCAGCCGACGGAAAGCGGCTGCTGCGGTCTTGTCATCAATGTCGGTTATCGGCATGGGCTGCTCCAAAGATTTGCGCCATCCTTGTCGTGCAGGACGGATCGCGGCAAGCATCGTTCGACCAGAAGGTCGGGAGCCCAGACACGGATACAAGGGGTGTATTGCACGCGATGAGCATGAAGAAGATCGCACCGCGCACACGCAAGGTCCGCATTCTCGCGACGCTGGGGCCAGCGAGCAGCAATGAGGACATGATCCGCAAGCTGTATATGGCGGGCGCGGATGCCTTCCGCCTCAACATGAGCCATGGCGGGCATGAAGGGCACGCAAAGAACGTGGAGATCATCCGCGCGTTGGAGAAGGAATTTCTCCGACCGACCACGATCCTCGCGGATTTGCAGGGACCAAAGCTGCGCGTCGGCACGTTCGAGGACGGCCCCGTCATGCTGGAGACTGGCTCGGGCTTCGTGCTGGACCGGGACGAGACGCCGGGCAACGTGCTGCGAGTTAACCTGCCGCATCCGGAAATTTTCGCGGCGCTCACGCCCGGCAGCCGGCTGCTGCTCGACGACGGCAAGCTGGTGCTGCGTGTACAGGTGGTCGAGGAAACCCGCATCGAGACGATCGTGGAGGTCGGCGGCGTGCTTTCCGAGCGCAAGGGCGTGAATGTGCCGGACGTGGTGCTGCCGATGGCGGCGCTGACGCCCAAGGACCGGCGCGACCTCTCCTTCGCCATGGAAGCGGGGGTGGACTGGATCGCGCTCAGCTTCGTGCAGCGTCCGGAAGATCTGGCGGAAGCGCGCAAGCTGATGGGCGGCTATGGCGCGCTGCTCGCCAAGATCGAGAAGCCGGCGGCCGTGACGCGGCTGGAGGAAATCCTCGAACAGGCCGACGCAGTGATGGTCGCGCGCGGCGATCTCGGCGTCGAACTGCCGCCTTATGCCGTGCCGCCGCTCCAGAAGCAGATCGTCGAGAGCGCCCGGCGGCTCGGCAAGCCGGTCGTCGTCGCCACGCAAATGCTCGAATCGATGATCAAGGCGCCGACGCCCACACGCGCCGAAGTGTCGGACGTGGCGACGGCCGTCTATGACGGCGCGGACGCTGTCATGCTCTCAGCGGAGACGGCAGCGGGAGACTGGCCGGAGGAGGCCGTCTCCATGATGAACAGCATTGCCCACAGCGTGGAGCGCGATCCCGGCTATTTCGACCGGCTGCACTTCACCAGCACCCGACCCGACCCGACCACGGCGGACGCGCTGGCCGAGGCCTGCAAATCGATTACCCAGACAGTGAGCGCGGCGGCAATCGTGTGCTTCACCTCGTCAGGCAACACGGTGCGCCGCATCGCGCGCGAACGCGCGGCCGCGCCGATCCTGGCGCTGACGCCGCGAACGGACACGGCGCGCAGAATGGGGCTCACCTGGGGCGTCCATGCGGTGCGCACCAAGGACATTGGCAGCTTCGAGGAAATGATCGGCAAGGCCAAGCGCATGGCGCTGCGCCACAAGCTGGCGCGGGGCGGGGACAAGATCATCGTGCTTGCCGGTGTCCCGTTCGGCACGCCGGGCTCGACGAACGTGCTGCATGTCGCCTCTATTCGCGGCGATGAGCTCAAGGCCCACGGCGAGGACTGAGGCTTTCAGGGGCAGCGGATAGGCTGGGGCGGCGTGTCCGAAATTTTAGACGACGCCGTCTCTCGTTTGCAGTAGTTCTTCGCGCTCTGGCGGTGCGAGACCTTCCATGCGCGGTACACATTCGGAATTGCACCTCGTCACGCGGATTGGCTGGCTGCGCGCAGCCGTTCTCGGCGCGAATGACGGCATTGTTTCCACCGCAAGTTTGATCCTGGGCGTCGCGGCGGCGGCACAAGGGCGGAGCGAAATCATTCTGGCTGGCGTCGCGGGGCTGGTAGCCGGGGCAATGTCTATGGCGGCGGGCGAGTATGTCTCGGTCAGTTCGCAGGCCGACACCGAAGCAGCTGATCTTGCGCGAGAGCGCGCCGAGCTCGCTTCGGCCCCGGATCTCGAAATGGCGGAATTGTCCGGCATCTATCAGCAGCGGGGGGTCGAAAAGGCCACCGCCGACGAGGTTGCCCGTCAAATGATGGCGCATGATGCGCTGGAAGCGCACGCACGCGATGAGTTGAGCATCACCAACGTCACGACTGCGCGCCCCGTGCAGGCGGCGTTTACTTCTGCCGTGACCTTCACTGCAGGCGCTGCCTTGCCGCTTTTGGTGGCCAGTATCATGCCGCTTGGTCGACCGCTCGTGACTGGCGTTGCGTTGGCGTCGCTGCTGTTCCTCGCCGGACTAGGCGCAGTCGGGGCGAGGGCGGGAGGCGCGAAGGTCTCGAAGGCAGTCTTGCGAGTCACCTTCTGGGGTGCGGTCGCAATGGCGGTGACGGCGGGTATCGGTTCGATCGTTGGGACGGCAGTCTGACTGCGAAAGATTCGCCCGCGCCATCCCGAACCCGCGGACAAAGGAAAAGCCCGCGCGGCAGATGCCGGCGGGCGTTTTCCTGTCAGACGTTCGACGCGGGCGAACCCGGGCCGGCGTGGCTTCAGCCCTGGCGGGCCTTGAAGCGACGATTCGTCTTGTTGATGACGTAGGTGCGGCCGCGACGACGAATCACGCGGTTATCCCGGTGACGGTCCTTGAGCGACTTGAGGCTGTTGCGGATCTTCATGACTCGCGGTCCAAAATCTTGAGTTGGGCGGAAATTCGAAGCCGCGCCTTTATGGACCCGCTGGCCGTGAGTCAAGGCGCGAAGCGCTGCAACCGGCCTTTTCGCCATTCGTTCATGCCTTGCTCGTTCAGGCTTTATGCATCGCACGAGGAGATAGGGCTGGACTGCCCGGACGCGTAGTTGCACGTGCCAGATCAGGTGATGGAGTTCGAAAGCCAATGTACAGCTCGTTTTCGCGCGCGGCGCTGGCCGCTCTACCGCTCCTCCTTGCGTCGGCCTGCGCTACGTCCTTGCCGCCTGTGGAAGTGACGCGCTTCCACGAAGCGCAGGCTGCCCGCAGCGGAACCGTGCGGCTCGCGCCGGAAGAGGGCGGCGATGCGGCAAGTCTAGAATATCGCACCTTCGCCAGCGCAGTGGCTCAGGCGCTGACCCGCGCCGGTTTCACGGTGGTGGACAACAGCTCGGCGACGTTCGTTGCGCGCATCGGCACGGATCGCAGCGTGGATCGTCCGGTCGACCGGCGTGGATCTCCGGTGAGCGTGGGCGTGGGCGGCTCCACGGGCAGTTTCGGCAGTGGCCTTGGCCTCGGTGTCGGCATCAATCTCTCCGGCCCGCCCAAGGCGGTGATCGGAACGCAGCTGCGCGTGCAGATCCGCCGTGCGGACACGAATGCAGCGGTCTGGGAAGGCCGCGCCGAGACGGCGGCCAAGGAGAACAGCCCGGCCTCGCAGGCGGGGATCGCGGCGGGCAAGCTCGCTGATGCGCTTTTCCGGGACTATCCTGGCGAATCCGGAGCGACTATCACGGTCAAATGACCCAGACCGATACCGATCTCGCCATCTCCGCCGCGTTTGACAGCGGGAACATCATCGTCCGCGCAATCGAGGGCGCCCAAGCGACGCTCACGATCCGTAAGGATAATGAGAGCGACTTCTACCAATGGTTTCATTTTCGCGTGGTGGCGCCCGCCGGCACGGCCATGACGCTGCGCATCGTCGACCTAGGCGGCTCGGCCTATCCCGACGGCTGGCCCGGCTACCGTGCCTGCGTCTCGGAGGATCGCGAGCACTGGACGCGGGCCGAGACGCACTACGATAGCGGGGAAGAGGGCGGCACGCTGACCATCCGCCACACCAGCATATCCGACGTGAGCTGGTTCGCCTATTTCGCGCCCTATTCGCTGGAACGCCACCAGGACCTCATTGCCTGTGCTGCGCTGGCCGAGGGCGTGACGCTGCGCGAGCTGGGGCAGACGCTCGATGGGCGGTCGATAGACTGTCTGACGCTGGGCACGGGCGAGAAGCCGGTCTGGCTCATTGCGCGTCAGCACCCCGGCGAGAGCATGGCAGAATGGTGGATGGAAGGCGCGCTCGACCTCCTTACCGATCCGACGAGCGCCCTCGCGCGCAAACTGCGAGAGGCCTGCACGTTTCACATCGTGCCGAACATGAACCCGGACGGCGCGTTTCGCGGCCATCTGCGCACAAATGCGGCAGGCGTTAACCTCAATCGGGAATGGCACGCACCGAGCATGGAGCGATCGCCCGAAGTGCTCTGCGTGCGCAACGCCATGGACCGGACGGGCGTGCGCTTCTGCATGGACGTGCATGGCGACGAAGCGATCCCTGCCGTCTTCCTCGCGGGTTTCGAGGGCATCCCCGGCCTGAGGTCAGAGCAACTCGCGGCTTTCGAGGCGTATCGCGATGCGCTGGCGGCACGGACGCCCGATTTCCAGACCCGGCTTGGCTATCCGGTCACGCCGGCGGGCAAGGCCAATCTCTCGATGGCGACCGCGCAGGTGGCCGAGCGCTACGGCTCTGTCGCCATGACGCTGGAAATGCCGTTCAAGGACAATGACGACTGGCCGGACGAGGGGCAGGGCTGGAGCCCGGAGCGCTCGATGCAACTGGCACGGGATTGCCTCGCCGTTCTGGGCGAACAGCTCGACGCCCTTTGAACAAAGCGTTCATTTTCAATTCAAGCAACGGCAGGAAATGAACCTTTTGCCGCGTGAGCGGTTGCACAATCCAGCCATTGTGATGCTGGTGGTGTAATAACCATATCCTGGTGGGAAAGAGACGGAGAGCTCGTCCCCAAATCAAACAGAGGGTCTATTCGTGCTCGAATTTTCGCGCGCCGCGCTAGATTCATCGCTTGTCTTCCTGGCGATCATGTCATTGCTGGCTGCCCTGCTGACTGCTCGCGCAGTCCCGGCGCCGCACAAGGTCGCCCGGCCAGCCTCTCATGAAGTGCTGGAACTGGCTGGAGCTTTCGTCCTCGCGTTCGCGATCACTGGCGTCCTCTTCGGCGGGATCGTGGATATTCTGCCCGTCTTCATTCTCACGCTGGGCGCTATCGCCGTGACAGGCCATTTCGTGCATCGCCTCTCGATGCCCGGCATCATCACGCTGGTGGTGGACATTGCCACCATGTCGATCTCGGCGCTCTGGGCCTCGCTGTTCATCGCGGAAGCCGATCTTTCGCCAGTGCTGGAGGTGCTTGCCGTGACCGGGCTTGCCGGTAGCGTGGTTTTCTTCGGTTTCAGCTTCATCGAGCGGATCGCGCGCGAAGCCGTGCTCAGCCACGAAATCTGGCGCTTGCCCACAGGCCGCGGCGAGACGCAGACACATGCCTATGCCCCCAAGGTGTCCATCCAGCTTCCCTGCTATGCTGAGCCGCCCGAGGTGGTGAAGGAGACGATGGATCGCCTCGCGGCGCTGGATTACAGCAACTTCGAGGTTCTCGTCTGCGATAACAACACCAAGGACGAGCGACTGTGGCGCCCGCTGGAAGCCTATTGCGACGTGCTCAACCGGAAACTTGGCGTGGAGCGCTTCCGCTTCTTCCATGTTTCGCCGCTGCCCGGCGCGAAGGCCGGGGCGCTCAACTATTTGATGGGCGTGATGGCGCCTGATGCCGAACTGATCGGCGTGATCGACGCGGATTATCTTTCCCGGCCAGACTTCCTCTCGCGTCTGGTGCCTTATTTCGCTGACAAGCGGATCGGCTACATCCAGACGCCGCACGATTATCGCGAGCACGAGGAAAGCACTTATCTGGATAGCTGCTACTGGGAATATATGCCGTCCAACAAGGTCGATATGCCCGGTGTCAGCGAATATGGCGGCGCCTTCACCATAGGCACCATGTGCCTCATCCGAGCAGAAGGTCTGCGTCAGGCCGGTGGCTGGGCCGAATGGTGCCTGACCGAAGATTCCGAAGTGTCCGTGCGGCTGCGTGCGTGCGGCTATGAAGGACTGTATTTCGGTGAGACCTTCGGTCGTGGTCTGATCCCGGAGACGTTCGACGACTATAAGAAGCAGCGCTTCCGCTGGACGGCTGGCCCGGTACAGCAGTTGCGCCGTCACTGGCGCCTGTTCCTGCCGTCCCCGCTTGCCGCTCCCATGCCGGGCTGGACTAAGCTGCTCGAGGTGCTGCGCTGTGTAGCGCCGGTTCGCACCCTGTTCGCGCTGGTCAGCGGCGTCGTCGGCGCGGCTGCCGTAGCGATCGGCGTGGCCACAGGTCTGGCCGATCCGATCACCGTGCCTGACGTGGTCTGGCCACTGCTGTTCATCGGTGCCGTAAACTGGGCTGTCCGTACTGCTCACCGCTATCGTCTGGCCGGATGCCCAACGCTCAAGGGCGCGGTGCGCGGCGAAATCGCCCGCATGTCGCTCAGCTATGTGGTGCTCGTCGCGGCGATCGCCGGCCTCTCCAAAAAGCGTCTTGCCTGGCGCCGCACGCCCAAATTCGCGCTGAGCGGCAATGGCGCGTCCATGCTGGCCTCGATCATCTCCACGACGCTGCCAGAGACGGCCATTGGCCTATCGTTCCTGACCGCCGCAGTCGCTGTGATCGTTGCCAGCAGCAGTGTCGGCCTCGGTCTGGCGCTGCTCCTTGCGCTGGGCTTCGCCGGAACGGGGCTTCGGTTCCTTACCGCGCCCTATATGGCGTGGCTTGCCGAGGTGCATGCGCGTGAGGCCGTGAAGCAGGATGCTCTGCCCGAGGTGCAGCCGGCCATTGCGTGAATGAACGAGGGGCGCCTCCGGCGGGTGCTCCCTCGTCGCGCTTAGAAAGTTTCGGTCAGGAAAGCGGTCATTGCCGCCCAGCTGCGGCGATCCGTGTCCGGCTGGAAACCGAAGCTGCGGTCCTCGTTCAGCGGTGTTCCATTGGCGGTGAAGCCATGCCCCGTGCGGCTATAGGCGATGAATTGCCAATCGACGTCTGCGGCGGTCAATTCCTCGCACAGTGCCACCTTGGCCTCCGGCGGGTTCAGCTTGTCGTTCCATCCATCGCAGATGAGCAACTTCGCGGTGATCGACGCATTGGGGAAGGGCGGCGGATCATAGACGCCGTGGAAGGACACGCCTGCCAGTATGTCGCCGCCTGCGCGCGCGAGATCGAGCACGCACTTGCCGCCCGCGCAGAAGCCGATAGTGCCAAGCTTGCCCGCATCGACACCGGCAAGCGCTTTCAGCTCGGCCAGCGCGTCCAGAACGCGGCGCTTCACCAAGGCACGATCAGCCATGAATTCCTGTAGCAGCTTGCCGGAGGATTCCATGTCCGTTCCGCGCTTGCCCTGCCCGTAATAGTCGACGACGAGCACCTTGTAGCCGAGCCCCGCCAGCACTTCTGCCTTTGCGAAATCCCACTCCTTGGTGCCGAAGAAATTCGGGAAGAACAGGATGCCGGGCTGCAGACCTGCATCGGCATCGCCCACTGCCATCGATTCGAATGGACCTCCGGGGCCGTCATGCATGTGGATCGTGCGGGTAATGGCCATGGGACGTTCGCTCCTGATGATCGCTCCACCTTCCATGGCGAACGGGCGGAAGACCGACAAGTTGCATGACATCGAATAGCCGTTATCAGGCCCACGAGACCGACCTTTCACAGACCGGAGCCGTCATCCATGCCCACGCTCGTCCTCATCCGCCACGGCCAGTCCGCCTGGAACCTGGAAAACCGCTTCACCGGCTGGTGGGACGTGGACCTGACCGAAAAGGGCCGGGAGGAGGCCTGGGCCGCGGGCGAGCTGATGAAGGCCAAGGGCGTCGATTTCGACCTGACGTTCACCAGCTATCAGACGCGCGCGATCAAGACGCTCAACCTCGCGCTGGAAGCGATGGGCCGGCTGTGGTTGCCGACTGAGAAGAGCTGGAAGCTCAACGAGCGGCATTATGGCGGCCTCACTGGCCTCGACAAGGCAGAGACCGCTGCCCTCCACGGTGACGATCAGGTGAAGATCTGGCGGCGCAGCTTCGATATTCCGCCGCCGCTGCCCGAGGCGGGGTCTCCCTGGGATCTCTCCGCCGACTTGCGCTACGCGGGCATCCCCATTCCGCAGACGGAGAGCCTCAAAGACACGATCGCGCGGGTGCTGCCTTATTGGGAAGAGCGAATCGCTCCCGAGCTGCGCGCAGGCAAGCGCGTGCTGATTTCCGCACACGGCAACTCGCTCCGTGCGCTCGTGAAGCACCTCTCCGGCATTTCCGACGAAGAGATTACGGGTCTGGAAATTCCAACCGGTCAGCCGATCGTGTACGAGCTTGCGGACGACCTATCGGCGCTCGACCGCTATTATCTCTCGGAACGCTGAGCCACCGGCTCAGCCCCGCGCCTGCTTCTTCGCGGCATACATCGCCGTATCCGCGCGCGCGATTGCCGCGAAGTCGTTGTCGCCCAGCTGAAGAACGGTGCAGCCGAAAGATGCCGTGATTGGCAGGCTGAACCCGTGGAACTCGCACCGCTCGCTGGCGATCAGCTGAACCAGCCGCGCCGCTTTCGCGTGGGCGGCCGCATCGTCCATGCCGTCAAAGAGGAGCGCGAACTCGTCTCCGCCGATTCGGGCGGCGACGTCCGTGGAGCGGACATCCTGCGCGATGACGCGGGCGACATGATTGAGGGCTGCGTCGCCCGCGCCATGTCCGTGCAGATCGTTGATGCCCTTGAGACCGTCGACATCGATGAAGACCAGCGCGGTCTGCGTGCCATAGCGCTGAAGTCTGCCGAGTCGCTCGGTAAGGCAGTTAATAAAATGCCGACGGTTGAACAGCGGCGTCAGCGTATCACGCACGACAACGCGTTCCAGCTCGTCGTTAAGGATACGCAGACGCGCGATTTCCTCACGTAACGCCTGATTTTCCAATCGTAACGGAAGCGTGTCGTCTGTCGCGATATCGCGCAAGACGGCCCGCACAGTGCTGCTTGCCATTTAGTTCTCCGCCAAGGAGCAACCCAGTTATTTGCTTTGCAGTGCAACATACATATCGGTTTGATGATTCCACAAGGGAGAGTCGAAGCGGCTCGCCTCTTCATATGCTCGACTGGACGGTTGTCTCCATGCGGGGCGATGGCTAAGGGGCGGTCTTTGACGGGCAGAGGGCGCGTAAATGAGCGTTGAGCGGACAGAGGCGCCAAAAGTCGGCATCATCATGGGGTCACGCTCCGACTGGGAGACGATGCGTCACGCCAGCGAAGTGCTGACCAAGCTGGGTGTGCCGCACGAGACCAAAGTCGTTTCAGCCCACCGCACACCGGACCGACTCGTGGCCTATGCCAAGGGTGCGGCGGACAGGGGCTTGCAGGTCATTATCGCCGGGGCGGGCGGAGCGGCCCATCTGCCGGGCATGGTGGCGGCCATGACAAGGCTGCCGGTGCTGGGCGTTCCCGTGCAATCCGCGGCGCTTTCCGGCCTCGACAGCTTGCTTTCGATTGTCCAGATGCCCGGCGGCATCCCGGTTGGCACACTCGCGATCGGTAAGGCCGGCGCGACAAATGCGGGCCTGCTTTCTGCCGCGATTCTCGCCAATGGCGACTCCGCGCTGGCGGAGCGGCTGGATGCCTGGCGCGCTGCCCAGACCGAATCGGTGAGCGAAAGCCCGGAGGGCTAAGCGGATGGCTGGCGGTTCCATGACTGTCACGCCGCCCGGCGCGACCATCGGTATTGTTGGTGGCGGACAGCTTGGCCGGATGCTTGCCGTCGCCGCCGCGCAGCTGGGCTATCGCACGCATGTGTTCGCGCCCGAGGAGAGCGGCCCGGCGTCTGACGTAGCAAGCACCTGGACGCGCGGAGCCTATGACGATCAGACGGCGCTTCAGGCCTTCGCAGCTGCGGTAGATATCGTTACCTACGAGTTCGAAAATGTGCCGGGCGCCACGGCGGATCTGCTTGCCGCGTCTGGTCACGTCCGGCCGAGCGGCCGCGCCCTTGCCATCGCGCAGGACCGTCTGCTGGAGAAAGGCTTCGTGGCGGAACTGGGTGGCACGACAGCGCCCTACGCGCCTGTCTCCACTCGTGATGAGCTGGACAGGGCAGTGGCGGAGGTGGGCGCACCGGCGATCCTCAAAACCGCGCGCTTCGGCTATGACGGCAAGGGGCAATCGCGCATCATGCGGGCAGACAGCGCCGCGCTCGATGCGGCGTGGGCGGATATTGGCGGGCAGCCGGCGGTGCTGGAAGGCTTCGTCCGCTTCGAGCATGAGTTCTCGCTCATTCTCGTGCGCGGTCAGGCCGGCGAGATCCGTTTCTGGGACGCGCCGCTCAACGTGCACGAGGCGGGCATCCTCGCTACGTCCACTGTCCCGGCCAACGATGCCGTTCTCGCGCAGGCAGAGGCCGCACGGGCGATCGCCGCGCAGGTTGCCGAAGCGCTTGACTATGTCGGCGTGCTGACGCTCGAGTTTTTCTGCGGAGAGGCTGGGCCGATCTTCAACGAGATGGCGCCGCGCGTCCACAATAGCGGCCACTGGACGATCGAAGGCGCGGTCACCAGCCAGTTCGAGAATCACATCCGCGCGATTTGCGGGCTACCGCTGGGCTCAACGGCGCGCACTGCGCCCGGTGTCGTTATGGAGAATCTCATTGGCGAGGCGGCCAGCAATTGGTCCGGCATATTGGCGGACGATCGCGCGCATCTCCACCTCTACGGCAAGCATGAGGCGCGGCCCGGTCGCAAGATGGGCCATGTGACACGGCTGACCGGCCAGTGACCGGCAACCGAGTGACGAGCAACCGGCCCGAGATCGTGCTGTTGCTGGCCCGCGCCGACAATGGCGTGATCGGGGCGGAGGGGACTATTCCCTGGCACCTTCCCGGTGACCTCAAGCGGTTCAAGGCGATGACCATGGGCACGCCCATGGTCATGGGCAGGAAGACCTTCGAGAGCCTGCCGGGTCTGCTGCCGGGCCGCCGGCATGTCGTCGTGACGCGCGATCGGGCATGGCATGCCGAAGGTGCCGATGTCGTTCACAGCGTCGAGGAAACGCTCGCAGCGCTTGCTGACGCGCCCGTGATTTCAGTGATCGGCGGCGCGGAAATCTATCGTCTCTTCCTGCCTCTCGCGGACCGTATCGAACTGACCCAGGTCGATGTCGCGCCCCAGGGCGACGCGCATATCGACGCGCCCGATCCTGTCCACTGGGCCGAAGTCGCCCGCGAGGATCATGCGGCGGCGGACGGCCGCCCGGCCTATAGCTACCGCACGTTCCGCCGCAAAAACGGCTAAGCGCGCGGCGCAGCACGGATCGGGTGGAACGCGCCCGCACGGTGCGCGTTTTGGGGGAATACATAATCCCCCGGAGAGCTCACCCATGCACATCAAGACCCGCGACGGAACCCAGCTTCACGTCAAGGACATGGGCAGCGGCGATCCGGTCATCCTCATTCACGGCTGGCCGCTCACCGGCGACATGTGGGAATATCAGACGCTCGCGCTGCTGGAGGCGGGCTATCGCGTCATCACCTATGACCGGCGCGGCTTCGGCCAGTCCGGACATCCGGCCACGGGCTATAATTATGACTGGTTCGCCCATGATCTTGCGGACGTCATGGATGCGCTGGAGATCGACAAGGCCGCGCTTGTGGGCTTCTCGATGGGCGGCGGGGAGATTGCCCGCTATCTTGGCCAATATGGGTCGGCAAAGGTTTCCCGCGTCGCGCTGATCGCCTCGGTCGTGCCCTATCTGCTGAAAGGCGAGGATAATCCCGATGGCGTCGATCCGGACGTGTTCGACGACATGAAGGCGCAAATCCGGGCGGATCGCTTCGCCTTCCTGCAGAGCTTCACCAAGACCTTTTATGGGCAGGGATTTATTTCCCGCCCGGTGAGCCAGGGCATCATGGACTGGAGCTTCGTTCTGGGCAGCATGGCAAGCCCGCTCGCCACTCTGGCCTGCGTGGATGCATTCAGCCGCACGGACTTCCGGCCCGATCTGCCCGCGTTCGATGTGCCGACGCTCATCATTCACGGCACATCGGACAAGACAGTGCCGATCGACCCGACGGCGCGTGCGGCCGTGCGGGCGCTCCCTCAAGCGCAATATGTGGAGTATGAGGGCGAGCCCCATGGCCTTTTCGCGACCGCGCCGGACAGGCTCAATTCCGATCTTCTGGGCTTCCTCGCCGGGGAAAGCGAGCCGCGCAGCCTAACAGTGGCGCGCGAGATCATGGAAACCGAAGCGCTGATCGCCCAGCCGCCGCTTTTTCCCTGAGGACGCGCGAACGTCGGACGATTGCCTCTCGTCCGGCCGCTGCCTATAGCCCGGCTCCATGGAGCGGCTCACAAGCGATGGGGTCATGCCCGCGCATCTGCGCGGGGGCTGGATCGCGCTCGGCAATTTCGACGGATTTCATCTCGGCCATCAGGCGGTCGTGGGTCGCGCCGTCGCGCGTGCGCGGGCTGAAGGCCGGCCGACCATCGTCGCGACGTTCGATCCGCATCCGGCGAGCTTCTTCAAGCCCAATTCGACGCCGTTTCGCCTGACCACATTGGAGCAGCGCGAGCGTCTCTTTGCCGGCGCCGGGGCAGACGCGATGCTGGTATTCGGGTTTGATCGGGCGCTTGCCTCGCGGAGCGCTGAGGAGTTCGTCACGATGCTCGTTCGCGACTTTGGCGCGGCTGGCGTGGTGACGGGCGAGGACTTCACCTTCGGCAAGGGGCGCGCGGGCACTGTGGCGCAACTTGCCGAGCTCGGCGCGGCAATGGGCCTTTCCTGCGAAGCCGTGGCGCCGGTGAAAGACGCAGGCGGGGACATCATCTCGTCGAGCCGCATCCGCGCGGCGCTGCAGGCAGGCGATTGCGGGGAGGCGGAGGCGCTGCTCACCCGGCCCTTCGCGATCGAGGGGGACGTGATCCACGGCGACAAGCGCGGTCGCGACCTTGGTTTCCCGACGGCGAACATGGCGCTGGGCGGCTATCTGCGCCCGGCCTATGGCATCTATGCCGTGCGGGCGCGGTTGGCGGACGGCAGCGTGGTGAATGGCGCGGCCAATCTCGGTATTCGCCCCAGCTTCGATCCGCCCAAGGAGCTTCTGGAAACCTATTTGTTCGACTTTTCCGGCGATCTCTACGGCCAGACAGTGGAGGTCTCGCTCATCGAGCGGCTGCGCGGCGAAGCGAAATTCGACGGGCTGGATGCGCTCAAGGCGCAGATGGCGGATGATGTGGCCCGCGCGCGCGCCATCCTGTCTCGCGATTCGGCCTAGAATTCGGTCAAAGCGCGCGCCTCGGAGCCCAATCATGCTGCCAGCCCGAACCTTTAGCATCTCCATCGCCCTGCCTTGGCAGACGCTCTATGAGCGCATCTGGCGGCCGGAGGTGTTTCCGCTCTGGGCGGCGGGCCTGTCCCAGAGCGATCTGCGTCCTGCGGGGGAGCATTGGGAGGCGGAGGGCGTCGAAGGGCCGATCCGCATCCGCTTCACGCCGCAGAATGATTTCGGCATCATGGATCATGTCGTCGACACGGGCGAGGGTGATCCGGTGCATGTGCCGCTGCGCGTGGTCCGGAATGGCGAGGGCGCCGAAGTGGTGCTCACCCTTTTCCGCCAGCCGGGCATGGACGAGGAGCGCTTCTCGGCGGACATCAAACTCATCAATCGCGATCTGCGGGCCTTGAAACTTCTGGTCGAGGGCAGCTGGACCGGCCTGGGCGCGGAAGTCCCTGCGGGCTGAGCGCCGCAAATTCTTGGCAAGAGGGCGCCGCTCGGATAGGGCGGCGCTTCCTTTTCCTTATCTCCGTTCGTGCTGAGTAGGGACTGAGCGTGCGAAGGCCCGTATCGAAGCATAACCCTTCGATACGCCATCTCGACAGGCTCGATGGCTACTCAGGGCGAACGGGTGTGCGATGAACTGCTGCCAATGACCGACGCACCTAGCCAAGACACCCAAGACTATAAGTCCACCGTCTTCCTGCCGCAGACCGACTTCCCCATGAAGGCCGGCCTTGCGCAGAAGGAGCCGGCGATTCTCGCGCGCTGGGAGGACAAGGATCTCTACGGCCGGTTGCGCGCACAGCGTGCCGGCCAGCCGCGCTTCATCCTGCATGACGGCCCGCCTTATGCGAATGGCGACATTCACATGGGCCACGCCATGAACAAGGTGCTGAAGGACATCATCGTCCGCAGCCAGTCGCTGCTTGGCAAGGACGCGCCCTATGTGCCCGGCTGGGACTGCCACGGCTTGCCCATCGAATGGAAGATCGAGGAAGAGTATCGCAAGAAGAAGCTGAACAAGGACGAGGTTCCCCCGCAGGAATTCCGCGCCCAATGCCGCGACTATGCGGACAAGTGGGTGGGCGTGCAGCGCGAGCAGTTCAAGCGGCTCGGCATCATGGGCGACTGGGACAATCCGTATCTCACCATGAAGTATGAGGCCGAGGCGACGATCGTGGGCGAATTGCTCAAGTTCGCGGAGTCGGGCCAGCTCTATCGCGGCGCCAAGCCGGTGATGTGGTCACCGGTCGAGAAGACCGCCCTTGCGGAAGCGGAAGTCGAATATGAGGATGTGACGAGCACCCAGATCGATCTGGCGTTCGAGATCACCGAGGCGCCGAATGCGCCCGAGCTGGTCGGCGCGCATGCGGTGATCTGGACGACGACTCCGTGGACGATCCCTGTGAACCAGGCGATCGCTTATGGGGAGGAGGTTGAGTATGTTATTATTCAAACTTCTTCTGTCGGAGTGGGCGGATGGGGCGAGCAGGAAACAGCGAGCCACAACAACCCGGGTCTGAAGCTACTCGGGAAAAAGTTTCTGATCGCGTCGGACCTAAAGGGTCAATTTGAACAACGCGTTTCGGCAGCCCTAACTGCCCAACTACGGGCCGCCGGATTTGACAGTGAAGCATTTTTTCACGCCTCTCTTGAGCTGTGGCGTGGCAACGGCGCCGACCTCGCCGGCGCCGTTGCCCGGCACCCAATGGCAGGCCGCCTTTCCTCACCCCTCTCCTTTAGGGGAGGGGCCGGGGGTGGGGGCTCGCCGGA
The DNA here is from genome assembly GCF_052327305.1 of Sphingobium sp. CR28. Taxonomy (GTDB): domain Bacteria; phylum Pseudomonadota; class Alphaproteobacteria; order Sphingomonadales; family Sphingomonadaceae; genus Sphingobium. The sequence continues at coordinate 1,227,148 of NZ_CP182486.1, read as the reverse complement.
TGGCGCAGCGCTTGGGGTTAAACCCCACCCCAACCCCTCCCCTGAAGGGGAGGGGCTTAAGAGTTTGAACTTCTTCGATCGTCCCCGCCCGTTCATCGCCGCGCCGCATGTCACCACGGACGCCGGCACCGGCCTCGTCCATATGGCGCCGGACCATGGCGAGGAAGATTTCCTTGCCTGCAAAGCGGTCGGCATCGATCCGGTGTTCGCGGTGAACGACGCGGGCTTCTATCGCGACGACTGGTTGTGGCTGGCTGGACAGGGCAGCGTCATCAACACCAAGTTCAACGGCCCGGACGGTCCGATCCTAACCGATCTGCGCGAAGCGGGCGCGCTGCTTTCCGCCAGCGACTTCCGCCACAGCTATCCGCATAGCTGGCGGTCCAAGGCGCGGATCATCTATCGCTGCACGCCGCAATGGTTCATCCCGATGGACCGCGCGGCAAAGGCGTCCGATGTCGAGATCGCGCCGCTGGCTGGCGTCGGCGCTGGCATCGCGCTCGGTGTCAATGCCGCCGCGCCGCTCACCAATGGGCCGACCCTGCGCGAAGTGGCGCTGGATGCCATCGCCCATACCCGCTGGGTGCCCGAGCGCTCGAAGAACCGCATCAACGCGATGGTCTCGGATCGGCCCGACTGGGTGATCTCCCGCCAGCGCGCCTGGGGCGTGCCCATTGCGCTCTATGTGCATCGCCAGACCGGCGAGTATCTTAATGATCCGGCCGTCAATGCGCGGATCGTCGAGGCGTTCCGGCAGGGCGGAGCGGACGCATGGTTCGGCGCGGATCATCAGGCGCTGCTTGGGCCGGATTACGACCTCGCCGACTATGAGGTGGTGAACGACATTCTCGACGTGTGGTTCGATTCAGGCTCGACCCATAGCTTCGTGGTCGAGGCGCGCTATGGCGAAGGCGTTCGCGCGGACCTCTATATCGAAGGGTCGGACCAGCATCGCGGCTGGTTCCAGTCCTCGCTGCTTGAAAGCTGCGGCACGCGCGGCCGGGCGCCCTATGACGCAGTGCTGACTCACGGCTTCGCGCTCGACGGGCAGGGCCGCAAGATGTCCAAATCGCTCGGCAATGTCGTCGATCCGCTCAAGATCATCGGTGAAAGCGGTGCGGACATTCTCCGCTTGTGGGCCGCCTCGACCGACTATTTCGACGATGTGCGCATCGGCAAGGAAGTGCTGGCCGGCGCGTCCGACACCTATCGCAAACTGCGCAACACCTTCCGCTATATGCTGGGTGCGCTGGATGGCTTCGACGAGAAGGACCGGCTGGCGACGGGCGCGATGCCGGAGCTGGAGCGCTATATGCTCCACCGCCTCGCGGAGCTGGATGCGGAACTCAAGACGATCGTGGACGACCGCAAGAGCGAGAGCTGGCTGGAGTTCGGCCGCTATACCCGCGCGCTCAGTGAGTTCGCCAATAACGATCTCTCGGCTTTCTTCTTCGATATCCGCAAGGATTGCCTCTACTGCGATGTGAACCCGGCGAGCGGAGCAGAGACGGAAAAGCGCCGCGCCTATCGAACGGTGCTCGATCATCTCTTCCACGCGCTGGTGCGCTATGCCGCGCCGGTCATTCCCTTCACGGCCGAGGAAGTGTGGCAGAGCCGCTATCCGAGCGAGGACGGCTCCGTGCATATGCTGGTCTGGCCGGACGTGGACGCGGGCTGGCGCGACGAGGCGCTGGGCACGCGGTGGGCCGCGATCCGTTCAGCGCGCACTCAGGTGACCGAGGCCATCGAGCCGCTGCGCCGGGAGAAGATCGTCCGCTCCAGCCTGGAGGCGGACGTGACGATGCCGGCCGTGCCCGAGGGAGTGGACTTTGCCGAGATCAGCATCGTGGCGAGCATCCGGGAAGGTGGGGACAGCGTGTCCGTAACGCCCACCACGAAGCACAAATGCGGCCGCTGCTGGCGCCATCTGCCGGAAGTGACCAAGGATGGCGCGCTGTGCGACCGCTGTGACGAGGTGCTGGCATGAGATTGGTGAAGTCCTCCCTCCCGTTCGGGCTGAGCTTGTCGAAGCCCCGTTCTTCTTTGAAGATAAGAGCAGCCCTTCGACAGGCTCAGGGCGAACGGTTTATTTTTGGAGCGTCTTGCCTTGTGTCCTGCGGAGACCACGCGTGAGTCTCGCTGGCCTCCATCGCGGCCCGGCGCTGGCCCTCGCGGCGGGCGTCGCGTTCGTCGATCAGGCGATCAAATATCTCGTGACCTACACGTTGGCGCTGCCTTCGCGCGGGCCGCAGGGCATCGAGCTGCTGCCCTTCTTCAATCTCGCATGGACGGAGAATCGCGGCGTCTCGATGGGCTTCTTCTATGCCGAAACGCATCTGATGCGCTGGCTTCTGGTCGGGCTGACCGCCGCCATCGCCACGTTCGTCGCGGTCTGGCTGTGGCGCGAAAAGGCGCGGGCGGACGCGATGGGGCTGGGGCTGGTGCTCGGCGGTGCGATCGGCAACATCATCGACCGCGTGCGGCTCGGCTTCGTCATCGATTATGCGGATTTCCACATCGGCAGTTGGCGGCCGTTCCTCATCTTCAACCTCGCGGATGCCGCGATTACCTTCGGCGTGCTGATCCTGCTTGCACGCGCCCTTTTGCTGGGCGAGAAGGCGCCCAAGGAGACTCCCAAGGATGCGTAAGACCCATCTCGTGTTCGTTCTTGCCCTGCCGACCATTCTCTCGGCCTGCGGCGGCACGAGCCTGTTCAATCGCGACCGCCCCGACGAAATGGCTGTCTCGCGTCAGCCGCCGCTGGTGATCCCGCCCGACTTCGCGCTGGTTCCGCCCGCGCCCGGCACGGCCGCGAGCCAACAGAGCACCACCCAGCAGCAAGCGCTGGACGCCATGTTTGGCGGCACGGCGCCGCGCAGCCCCGGCGAGACCTCCGCGCTCGATCAGGCCGGTCGGTCGGTCGCGCAGGCCGGCATCCGCTCCGAAGTGGGCGATCCGGAGACCAAGGTGGTGGATAAGGGTGCCGTCACCCAGGATATCATCGCCGCACCTGAAGGCGATGGGCAGTTCGCTCGCGTCACTGCAGGAAGCGCCGGGGGGCAGTAAGCCTCGCGCGGTAAGTCACGTTTCGTCCCATTGGTCGCAACCTTGCGCGCCCTTCCTCGTTGGAAGGGCAAAGCAAGGAGTTTTGACCGATGAGCGAAGACCTGCGCGAGACATTCTGGACTGGCCTCTCCAAAAGCCCGTATCTCATGGTGCGGCTCGACGCCGCGCACGATCATGCGATCCCGATGACGGCCATTCTCGACAAGGAGATGGGCCCGGAAAAGGGCGGCGCCTTCTGGTTCTTTACCAGCAAGGATTCGCGTTTAGCAGCGGGTGGTTCGGCCATGGCGCAGTTCGTGGGCAAAGGGCATGACCTCTTCGCCTGCATATCCGGCACGCTGGTCGAGGAGACCGACCAGACGGTCATCGACCGCCTGTGGTCCAACCCGATCGAAGCCTGGTTCGAGGGCGGACGACAAGATCCGAATTTGCTCGTGCTGCGCTACGACCTAGGCGATGTCGAGCTATGGAAAGCCGATATGGGCGTCACCGGCTACTTCAAGCTGATGACGGGCAAGACCATCGAGCCCGGCGAAGCGGGCGAGCATAGCGCCTTCACTTTCTGACCGAGTAGGCGACGTTCGCGCCTCAGGCGCGCGCGCTGCTTTCGACCCCGGCGCTGTTATGCCGCAAGGCGGACAGCGCCGTTTCCACGATTGCGTCCGCGTCGAGGCGGGCCTCTGCATATTGCAGGTCCGGCTTGTCGTGATCCTGGAATATATCGGGCAGGCGCATTGTCCGCAGCTTGAGACCCGTGTCGATGAGGCCCTGATCGCTCGCAAGCGTAAGCACATGCGCGCCCAGCCCACCGATTGCGCCTTCCTCGATCGTGACGGCCACTTCATGTGTGGCGAGCAGACGGCGAATCAGCGCCTCGTCCAGCGGCTTGGCGAAGCGCAGGTCCGCGACCGATGTGGAAAGGCCTTTGGCTTCCAGTTGGTCGGCGGCTTTGAGGGCCTCCTCCAGTCTGGTGCCGAGAGAGAGGATCGCGACCGTCTTGCCCTCTCGAACCATCCGGCCCTTGCCGATTTCGAGCCGCTGTGGCGTTTCCGGCAGGGCGATGCCGATGCCATTGCCGCGCGGATAGCGCAGCGCAATCGGGCCATCGTCATGGCAGGCGGCGGTGTGGACCATATGGACCAGCTCCGCTTCGTCGGCCGCTGCCATCACCACCATATTGGGCAAGGTCGCGAGATAGGCGATGTCAAAGCTGCCAGCGTGTGTCGCGCCGTCCGCGCCGACCAGCCCGGCGCGATCAATCGCGAAGCGCACGGGAAGGTTCTGGATCGCCACATCATGCACCACTTGGTCGTAAGCGCGCTGCAGGAAGGTGGAGTAGATCGCGCAGAAAGGACGCATCCCTTGCGCGGCGAGCCCGGCCGCGAAGGTGACAGCATGCTGCTCGGCAATGCCGACATCGAAGGCGCGCTCGGGGAAAGCCTGCGTAAATTTGTCGAGGCCAGTGCCTGAGGGCATGGCAGCGGTGATCGCGCAGATGGTCGGGTCGCGCTGCGCTTCCGCGATCAGCGCATTGCCAAAGACGTTGGTATAGCTCGGCGGACCCGCCGGCGCCTTCACCTGTTCGCCAGTGACGACGTCGAACTTCTGAACGCCGTGATATTTGTCGGCCGCTGCCTCCGCCGGGCCATAGCCCTTGCCCTTCTTAGTGACGACATGAATGAGGCACGGGCCTTCTGCGGCGTCCCGCACATTTTCCAGGACCGGAATCAGCTGCTCGAGATTGTGGCCGTCGATTGGCCCGACATAATAAAAGCCCAGCTCCTCGAAGAGCGTGCCGCCCATGGCCATACCGCGTGCGAACTCGTCCGTCTTCTTGGCGGCGGAGTGGAGCGGGCGCGGGAGCTTGCGAGCGAGGCGCTTCAAGACCTCGCGCAGCGAAAGGAACTCGCGGCTGGACACGATGCGCGAGAGATAGGCCGAGAGCCCGCCGACCGGCGGCGCGATCGACATGTCATTATCATTGAGAATGACGACAAGGCGATTGCCTGCATCCGTTGCGTTGTTCATTGCCTCATAGGCCATGCCGGCAGACATGGCGCCGTCACCGATGACCGCGATTGCCTTGCCCGCCTTGCCCGCCAGCTTGTTCGCGATGGCGAAGCCCAAAGCCGCGCTGATGGAGGTGGAGCTGTGGGCGGCACCGAAGGGATCATATTCGCTCTCGGCGCGCCGGGTGAAGCCCGAGAGACCGCCGCCCTGCCGCAGCGTGCGGATACGGTCGCGACGCCCCGTGAGGATTTTGTGAGGATAGCACTGGTGCCCCACGTCCCAGATGAGCTTGTCGTCCGGCGTGTTGAACACATAGTGTAGCGCGACCGTCAGCTCGACGACGCCAAGCCCCGAGCCCAGATGACCGCCTGTCGTCCCGACTGCGGAAATGGTCTCGCGACGCAGCTCGTCCGCCAGTTGCGGCAGAGCATCGGGCGTGAGGGTGCGAAGATCCGCCGGAACATTGACCTGATCGAGCAGGGGCGTGGTGCTTTGGTCCATCGACCCGACATAAGGCCTTGCGTCTGCCATGTCGAACAGGATCGCTCGGTCAGAGGGCCTCATTCCGTCGCGCTGGAACGGCGGCCTATCCGCATTTGGCACAGGTGCCGAGCACCTCGATCACCGGGCGCTCCGCCGTGAAGCCCTCATGCGCCGCGACGCCCCGCACTTTGCCGGTGAGAGTGTCGTCGTCGATATGCGTCGCTTCCCCACAGTTCCGGCAGACGAGGAAGATGCAATCGTGCAGGCAGCCGGGATGCGCATTGGCGATATAGGCATTGGCGCTCTCGACCCGCAGGGCGAGATTATTGGTCACGAACAGATCGAGGATGCGATACACGCTGTTGGGTGCCACGCGCTTGCCGCGACGCTGCGAGACCTTGTCCGCAATGTCATAGGCTGAAGACGGCTTCTCCTCCGCAGTCAAAACCGCGAAGATATCGGCGCGCATATCCGTCCACTGCTCGCCATTGGCTTCAAGGGTCGTTCGCGCCGCAACGGCAAGCTGGTCGCCAGTCGGTTCGTTATGCTTGTGCGCATGGGCTGTCATGGCGCGAATGTAAGACGTCGCGGGTGCCCGCACAAGCAGGCCGATCTACGGTGTGACGGGGGCAGGACGACCGCTCAGCGCCCGATCGAGCGCATCGCGATCCAGTTCCTTCTCCCAGCGTGCGATCACGATGGTCGCAACGGCATTGCCGATGAAATTGGTGAGGCTGCGGCACTCGCTCATGAACCGGTCGACGCCCAGGATCAGCGCCATTCCGGCGACCGGCACGCTGGGCACTACTGCCAGGGTGGCAGCCAGCGTGATGAAGCCGGCGCCGGTGACGCCCGCCGCGCCCTTGCTGGAGATGACTGCGACGGCCATCAGCCCGAGCTGATCGGCCAAGCTGAGATCGATGCCGCAGGCCTGCGCGATGAACAGAGCGGCGAGCGTGAGGTAGATGTTCGTCCCATCGAGGTTGAAGCTGTAGCCAAGAGGCACGACGAGACCGACGATGCCCGGCGCGCATCCGGCATCTTCCAACCGCTTCATCAGGCTGGGCAATGCGCTTTCCGACGAGGAGGTGCCGAGCACGAGCAGCAACTCGGCCTTGAGATAGGCGATAAGCCTGACAATGGAAAAACCCGTGAAGCGCGCGATGGCGCCCAGCACGAGCAGCACGAAAAGCGCAGACGTGACGTAAAAGGTGATGACCAGCGTCACGAGATTGGCAAGCGCGCCGATGCCATAATGTCCGATTGTGAAGGCCATGGCCGCGAATGCGCCGATGGGCGCGGCGCGCATGATGAGCGCGACGATGCGGAAAGCGAGTGCGCCGAGCTGGTCCGTCGCCCGCACGATCGGCGCGGCGGCATCCCCCATCAGCGCCAGAGCGACACCAGTGATGATAGCGACGAACAGCACCTGAAGGATCGAGCCTTCGGTGAGCGCGGAAATCGGAGTCGTCGGGATGATGTCCAGCAGGAAGGCGCTGAGAGAGTTATGCGCGGCTGCGCTCGCATATTCGCTGACTGCCGAGGCATCGAGAGACGCAGGATCGACGCCCAGCCCGGCGCCGGGCTTCACGACGTTTGCCACGACCAGCCCGATGAACAGCGCGAAGGACGAGACGATGATGAAATAACCGAGCGCGCGCAGCGCAACCCGGCCCAGTTCGCCCAGCCCGCGCATATGCGCGATGCCCGAGGCGAGCGTGAGGAAGATGACGGGCGCGATCACCATCTTGATCGCTTTCACGAAGGCGTCGGCCAGAGGCTTCATCGCGCCGCCCCAAGGCGGGGCAAGAGCGCCGAGCGCCACGCCCAGCACGATCGCGATTAACACCTGAACATAAAGATGCCGCCACCAGGAGACCCGAACCGGCGCGACCGTCATCTGCTCCATCTAACCCCCATTTGGCGTACCAAGCTTGCTCTCGTACCCGGTCTCCGCCATCCCCGATAGTGGCCGAATGGCTGGGAGAGGAGATATCGAGATGGCGGATTATCGCGCACCGATCGCCGAGCAGATGTTCGTGCTGGGTGCCGTAGCGGATTTGCCGGGACTGTCCGGCTTGCCCGGTTTCGAAGTCGCCGGTCTGGATACCGCTGAAGCGATTCTCGGCGAGTCGGCGCGTCTTGCGGAAGCGGTGTTCGCCCCGCTCAACCGCAGCGGAGACAGGGAAGGTGCCCGCTGGCAAAATGGAACGGTGACGCTGCCAAAGGGCTTTCGCGAGGCCTATCGGGATTATGCGGCGGGCGGCTGGCTGGGTCTTTCCGCGCATCCCGATCATGGCGGGCAGGGCCTGCCCTTCGTGCTGTGCGCAGCTGTGCAGGAACAGCTCACTGCCGCAAACATGGCGCTCTCGCTCAATCCCATGCTCACTCTGGGCGCAATCGAGGCACTGCAGGCGCACGGAACGGCCGAGCAGCAAGCACTTTACCTTAGCCGCATCGTCTCGGGCGAATGGACGGCGACGATGAACCTGACCGAGCCGCAGGCGGGCAGCGATCTGGGCGCGTTGCGTAGCACGGCTGTCCCTGCTGGCGATGGCAGCTATCGGATCGCGGGGCAGAAGATCTTCATTACCTGGGGCGAGCATGATGTGGCGGACAACATCGTCCATCTCGTGCTGGCTCGCCTACCCGATGCGCCAGCGGGACCGAAGGGCATCAGTCTCTTTCTGGTGTCGAAGTTCCTGCCCGATGAGAGCGGCCACCTGGCCAAGCGTAACGACGTGCAGTGCGTTTCCATCGAGCACAAGCTCGGCATCCACGCCTCGCCGACCTGCACCATGCAATATGGCGAGAAAGGCGCTTGCGTCGGCTGGCTGGTCGGCGCGGAGCATGGCGGGCTGGCCGCGATGTTCACCATGATGAACCATGCGCGCATCAATGTGGGTCTGCAGGGTGTGGCGATCGCCGAGCGGGCGCGGCAGGATGCCTATGCCTATGCGGCGGAGCGCATTCAGTTCGGCCCGATCATCGAGCATCCCGATGTGCGTCGGATGCTCATGACGATGACCGCGGAAACGCAGGCGGCGCGTGCGATCGTCTATATGAACGCCGCCGCTGTCGACCATGCCCATGCCGAACCGGATGCGGACATCCGGGCGCGATGGAAGCGGCGGGCGGACCTGCTGACGCCGATCAGCAAGGCCTACGGAACGGATGTTGGGGTACTCGTCACCAGCCTCGCCGTTCAGGTGCATGGCGGCATGGGCTATATCGAGGAGACGGGCGTCGCTCAGCATTATCGCGATGCCCGGATCGCTCCGATCTACGAGGGGACGAACGGCATTCAGGCGATGGACCTCGCCGGGCGCAAGCTGCGCGGAGACGGCGGTGCCGCGATGGCGGAGCTACAGGCCGACATAGCCGAAGAAATCAGCCAGTGGCGGAATGACACGCGCCGCGCGACAATGGAACAGGCGCTGTCCCTGCTGGCAGAGGCGGCCTCCCAAATGCGCGCGCACGATCAGGCAGGCGCCGGAGCAGCAGCCTATCCTTTCCTCAATCTTTGCGCGGGCGTGATCGGTGGCTGGCTTCTGGGGCGTCAGGCGGAGCGTGCGGAGGAGATGAAAGCCAGCGGTGAGGGCGACCATGCTGCTCTTGCGGCAAAGTCGTCCGTTTCAGACTTTTTCCTGTCGCAGCGACTGCCACTTGCGCTGGCCAATATCGCTGCAATCCGCTGCCCGGCCGAGATGCTGGCCGTCTAGGATTCTAGCGGCGGCCCTGCTCGGCGAGGCGGCGCAGCGTGAGGAGCGCGCTTTCGAGTTGCACCTCCACTGCGTCGGCGAGGTCATTGGCGGGGGTCGGCATCCGGGGCGTGGGTTGCGGCTCCCGCTCCGATGCTCCGTAAGGCTGGATGCTGTGCATTGTCGGCGCTCCGGGCGCAAAAATCATCCGCTCGGTAAGGTGCGCGCTCGCGATCTGCGCCTCGCAAACCGCGATTCGGCGAAAAAGCCCCCGCTCGAAACGGAAAAGAAGATCGTGGAGGCTCGTGTCGCCTGTCGTGCCGTTCTGAGAAATGGGGGACGCAGTGACGCACCCCGAGAGATCGTCTGTCCGATCAGACGCATCAGTTGTAGCCGTTGGCGGGGGTGGCGGCAGATCCCGGCTGGCCATGAGGGGCGGGCGGGGCGGTGCGTCGGGATGACTGTCCGCGCGTCTGCGTGCAGGCATCCCGGCTTCGTTGGCGCTTGAACGCCGGCGCTGGATCCATGCCACAAGGCGGTGCGCGACGAGCGCGAAAAGCCCTGCGATCCCGCCGACCAGCATTGCGAGCGCAAGATGCGCGGTGGGAGGGGCAGGGGGCGCCAGAATGGACAAGTCTTGAGCAAGGCCGCCCTTCACGAGGATGTTCCAGAGGGTCGCTTCGGGCAGGGCGGCGACGAAGGCGACCGTCAGGGCAGCGATCAGCACCGCGAGCGTCTCCGAGCTGCCCAATACGATGTCGATTGGCGCGCGCTTGCGCCGCTGAGGCAGAGGTTTCGTCATATCCATGCCGGCTCCTTCCGGCAGATGTATCTAACGAAATAAGGTAAACAGGGTCGTAACAGGTGGTCCGGCAGGTCCCTTCTTGTGGCTCACGTCTCGCGCGGCGGCAAGCGGCTTCCGGGCTGCGCGCTGATGATCTCGCGAATCCGATTGGGCGCCGGCAAGCCGCGAATGGCGATCTCGGCATAATCGCCAGCCGTGAAGATCTCGACGTCGCCGACATTGAGCAAACGCTGCATCACGCCCTGATTCACGCGCACGGATCGCACGCTCTCAAGGTTCACTTGCACCCGCTGCTTCGAAATGAGCCCGCGTTCCGCGAGGATTTCGCCGGGGCGAATCGCCAGCCGCTCACCGCGCACGACGATCGACCAGATGCCGATCACCAACAGGCCGACGATCGAAATGGCGAGCAGCGTGAAAAGAAATGGATGGTTTCCGAACATCGCGGGATGCTCGTCGTAAAGCCACTGCCCCTGCGGCATGCTGGTTGGATCGCGTGTCACGGTGCTCATCCTATTCCCATGGCCCGGTTGGTCAAGCATCAGCCTGATTGACGCGGGCGAACGGGCTCGCCAAGCCGCCTCTACAAGACAGAAGCGAAGAGGTGAGAGATGGCGATCCCGGAACCCCTGCGACGCGGACTGCGCCTGCCGCTGATCGGTGCGCCGCTCTTCATCGTTTCCAATCCGGAACTGGTCATTGCCCAATGCACTAGCGGGATCATCGGCGCAGTGCCGTCGCTCAATGCGCGCCCCGCCGAAGAGCTCGAACGCTGGTTGGAAAAAATAAGCACCGCGCTCGCCGCGCATGATGCCGCGCACCCGGAAGCGCCGGCTGCCCCCTTCGCCATCAACCTCATCGTCCACAAGTCCAATCCACGCCTCATGGATGATCTGGCGATCTGCGCGCGCTTCAAGGTGCCGCTCATCATCACGTCGCTGGGCGCCAATGAGGAAGTGAACCAGGCCGTCCATAGCTGGGGCGGGCTGGTGTTCCACGATGTCATCAATCAGCGCTTTGCCCGCAAGGCGATCGAAAAAGGGGCGGACGGCCTCATTCTGGTAGCGGCCGGGGCAGGCGGACATGCGGGCGTGCAGTCGCCCTTTGCGCTGGTGGCGGAAACCCGGGCGTGGTTCGACGGGCCGATTGCCCTGTCCGGCGCGATCTCGACCGGCGCGGGTATTCTGGCGGCACAAGCGATGGGCGCGGACTTCGCCTATATGGGGTCGCCTTTTATTGCGACGCGGGAGGCGAACGCAACTGCAGCATATAAAGAGGCGATCTTAAGCGGTTCGGCGCAAGATATTGTCAACTCAAGCTATTTTACCGGAGTAAATGGCAACTATCTGCGGGAGTCGATTATTGCGCAGGGCATGGACCCGGAAAATTTACCGCAGCGCGATCCCTCTGCCATGAACTTTGGCGAGGCCAGTGGAGCCAAAGCGTGGAAAGACATATGGGGTGCGGGGCAGGGGATCGGCTCGATCCACGAAATTGTCCCCACCGCCACGTTCATAAGATGCCTGGCGCGCGAATATGCGGCCGCGAAGGCGCATCTGACGGACTTGGGCTAATCTGAAACTTGCTGCTAACGAGCTGGGCTATTCCGGCCGCCGCCCCGCTCAGCTCAGCATCTTCACACCGCTTGCGAGCAGCACAATGGCAAGCGCGGGCCTGACGAACCGGTCGGACAGGCGGGTCGAGAGATAAGAGCCCAGGATGATGCCGGGGATCGAGCCGATCAGCAGCGCGCCGAGCAGCGAAAAATCCACATTGCCCATCCACAAATGTCCGATGCCGGCGACGATGGTGAGGGGCACGGCGTGGACGATGTCGGTGCCCACGAGCCGGGTGGCTGACATGCGCAGCGGATAGAGCGCGAGCAGCATCGTCGCGCCAAGCGCGCCCGCTCCAATCGATGTGACAGTGACAAGCACGCCGAGGATGGCGCCGGCCACGACGGTCAGCGCGGGCTGCAACGCACGGTAGCGCTCTGCTGTCTCTTGGGTGAGGTTGAGAGCGAGGCCGTGAACCTTACGCCATGAAAGCGTGGCTATCGCAGTGAGAACGAGGATGACGCCAAGCGCGTTTATGACCAGCCCCTGACGCATTTGCCCGAGATCGAGCTGAGACAGAACCAACAGGGTGAGAATGCTCGCCGGGATGCTTCCCATCGCCAGCCGCTTCACCACCTGCCAGTCCGGCTCGCCTAGGCGCTGGTGCACGGCCCCGCCAACGGACTTGGTAATCGCCGCGAACCACAAATCCGTGCCGACCGCAGTGGTCGGCGCAACGCCGAGCAACAGCACGAGGATCGGCGCCATGAGCGATCCGCCGCCCACGCCCGTCATGCCCACCAGCGTCCCCACCAGCAGTCCGGCCAGGCCGTGGGCATAGTCCATCCGTGCTTGTTCCCCTGTTCAGCTCGTCGCCGGGCACATCGTCTCATACGGCGCGTCGTCGGTGGCTTATGCGACGCTCAATGGCAATGCGCGGCGCACAAACAAATTCTGCTGCCGGCTCAAGACCGGGGCGTGGTCGGCGCTATGCGTGTTCCCCCCTTGCCTTGAGATGCGAAAACGCGCAATTGCGCCCGGCAATGGAAAACAAGGCGATATTGGAAGCCATCGCGCTCAAGCGCTGCCTCGCCGCGCGGTACAACAAGCTCGCGCTGGTTCTCGCGCCGCATGTCCTCTATCGCAGGAACGACAGCTTCTTCATTGATGCGATCACCGTGACGCGCGAGGGGCTTCCTCCCAAGGAAGACAAGGTCGGCAGTTACAATCTCGCTGGCCTTTCCGAAGTTTCGGTGACGGACCAGAGCTTCGAGATCCATCCGTTGTTCGACCGGATGGACGTCAAATATCGCGACAACACCTTCTTCATGATCGACGCCGAGTAACGAGCGCCCTCGGGAACTTGAGCGCAGTTCAGAGCAGCGGGCTGACGAGCCGGGCGGCATTTTCCATGATTCGACGCACGCGCGGCCGTGCCCGCCATTCCGCGAGAGTCAGCACGTCGCTTGCCTCCATATAGCCCGCCTGCACCGCGCGGAGTGCTGCCCCGACGGAGGGCTCATGAATGAGCAGGCTGACCTCCGCGTTCAGCATGAAGGAGCGTACATCGGCATTGCTGGACCCGACGATCCCTAAGCAGCCGTCCTTGCTCACATGCTTGGCGTGAAGAAGGCGTCGGCGATACCGATGGATGATGACGCCGGAGCGCAGCAATTCGTCGTAATAGCTCTGTTGCGCCCAAGCGACGAGGCGTTGATCGACGACGTGGGACACGATGAGATGGACGGCAACGCCGCGCAGGACGGCGTTCTCCAGCGCAATGAGCAGGGCTTCGTCCGGGATGAGATAGGGCGACACGATCACCACGTCCCGCTCCGACCGGTGGACAGTCTCGACGAGCAGCCGCTCATAGCCCGGCTTGCCGAAATCCGGGCCGCTCGGCATGAGCTGGAGCCGGGCATCGCCGACAGGCGCCGGAATGGTCGCAGTCGGTAAAGTCTCGCGCGTCTCCAGATACCAGTCCGTTGCAAAGACGCTGGCCAGAGCCGCGACGACCGGTCCTTCCACTTTGGCGACCAGCTCGTCATTGACGATTCCGGGTCGGAAATCACGGTTCACGATATTCTGCGAGCCGACAAATCCGATCTCGCCATCGACCACGCAGATCTTGCGGTGATTGCGCAGGTCCGTGCGTGCTCGACGGAGGCTGGCAAAGCGGACAGGAAGCGCGAGGCGGATCGGCACATTGAGCCGTTCGAGCATGACCCGCGTGCGCCGGAGCCAGGGCCGCGTGCCTAAGGCATCGACCAGCAGGCGAACATCGACTCCCCGCCTGCGTGCGCGGGCAAGTGCCTCCGCGACACGATGGCCTGTCCGGTCATCAGCGAAGATATAAGTGAGGAGGTGCACGCTGACCCGGGCGCCGTCGATCGCCTCGACCAGCGCATCGATGGCTGCGTCATAGTCGAACAGCAGTTCGACCTTGTTGCCCCCGCAGTCCGGAAAGTCGCCCAGCAGATGCGCGAGGCGCGAGAGCCGTTCGTCGTCCACCGTGGCGGGGGGAAGGCTGTCTGCCACTGCCTGCCGCGCCGTCGCGGTTTCCTCGAAGCGACGATGCCGCCAGGCCGGAAAACGGGCGCGGCCAATGAGGTGATAGAGGACGAGGGCGGGGATGGGCAGGAAGAGCACGAGCAGAAGCCAGCTTCGCGCCGCTTCCGGAGGGCGGCGCAGCGGGATCACCACGAGCATAACAAGGCGGACCGCCCATTCCGCCAGCAGATAGGCGAGGGCGAAGTTGGAACCGCTGGCGATCATTCGGCGAGGTTATCGTGTGATTCTCGCGCACGGAAGCGGTTCCGACCGTTGCTCTTGCTCTAATTACCAGTCCTCAAGCGTGAGAACGCAAAGCGACAGGCGGGAAAGGTCCGGGCCGTCATGGACGACGCTGTCCACCGCGAGATCGACCACGATATGACCGCGAATCGCAAATTCGGCCTCAGGAAGGGACGCTGCGAGCGCGGCCGCGCGGGGTGCCGCATGTTCGCCCTGAATGACCAGGCTGAGCTGATGCTGCATGCCGACGAATGTCGCGCTGTGCCATGGCCGAATATCTCCCTCCACTGTCGCGCCGTCTCCCGCAATCTGGAGCAAGGCGGCGCACAACCGGCCATGACAATCCTGCCGCTCTGGTCGAGGCGTAGACGGGCGAATCGATTCTTTCGGTCGGCGAAGGATTTTCAGCCGTCTTGTTGTGTTCGTGTTTCCCAAGAGAGCGATCATCAGAACGAACCCTTATAAGTGTTCATGAAATGTTCTACACGGCGTTTCATGCGGTCAGTCGGTTCGCGGCCCAGACGCAGATCGAAGACGAAACGGGGATCGCGCACCGCGTCGCGGCCAAAGCGAGTCGGGGGAATATCGTGCCGTCGAATGAACCGCTCGACGGAATGCAGGATGGACATGGGCTCGGCTCCTTTCGGTTGAGTCGGATAGGAATAATCCTATCTCCTATGCAAAATCCTACTTGTCTAGGAATATTCCTATCTCTATTGAGGCGGCATGGATGGATCCTCAGTCCGCGATTATCTCGATCGGCTCATCAGGGAGCGAGGGGACAGCTATGACGCTGTCTCGCGCCTGCTGGGCCGCAATCCCGCCTATATTCAGCAGTTCGTGAAGCGAGGAACGCCCAGGCGGCTCGACGAGCGGGACCGGGGCATATTGGCGCGCTATTTCGGCGTGGCGGAGGAGAAGCTCGGCGGGCCAGTGGCAAGTCGGGTATCGGACGTGGGCCGGCCCGTGGTGGTGGTGCCCCGTCTGGCGCTTGGCGCCTCAGCAGGGGCGGGCAGCCTCGATCAGAGCGAGGAAGCGGAAGGCGCGCTGGCGTTTGACCCGAAGTGGCTGCGTGGTCTGGGCGTTCGGCCAGAGCGGCTCTCCATCATTCGGGTGGATGGCGAGTCTATGATGCCGACGCTGGGCGACGGCGACGACATCATGGTCGATGGCAATGACGGGTCTGCCCTTCTTCGCGAAGGTATCTATGTTCTGCGCATGAACGACGTGCTGATGGTGAAGCGAGTCGCGCCCACGCCGCTCGCAGGGCATTTCTCGATCAAGAGCGACAACAGCCTCTATGCGAGCTGGGAAAGCGTGAAGGCGCAGGACTTCTCCATCGTCGGACGGGTCATCTGGGTGGGTCGACGCGTGGGCTGAGCCTGCCGCAGGGATGCAACGGTCTCCGGCGCGCACCGAGAAGTGCACGCCGGGGACAAATCATTTAGCGAAGGCCGCCACTGGCGACGATCTTTTCACCCGTGACCCAGCGTGCATCGTCTGACGCCAGGAACAGGGCGAGGTCGGCAATGTCGGATGGGTGCCCGGCGCGACCGAGCGGGGTGTCGGCCACGAAGCCAGCTTCGGCCTCGGAACCAGCGATGCCTGCGCTATGCGTACCCTCCGTCTCGACATAGCCGGGATTGATGGCGTTGACACGGATGCGGCGCGGCGCCAGCTCATTGGCAAGAACGCCGGTGATTGCATCGACCGCGCCCTTCGTGGCTGTGTAGATGGTCGACTGGGGCATCAGTACGCTGGTGACGACCGACGAGATATTGATGATGCTGCCGCCCTCACCGAGATGCTTGGACGCCTCGCGCGTCGTGAGCAGCAGGCCGAGCACGTTCACGTCAAACATCCAATGATACTGCTCTTCGGTGATCTCTTCGATGGCCGAAAAGCCGTAAACGCCGCTGTTGTTCACAAGAATATCGAGCGCGCCGAAGGTCTCGACGGTGGTGTCGATCAACGCCTTGGCCTGATCGGCCTTGCTAACGTCCGCCTGTATGGCAACGGCCTTTCCGCCTGCAGCCTCGATGGCCTCAACCACCGCATCGGCACCGGCCTTGCTCGATGCATAGTTGACCACGACGGAGGCGCCTGCCCCACCCAATGCCTTTGCGATTGCCGCGCCAATGCCTTTCGACGCACCCGTGACGACGGCGACTTTTCCAACCAGTTTCGACATGATCTGAATTCCTTGTCCGAAATGGGAAGGCGCCGGGACGGCGTCTCTTGTCCCATAGTTCGGGAATCTAGAACTATTGAACCCGGCTTCAAGGGGACCTACCTGAAATTTATGAGACCCTTGTTTCACCCCTCGCTGGATGCTGTGCGGCTGGAGGCCATCCTCCACGCGCTGTCCGACCCCGTGCGGGTCGGGATGCTGACGCAGATTATCGACTCATCCTGCGCGCAAAGCTGCACCGCCTTCGCGCAGATCGGGGATCGCGTGATCCCCAAGTCCTCGCTCTCCCAGCATTTCCGGATTTTGCGGGAGGCGGGGCTTGTAAGATCGGAGCGTGTGGGGGTGGAAGTGCGCAACACCGTGCGCTGCGACGAAGTCAACGCGCGCTTCCCCGGCCTGCTGGCTGCCATTCTGGACGCCTACCGCCGCGAAACGGCGCGGCAGGAAGTGTCTGCGCACTAGGCGCGCTTAGCGCTTCACCTTGCAGGGAACGATCTGCGCGGGCGGCACTCGACCAATGCTGCGGGCGAAGCGGGCCATATAGCCGCCTGCCGATGGCCGCGGCATGATCTCGATGAGCCGGAATCCGATCGCGCCGAACTCGCATTTCAGCAAGGCCGGGGGCGTGCCGTGATCCTGAGTTTCGCGATTCGGCTCGACGACGATGACCTCGCCTTTGTCCTTGAGCGCGGGATAAAGCCGCCAGAGAAAAGCGTAGGGCTCCGTGATCTCATGGTACATGTGAACCATGAGGATGCGGTCGAAGCTTTTTTCGGGGAGTTTGGGATCGTCGCTGCTGCCGAGCTTGACGCTGACATTCTCCCAGTTTTCGCGATTGACGCGGCGACCAAGCGCATCGATCACCTCGGGCAGAATGTCCTGCGCGAGCACGCGGCCGTCCTCACCTACGCGCCTTGCGAGCCGCACCGTATAATAGCCTTCGCCCGCGCCGATGTCCGCCACGGTCATTCCCGGACGGATGCCTGCCCGGTCCATGATGTCTTCCGCCTCATTGAGCCGGTCGCGGGCTTCCTCGTTGGACCAGCGAGTCGATATGATCGGCGAAACCGGTCGATCGGCTTTCGGAAATTCGCGGGAGGTGGGAGGGCGGCCGTCGTCCGGCGCCGTCACGTCGTCACAGCTTGCCGTGAGCGGAAGCAGCGCAGCGAGCGCGACCAGATGCGCCCGGGTCAGCGCCATCAGTCGACGTCCTCCACCTCGACCTTCTCTCCGGTCACTTTCTGGCTGAGGGCGGCGGCCATGAATGGGTCCAACGCACCATCCAGCACGTCGTCGGGCGCTGTGGACGTGACGCCGGTCCGCAAATCCTTCACGAGCTGGTAGGGCTGGAGCACATAGGACCGGATCTGGTGGCCCCAGCCGATCTCCGTCTTCGCCTGATAGTCCGTGCTTGCGGCTTCCTCTCGCTTGCGCAACTCGGCTTCGTAGAGCCGCGCCTTCAGCATGTTCATGGCCGTCGCGCGGTTCTTGTGCTGCGAGCGGTCGTTCTGGCTGGCGACGATGATCCCTGACGGGACGTGCGTGATCCGTACGGCCGAGTCCGTCGTGTTCACGTGCTGGCCGCCAGCGCCGGAGGCCCGATAGGTATCGATCTTGAGGTCGGCCGGATTGATGTCGATGTCGATGTCGTCGTCGATCACCGGGTAAACCCATACCGAACTGAACGAGGTGTGCCGCCGCGCCGAGCTGTCATAGGGCGAAATACGCACGAGACGGTGCACCCCGCTCTCCGTCTTGGCGTAGCCATAGGCGTTCTCGCCCTTGATGAGGAGCGTGGCGGACTTGATGCCGGCCTGCTCGCCGGCCTGATAGTCCACCATCTCCACCTTGTAGCCGCGCTGCTCGGCCCAGCGCTGGTACATGCGCTGGAGCATCTCGGCCCAGTCCTGGCTTTCCGTGCCGCCTGCGCCCGCGTGGATTTCCAGATAGGTGTCGTTCGCGTCCGCCTCGCCGGAAAGCAGCGCGGTCACCTTGTCCTTGTCCGCGCGTGCGGCGAGGGTGGCCAGGCTTGCGACGCCTTCGATCGCCAGCGCTTCGTCGCCTTCCTCGTCCGCCATCTCGATCAGCTCGACGGTATCGTTCATTTCCGTCTCGATCGCGCGGGTCGCCGAAATCGCGGCGTCCAGCCGCTGGCGCTCGCGCATGACTTCCTGCGCGGCTTTCTGGTTGTCCCAGAGCGTGGGGTCCTCGACGCGCGCGTTCAACTCGTCGAGACGGCGCAGCGCACGGTCCCAGTCCAGAAAGCGGCGCAGCAGATCGAGCGCGGCCTGGATGTGATCGACATGGGCTTGCGCTTCGGCGCGCATGGAACGTCTCCGTTGTGTTGGCGTGACCGATATAAGGCCAAGCCCTGCCCGATGCGACGCCCAGCGCGCGAGGTCAAGGGGAGCCGGCCTCTGACGCGCGCCGGACCGGTCAGCGCGTGAGAGCGATGCCGAACCGCAGACGGGTCATGCGACGATCATAGTCGCGCAGGCTCTCGCCATATCCGCTGAAGATTTGCCCGAAGAGATACAGATCTGGAGCGCCGTGAATGATGTTGGGTAAGGGATAGGACAGCTCGCCCTGGAACGAGCCGCGCTCCGCCGCGAAATTATAGCGCGTGTCCGTGGCAAAGCGCAGCCCGTTGTCCTTGCCGATCTGGATGTTGATGCTCGTATTGCCGCGATAATCGAGAATGTCCGGGTTGCCCGAGCGTCCGCCGATGAGATTCATGACACGCGGCGCCACGGTGAGGGCATATCCGTCGCCCAGATCAAAACGGGAGGCCGGAGAGATATAGATATTGTTGAGGCTGCGCCCGAGATCTCCCGCCCGCCCGTTCGACTCGTGCTGAATACCCATTTGCAGGCTGAACGCTACTTTCCGCGCCATGCCCACGGCAGGCGTCCGGTAGAAGATCTCCGGGAGATAGTTCACGTCACGGAAGGAGGCGTCCGACGCGATGTCCCAGAACATTTTCTGCGTGAAGGCGAAATAAAGCCCGTCATGCCATGTGTGCTGGTCCGTGGGTGCAGGCTCGCTGCCGATGAGCCGATACTTGAAACTGGCCTGCACGCGCCACTCGCTGTCCTTTGCGTTACCGAAGACGATGTAGCTTGGCTCATAGGTGGAGAAATTGCGCGTGAAGCTGTTCTTCGCGCGTTCGTTGAACGACTGCGGCGAGCGGTCTATTTCCTGGCCGGAGAGCGCCAATGCCCGGGATTTTCTCGTGCTTCCTGCGGTTGCTTCCGCAGACAGCACTTCACTGTCCGGAACCACATCCGTCGTCAGCGCGACGCGTTGGGTTTGAAAGGCGGGCACGCTGATAAGCTGCCCGGACTTCGCATCGACCGGACTCGTCGCACGATATCGAGCCCGTGAGAATGTGTGCGCGGCAATCTCAACGATGTTCGAGGACTGGTCGGAGTTATCCCGTTCGAGCGGGCTCGTCTCAACGGTCTCGCCGCTGACCTGAGCCTGCACGGTTGCAGGCAGCGAAACGGTCAGGGCAAGATCGGTCTCATTGAGAATCAAAAGATCGATCGCTGGCCGCCCGTCGACGATCTGGACGCGGCTGATGACGTAATTTGGTGCCTCTGCCCCATAGGAGGCAGGCGCGAAGAGGCACGCGGCGAAAGCCGCGCGGATGTATACCGAACGTTGCATGATCCGCTCGCTCCCTGTTGTGCGCGTGCGATATGCGAATCCATAACGAGCGGTATATATCTGGTAAAGCTCTAAACGAGCTTGATTGTTTTTATGCTTATTCAGTTGTGCGTTGCACAGTCAGGGCCGGCTCGTCTCGTCGACCGTTCGATCCATAGGGTCGGATCAGTAGATGCCGCCCTGATCCCCAGCGAAATCAGCGGGCGCCTGCCGGTTGTTCCGGTTGCGATCATCGGCCTTGTCGCGCTCGACAATCTCTTCCTTGCGGATCGTACGGCGCGGTTCGGTTTCCGGCTTGAACGCTTCCCAGATGATGGCGGACTTGGGATCGCTGCTCGGCCAGCCGCCATAGACGCGCTTGCCCGATCGCCGGTCGATCCGCACCATACGCACGCCTGCAGGCGCGACGAAAGGCGTCTTGGGCATCCCCTCCAAAATCGGTTTCATTGCCTCTTTCCAGATCGGCGCGGAAATCCGACCGCCCTGTGCGTATCCGCCAAGGCTGCGTGGGCGATCATAGCCTAGATAGACGCCAGCGACGATGTCGGGCGAACCGCCAATGAACCAGACATTGGTCGGGCCGTTGGTCGTGCCGGTCTTGCCGAACAGAGGACGGTCGAGATCGCGAAGGACCGTCGCTGTGCCGCGCTGAACCACGCCCTCTGTGATATGAACCATCTGGTATGCCGTCATCGGGTTCATCGCCTGCCGCCCGGTGGGAAGGAAGCGCGGCATGGGTTTGCCATCCCAGTCGGCACGGTTGCAGCCCTCGCAGGCCTTCCAGCTCTTCGGCCAGATCACCTTGCCGTTCCGGTCCTGCACATAGTCGAAAACCTTGGCGTCGAGCCAGCGGCCATGATTGGCGAGCATGGCGAACGCGTTGACCATTCGCTCGACGGTCGTCTCGCCCGCGCCCAGCGAGAAGGCGAGATAGGGCTGATAGTCGCCAATGCCCATATTCTTGATGGTGCGGACCACGCGGTCCATGCCGGTTTGCGAGGCGGCGCGCACGGTCATGAGATTGCGCGACTGCTCTATGCCCCAGCGCATGGTCTGCGGCCCGGCGCTCGACCCGCTGAAGTTGCGGAAGCATTTCTGGCCCAGCCGTCCGCCCTGATAGACGCAGAACGGCCCATCGACGATGATCGATGCGGGCGTCATGCCATTGTCCAGCGCTGCCGCGTAAACGAACGGTTTGATGGTGGAACCGGGCTGGCGCATCGCCTGCGTTACGCGATTATATGAGGAGAGGCGCGAATCGAACCCGCCCTGCATCGCGTAGACGCGGCCGGCATGGGTGTCCTCGATCATCATGCCGCCCGACACGGCGGGCACGTTCCGCAGCGCATAGGCATCGCCTTGCGGCTTCACGACGATCGCGTCGCCCGGATTGAGGGCGGCGAACGCAGTGCCGCCTGTGCGTCGGTAAGGCATTTGCGCGGCGGAAGCGGGCAGGCTGGCGGTCTTGCCGCCGGGCAGGCCGATCGTGGCGCCCGCTGCGTTTTTGGAGAGGACGACGGCGACGGTCCAGTCCTGATAGTCGATGCCGAGGTTGGACGCGGCCAGTTCCCGCCACCAGTCCTCGCCAGCGGAGAGCTTCCGGATCGGCCCGGACCATCCATGTCCGGCGTCGTAGCGCAGCAGGCCATTGCGGAGCGCCTGCGCTGCGTGCGCCTGCATGACGGGATCGAGCGGGGAACGGACCCACAGGCCACCGGCGTAGACGCTGTTCGGCCCATCTTCCTGAGCCTCGCCGAACAATTCGATCAGGCGGCGACGCACCTCCTCGGTATAATAGCCGCCGAGGCTGTCATTAAGCGCGGCGTTGCGCTGCGACACAGTGCCGAGCGGCTGGCTGCGCGCCTCCTGATACTGGGCTTCGTTAATGAACCCGTTCGAGCGCATTTCGCTCAGCGCCCAGTTGCGCCGGTCGAGCGCGCGGGCATGGCCCTGCTCGCTCTCGGGTCGATAATTGGCCGGACCTTTGGGGAGTATCGCGAGATAGGCCATCTCGTGCAGCTTGAGATCCACCACATCCTTGTCGAAATAGGCGCGCGATGCAGCCTGCACGCCGTAGGCATTTCGCCCGAGGAAGATCTGGTTGAGATAAAGCTCGAGGATCTGCTCCTTGGAAAGAACATTCTCCATGCGCCAAGCGAGGATCATCTCCTTGATCTTGCGGGTCGGCGAATATTCGTCGCCGATCAGGAGGTTCTTGGCGACCTGCTGCGTGATGGTAGAGCCGCCTCTGGCACGAGCGCCCGAGCCGATCTTGCTCACATAGTCCAGCACAGCGCCGAAAAAGCCCGGCACATCCACGCCATGATGCTGGAAGAACGTCTTGTCCTCAGCTGCGAGATAGGCGTTCACCAGCAGAGGCGGAAAGTCGCTATATTGCAGCTGCACGCGGCGTTCGCGCGCATAGCTGTGAATGGGCTCGCCGTTGACGTCCCGGACGATAGTGGGGAGCGGCGGCTGATAGTCGAGCAAAGTGCGCGCATCCGGCAGGCCACGCGCGAAAATGATCCAGAACAGAAAGAAGGCTGCCACGACGGCGCCGATGGCAAGAGTGAGCCAGCGCACGCGACGGCGGGACCAGAGCGCAGAAATGCGCTCGCGCCAGCCTCCCTTGCCATCCCGCTGCAAGCGAATGCGGGTCGGTTCGCGCGTCGTCTCGTCCATCGTGGCCCGCTCTAAAGAGTCATCTCTCTCGTGGAAACCGCTTTTGCGCTGATGCGACGAGGAGCGGCGTTTATCGTGTGGTGCCCTGCCGCGCGAAGTAGACGGTCACGGCCCGGGCAATGCCGCTCGCGATGCCGGCCTGCCCCGCGCTGCTGGCAAGGAACTTCGCGTCTTCGTCATTGGTGATGTAGCCCCCTTCGAACAGGATGGAGGGCGTATCCGGTGCCTTGAGAACGACGAGCGAGGCAAAGCGGTGATAGGGCGTGCGGAAGCGGACCAGTTGGGAAGATTCGCGATGGATCAGGTCCGCGAAGCGCGTGGAGGCAGCGAGCGTCTCGCGCTGAGTAAGGTCAATGAGGATCGAGGCGACGCTGCTGTCCTGCGCGGTCAGATCCACACCGTTGAGAATGTCGCTGCGATTTTCGCGCGCCGCGAGACGTGCCGCCTCACGATCCGACGCGACATCGGACAGAGTGTAGATCGTCGCGCCCTGCGCCTGGGGGTTTTGCGCCGCATCCGCGTGGATCGAGATGAACAGGGCGGCGCCCATTTTTCGCGCGATGCCGTAGCGCTCCTGAAGGACGAGGAAATGATCGTCGTCGCGCGTCATGGCAATGCGCACTCGTCCGGTCTTGAGCAGATTGTCGCGAATGCGCTGGGCGATGGCCAGCGTGATGTCCTTTTCCTGCCAGCCGAGGCGCGGATTATGAGAGCCCGGGTCATGGCCGCCATGTCCCGCGTCGATGACGACAAGTGGCCGGTCAGGATCGTTCGGTCCCATGATCGGAGGCAAGGCCAGCGCGGGCGCTGCATCGGGAATGGGGACAGTTATTCCCTTGTTTCGCGACGGTCGCTTGGTCAGGCTTGCCGCGGGAAACATGGATAAAACGGGTTCGCTGCACGCCGACACACAGATGCGCGGTTCGACGGGAATGTGCGAGGGGGCGGCAAGCAGCAGGGCCAGCGGGAGCATGGAGCGCCTTTTGCAGTCCAGTGCGGCACCTCGTCCAGCGCAAAGTCTTGCGCCGGCAGTCGACCATAGCCAGCTAAGCGGCACGAGGTGCTTGCGCGGGGCCGGCCAACTTCGCCGTTGCCCAATGCTGGCGCGCCTGCTAGCGATAGTCATTCCGGGCCGGAGCCTGCTAACGCAGCGTCCCTCCGCATCTACTGCCCGGCTTATTGGTCGCTTGTCGAAACAGGCGATAGAACAGGTTGATGTTGCATGTGGCATGAGAGTTCCAGCGCCAGGCACGCGGATGCGAGCCTAGCCCTGTGGACACGCGCCAAGCGCGCCGGCGCCGTTGCCGGTCATGTCTCCGCGACAGACACGCCCCATTTCGTTGAAACCCGGGCCGGCGGCCGCGCAAGCGTTCCAGGAACGCTGCGGCACCTCCGGCCCATCTTATTGTCGTCTCCGCCAGTTGCCCAAGCGCGCTGGAGCGGAGCCGACCGGAGAACATTGAATGACAACCCGTATGTTGATCGATGCGCGCCACCGGGAAGAAACCCGTGTCGCCATCGTGACAGGAAACCGGATCGAGGAGTTTGACTTCGAGTCCGCCGAGCACAAGCAGCTCAAGGGCAATATCTATCTAGCCAAGGTTACCCGCGTCGAGCCGTCGCTGCAGGCGGCGTTCGTCGATTATGGCGGCAACCGCCACGGCTTCCTGGCCTTCTCGGAAATCCATCCCGATTATTACCAGATTCCGCGGGAAGACCGCGAGGCTCTGCTCCGTGAAGAGGCCGAGCATGCGGCGGAAGAAGCCGCTCTGCGTGCCGAAGAGGACGAGGAAGAAGAAGGCGGCGAGAGCGGCGAGGAGTTGGTCGAAGAGATCGACCGTCCGGCCGATGGCGAGGAAGAATCCGGCGAGAGCAGCGAAGGCGAACCACGCAGCGGTGGCCGTCGTGGCGGCAAGATCGAGGCGGCGACCGAGGAACTGCGCCGCAAGCGCATGGCACTGCGCCGCCGCTACAAGATTCAGGACGTCATCAAGCGCCGGCAGGTGCTGCTCGTCCAGGTCGTCAAGGAAGAGCGTGGCAACAAGGGCGCGGCTCTCAGCACCTATCTCAGCCTTGCGGGCCGCTATTGCGTGCTGATGCCCAACACCAGCCATGGCGGCGGCATCTCGCGCAAGATCAGCAGCGCAGCGGATCGCAAGCGCCTGAAGTCGATCATCGCGGAGATGAACCTGCCGTCGAGCATGGGCTGCATCGTCCGCACGGCTGGCCTTCAGCGCACCAAGACCGAAATTCGCCGCGATTTCGACTATCTGGCGCGCCTGTGGGACGAGATTCGCGAGAACACCCTCAAGTCCGCCGCGCCGGCACTGATCCATAACGACAGTGACCTCATCAAGCGCGCGATCCGCGACATCTATAATCGCGAGGTCGAGGAAGTCGTCGTCGAGGGCGAGGATGGCTATCGTCAGGCCAAGGACTTCATGCGGCTGCTGATGCCGAGCCATGCCCGGCGCGTGAAGCAATATGCCGACACCGTTTCGCTCTTCCAGCGCTTCGGCGTCGAGGACCAGCTTGCGGCGATGTATCACCCGGTCGTCCAGCTAAAGTCCGGCGGATATCTGGTCATCAACCCGACCGAGGCGCTGGTCTCCATCGACATCAACTCGGGCCGCTCGACGCGCGAGCATAATATCGAGCAGACGGCGACCGCGACCAATCTGGAAGCCGCGCGCGAAATCGCGCGCCAGTTGCGCCTGCGCGACATGGCCGGGCTCGTCGTCATCGACTTCATCGACATGGAGCACAACTCCAATGTCCGTAAGGTCGAAAAGGCCATGAAGGAGGCCCTGAAGGACGACCGCGCGCGTATCCAGGTCGGCCGCATCTCGGGCTTTGGCCTCATGGAGATGAGCCGCCAGCGGCTGCGCACCGGCGTTCTGGAAGCCTCGACCCGCGCCTGTCCGCATTGCGAAGGCACGGGGCTCGTTCGTACCGCGTCTTCGGCGGGCCTTTCGGCGCTGCGTATGCTGGAGGAGGAAGCTGCGCGTGGACGCGGCACGCTCATCACGCTGCGTGCCAGCCAGGAAGCGGCCTTCTATGTGCTCAACAACAAGCGCCGCGAACTTGACGAGATCGAGACCCGCTACGGCGTGAAGATCGCTATCCTGCCCGATGGCGAGGTGGAAGGCGCGCGCATGTCCGTCGAAGCGACTGGGCCGCGTCCCCTGCATCAGGTGACGTACGCCCCGATCGTCGATGACAGCGATTCCGATCTCGACGATCTGCCCGAGGACATCGAGGAGGAAGAAGACGAGCCGGTCGCTGAGGACCGTTCAGCTGCGCCGCGCGGCGAAGACGAAGGAGAGGGTGAGCGCACCGGCAAGCGTCGCCGCCGCCGTCGCCGCAGAGGACGGCGCGACGGAGAAGAGCATGCCGACCAAGCGCCGGCCAGCGAAGGCGGTGAGGACGGCGAGTCCATGGATGACGCTGAAGACGCGGGCGAAGGCGACGCTGAGGCCGTAGCCGAAGGCGCTCCGGAGGCTGCTCCTCGCAAGAGCCGTAGAGGCCGTCGTGGTGGCCGTCGTCGTCGCGAAAATAACGGAGAGGCCGGTTCGGCTTCCGCATCGACAGAAGCGGAGAGCGAGATCGACAGCGAGAATGCCACAGAGCATTCCGCAGCCGAAGCGCCGGTGGAAGCTGAAGGTGCGCCCGTTTCTGTCGATGCCATCGACGAGCCTGCCGAAGCGCCGCGCAAGACGCGCAGACGTCCGCGCGCCCGCAAGGACGAAGTGGTGGTGAGCGAGCCGGCCGCAGACGTGACGGATGCGCCTGAGCCAGCGCCGGAAGCGCCGGCTCCCGTGGAGGAGGTCGCCGCCGAAGCGAAGCCGAAGCCGAAGCGGACGCGCAAGCCGAAGGTCGAGCCAGTGGCGCAAACCGAAGCCGCAGCTGCCGACGCGGACGCCGCGCCGACACCGGAGGCAAAGCCCAAGCGGACCCGCCGCAAGGCTGCCGCCTCGGCCGAGCCAGCCGTCACGGAGGAGGCAGCGATCGTTGCCCCGTCGCCAGTCGCTGCGCCTGAAGCCGTGACCGCGCCCGCAGTCGCCGATGCCGCCGGTGAAGGTACTGAAGTGGCAGCAGAAGATGGCGATGACGGGCAGCCGCGTCGGGGCTGGTGGCAGCGCACCTTCGGCGCCTGATCGCTCGTCCGGGGGTGGATGGGCGCTGCGGCTTC